>NZ_KI421428.1:0-40053 GCF_000472285.1 Desulfuromonas sp. TF
AATCGCCCCGACCACGATGGCGACTTCGACCAGGGAGGGGGTGTACTGCAGCAATCCGCTCACCAGGTCTCCGGCCCCTTCGCGCATGGAGACGAGCTGACCGGCGATGACCAGGTCGAAGCGCATGAAGAAGATGCCGAAGGTGGAGAGGAGGCCGGCGTACATGACCCCCAGCGGGGTACGGGTGCGGCGGTTCAGCAGGAGAATGACCGGGATGAGCATGCCGATCAGCACCTCGAAGAACCAGAAGTTGAAAGAGAGAGGTCCGCTGAGCACGGCCATGGTCGCCTCGTATTTCTCCGGCGGACGGCCGTAGACGCCGGGAATGATCTTCCAGACGACGAAGAAGATCAGGATGGTCAGAAAAAGCGCCTGCAGTTTACCCAGGGTCCCCATGAACTCGCTGTAGCGCTGGGGCATGCGAGTGCCGCTCTCCTTGTGATTGAAGTAGACGATCATGCTGACGATCGCCCCGCCGGAGACCAGGGCCGACAGGATGAAGTAAATGGGGAGAAATGAGCCGTGCCAGTAAGGACGGGCTTCGAGAAGTCCGAAAACGGCCCCGAGGTTGGAGTGGGCGGTGACGGCGGCGATGAAGCCGAGCATCCCCATGGTGAAGGCCCCCCTGTGCATCCCCTTCATAAGGAAGTAGAACTCGCCGCACAGCAGGACGAGGTACAGTCCGTAGAGTGTCCCCATCCACCAGATGGCGGAGGTGAAATTGGGGCTGATGACGGCATAGAGGGCCATGCGGATCGGGTGGTTGAGTTCCATGGCAATGGTTCCGAATCCGCACAGCAGGGTAAGGATGGCCAGGAGGATGGCCCGCTTGCCGATGAACTCGAAATGTTTGATGCCGAAGACGTGCCCCAGGCTCGACACCAGGCACAGGCCGGTGCTGGAAACGACGAGAAAAACGTAGGTGGAGATGAGGATTCCCCAGGGGATCTCCCGTGTCACGTTGTAGACCTCGGCGTGTCCGTGAAGCAGGACCGCTCCGACTCCGAGAAGACCCGCGAGCATCCCGGCGCCGAGAACGGCGAACCACAGCGGCAGGGGCGGGCGATGTTTAAAAAAGGACATGGCTTTCTCCTTTAGATCAGATAGAACAGGAAGGGTTTGCTCCCCTGCGATTTTTTAAGCACCCGTGAAGGATTCCTGGCCAGCAGCCGGGAAACTTCGCTGTGCGGATCATTGATATCTCCGAAGGTCCTGACCTTGGTCGGGCAGGTCTCGACGCAGGCCGGGACGCGCCCGTTGTAGACTCGATGGGCGCAGAAGGTGCACTTGTCCACCGCCCCGATCTCCTCGTTGTAGTAGCGGGCGTTGTAGGGGCAGGCGGTCTGGCAATACTTGCAGCCGATGCATTTTTTGGCGACCACGTGAACGATACCGTCCTCGCTGACCTCGGTGGCCCTGGTGGGGCAGACATGGGCGCAGGGCGGATTGCCACAGTGCTGGCACTGACTGGGGGTGAAGCTCTGGCCAAGAGTGGGATAAGCCCCCCGCAGTTCGCCGTCATCGACCCAGTTGCGGTAGTTGTTCCGTCCCAGCGGCACGTCGTTCTCGGCTTTGCAGGCTACCGTGCAGGCCTTGCAGTCGATACACTTTCTGGTATCGAGCACGATGGCGTAGCGCTTGTTCTTCTTCATGATAAAGACTCCTTGAACATCCAGGCCGATCAGGCCGGGAGGATTTCCACAAACGTCTCGTGCATGGCGACATTGCCGGAGATGGGGCAGACCTTCTCCTCGATCAGGGCGGCGTCACAGCCTCCCTTGCCGTGGAGCTTGGTCAGGCCTTTGGAGAGTACGCCGAAGCCGTGCGCCATATAGACGCTGTCGGGTCGGATCTTCTCCGTGACTTCCAGCTTCAGGGTTTCCAGTCCTACGGCGCTCTTCACTCGCACCATCTGTCCGTTTCTGAGCCCCCTTTTGCGGGCCTCCTCAACATTCAGCCACAGCGTGTTCTCCGGCATCAGGTCGTGAAGGTACGGGTTGTTGTTCGTCGTACCATGCGTGAAGTAGGCGCTGCGGCCGACCAGCAGACGGTATCTGCGGGTGGGGACTGCCTCCGGCGCCTTGTAGACCGGAAGGGGATCGAGGTCGTTTTCGGCATACTTATCCGAGTAGATCTCGATCTTGCCGCTCTTGGTCTTGAGGCGTTTGCCCAGGGTCTTGCCGTAGGTCGGCTCGGTCTTTTCGTAATAAACTCCGGTCGTTTTGAGATCCTCGAGGATTTTGGGATTGTGCTTCACCTGATGGTGGATATGCTCCTCGATGGTGAAGTCGAACTGCTCGTAAACCTCTTCGCCGAGTCGTTTGGCGATCTGCTGCATGATCCACAGGTTCGGTTTGCTCTCGAACATCGCCTCGATGCAGGGCTGGCGGAAGGCGACGACGGGGAGAATGCCGCCGAGCGATTCAAGGGGGTCCTGACGCTCCAGGTAGGTGGCTTCCGGCAAAACGACGTCCGAGTACCAGGCGGTGTCGCTCATGGTGATGTCGATGGTGCAGATGAAATCCATCTGCTCGATCATCCTGAGGGTCTTGGCCCGGTTGGGGACCGAAGAGACGACATTCTGCTTGTAGATCATCATTCCCTTGACCGGATAGGGCCTCCCTTCCAGCACCCGGTCGCGGAAGGTCACCCAGGAGCCGTCCTTTTCCGAGAGATAGGTGGCGCTGTCCTTATCCAGCCGGCCGGGGACATCGTCGTACCAGGGAGCGAGGTAATCGTGGCTGGTCAGCTTGATTGAGCTGTTGGGAACCATCCCCCCCTTGACGTCCCAGTTGCCGACCACGGCGTTGAGGATGGCCATGGCCCGGCGCATCTGGGTGTCGTTGGCGAAAAAGGAGGAGCGGCGTCCCTGGTAGTAGACCGCCTTCGGTGCGGCGGCGGCGAACTCGCGGGCGATGCGGCGGATGTCGGCGGCGGGGATCTCGCACTCGTCCGCCGCCCATTCGGGGGTATAGGGCTCGACATGCGGTGCAAGGTTGTCGAAGCCGACCGTCATCTCCTCGACGAAGCCCTTGGCATAAAGCTCTTCCTTGACGATCACGTGGGTCATGGCCAGGATGAAGGCCATGTCGGTTCCGGGCTTGATCGGGAACCACTCGTCGGCCTTGGCGGCGGTCTTGGTGAAGCGCGGATCGAGATAAACCAGCTTGCGCCGACCGCCTTCGCCCTTGAGCATGTCGACGGAGTCGGGGGTGATGAGGGCTTCGCTGCGGTTCGCGCCGCTCATGATGATGTAGTCGGCGTTGAAGACATCCGGAGTGGGGCTGGTGCCGAAGGTCGCCCCGAACCCCTGGATGTTGGAAGCCAGGCACAGCGAAGGGTGGCGCACCGTGTTCGGCGAGCCGTAGCACTCGGCCAGCTGCAGGAAGAAGTGTTCGGAAAAGGTTCCCTCGGTGGAAGCGAACATGGTGCCGGCGCGGGTGTATTTCTCCGCCAGTTCGTTCAGGTTCTTGCCCACCAGATCCAGCGCCTCGTCCCAGGAGGCGCGCCGCCATTTGCCTTCGCCCCGTTTGCCGACCCGGATCAGGGGGTACTTGAGACGGTCCGGATCGTAGACCACCTTGACTCCGGCGTTGCCCCGGGCGCAGAGCATTCCGCGGCTCTTGATGAAGTTGGGATTGGGGTCGAGCTTGTGGATGACCCCGTTGCGCACCCGGGCGATCACCCCGCACTTGTTCACGCACATGCCGCAGCTCGTAAAGACGTCCTGACCGGGCCCGGCGGTGAGTTCATCCACATCGCCCGTCCTGGCCAGCGCCTTCAGCACCTTGACCTGCGAGCCGACGGTCGCCGCGGCCAGGGCGCAGGAAGAGAGCCCGAGAAAGCGGCGGCGGCTCAGTTTTTTTTCGCTCAGACGTGACACGTCAGTCTCCTTTGAAAATCGTTCTAATAATCTGAATTATCATATGTGTTTCTGCTTGAAGGGGGGAGAGGCGGAATGCCTCTCCCCGGGTGGAATTTTAAAACTTGACGGTCAGAGAGGCATAGCCGTCCCAGACCTCGTCGACCGCCGGCAGGATGGAAGCCGCCGTGCCGTCCTGGACGTCCTCGATCTTGACCGGAGCGCCGACGGGAGAGCCGCTGCCGGTGTACTTGTAGTCGTAGTAGATTGCGCCGACCTTGATGAACATGTTCGGATTGATGTCGAAGATGTAATAGGCCTCGCCTGCATGGCCGCGGGTGGCCAGCTTGCTGCCGACCACGTCGTCCTGAGCCTGGGTGAAGGGGGTCCAGTACCTGGAGCCGTAGTTGTATTCCAGGCCGAACTTGCCCAGCGGCGCCGGCACCTGGACGCCCACGTAGACCGAGTAGCCGTCCTCTTCGTCGTTGCTCGAAGGGGTGGCGGTCACCATCGGCATGATCATCTCGCCTCCGGCGGGATCGGGGACCAGGGCCGCCTGGTAGACGGGATCGGAGAGGAGGCCTCCGAACATGCCGGCCTTGCCGTTGGGATCGGTGCGGGTCCAGCCGAGGGAGGCGAACCAGTTGACGCCGTTCATCTCCTCGCGGGTGAAGCCGACGCCGCCCAGCATGATGTCGCCGATGTTCGTGCTCGGCTGGACGCGGGTGACGAAGTTGAAGTTGGGGAAGTTCTGCAGATCCTGCCACATGGTCGGGGCCAGCTGCTGGGCGAACTGGCTGGGGAAGGCGATGACCCCCTTGAAGCCGTCCGTCACGTCCTCGGCCCGGAAGAGGGTGAACTGCAGGAAGTTGGTGCCGTCATTGATGGCGTCGATATTGAATCCGCCCAGATGGACGTCGTCGGTGTCGATCTCGTTGAAGAGTTCGCCGTTCCCCCACTCGGACTCGAAGCCCTGGCCGTAGCAGAAGCGCACCACCTGCCCCTCGACTCCGGTGTGCTTGCCGAGCTTGTAGCCGATGGTGATGCCGTCGAAATTGAAGTGCACCAGGTGGCCGGAGGGGGTGCCGCCGCGCATCTCATTTTCGCGGTACTGGCTGGGAGGGCCGTAGGTGGAAGGGCGGCGTCCGATGGAGAGATAGAAGTTGCTGCCGCCGATATCCTTCCAGTCGAAGTAGGCCCGCTCGACCCGCACCCAGTCGCCGGTGGTGTTGCCGCCGTTGGTGCCGTCCATGGTGAAGGAGTTCCAGGAGTCGAAGACCTTGGAGCCGGTGGAGTCACCCCAGTTCTTGTACATGGAGAGGCGGCCTGAGAAATTCACATTCTCCCATACTTTGGCTTTCATGCCCAGGCGCAGCCGGGTGGTATACAGAATGTCGTTGTTGATGTCGGATTTTTCAGGGGCGGCGATGATGAAAAAGTCCTGGGGGGCATAGCCTCCCGTGAAGAACGTGTTCGCCTGCTGCGGGAAGGCGGTCACGAATTTTGCGATGGGGGAGGCCGGGTCGCCGGGGTCGCCGAATTCCCCACCCATGGCCCGGGCGCCGAAGTCGGCGAAGTCGAAGAAGACACCCTGGGATCGGGTGACGTCCTTGTAATGAAGAGTGTCGGCCTTCACCCGCAGATCGCCGTACCAGCTGATGCGGTCGAGGGCTGTGTGCCGCTCCGTCTTGTCGACGCGCTTGCTGAGTTCGTTGAGTTCCAGGGTCATCTCCTGGATTTTCCTCTGCAGCTCATCGACGCTCTCGGCCGCCATGGCGACGGAGGGGACGGCGAGCAGAGCCGCAATCAGAAGAATAAGTAATTTACGCATGAATTCTGCCTCCTGAGAAAATGTTATAAGCCGGCCCGCCCCGGCGTCGGGGCGGGCCGGCCAGCGAAACCGGTGCCTTTAACCGCAGGTTTCCGGCTGATCGGAATCGGCGGCGTGATCGAAAAGAAACTGCTGAACATCCTTTACGTCCTTTTCGGAAATTTTTGCGTGCCCCTGGCAAGCCTGGCCCTTTTTTTCGAAAAAACGATCCCATTGGGCCTGGGTCTTGGAGAGAGGAGTCAATTCACCCCCTTCGGCGCCGGCGGCGTGGCAGGACTTGCAATTTTTTTTGTACAGGTACTTTCCTTTCTTGGGATTGCCGCCTTCTGCCGCCAGGGCAAAGCTGGTGCAGAGTGCGAGCAGGATCAGGGTGAGGATGATTCCGGTCATACGTTTCATGGTGCTACCTCCATAATCGAGTTGACGTTACGGCGCAGTGTGCGCTCCGATTTTTTGCCCTTGATATGCCTTTAAGCCGATAGACGACTATGTAAATAGTCAACGATATGGATATTCATATTACGAAATCTATGCCAAAAGGGATGACCCGAGGTGGAGTGGTTTAGAAATCAGGATGTTGGAAATTTCATTAGAAGAAAATTGATCTCAAAATAGATGTAATTAAATATCAGAAATAGTCTATACACTGAAGGGGCTCGGCGAAATGACGCAAAATAAAACAAATCAAGGGTTTTCTGGGGGTTTCGGGCGAAGGCTGATACGCCAATGAGGTGGGATTTGAGGCAAAATACCAGATCGGATGCAGTTATTTCACGGAAGTGGTCATTTCAGGCCTGTTCGATAAAACACTGGGGGTCGGAGGCCAGGCAGCCTTCACCTCCACGGGCCCGAGTCCAGGCCCACGCAATGGCGCGGCACCCGCGGCAGCCGGACCATCGGTCGCAGGCGCCGCATCGGTCCTGATACAGGCTCTGATCTCTCAGGGAGGCCAGAACCTCGGAGGTGGCCCACACCTCCCGCAGCGAATCGGAGCGGATGTTGCCCAGGGGGATTTCCAGGCGGCGGCAGGGGAGAATGGTACCATCCGGGAGGAGAGTCAGACCGGAGACGCCTGCGGCGCAGCCTCCCAGGGGAGTCTCACCCCTCCTCGCCGGTGAAGGGGCATGCATCTGTGTGGCCACAGGATCGCCGGTCACGATTTCCAGGCCGGGAATGTCGACGGCAAGAAGCTCTGCATAGAGATTTCGGACTTCGTCCGGGGTCAGCATTGCCTCGGCCAGTTCCAATCCCCGGCCGACAGGGACGAGTCTGGAAAAGCCTAGCCGCTGCGCTCCGAGTTCCGCCGCCAGTGAAACCATCTCCGCCATCCTGCCGGCATTGAGGCGCGACAGGGTGACATTCAGGGTGACGGGAATGCCCCCATCGATCAGATTTTCCACGCCGGAACGGGCGGCAAGCCAGCTACCCGCCCCTCGGATGACATCGTGAATGTCCTGCGGTCCCTCGAAGCTGACCTGCACTCCCTTTACTCCGAGGGCGGCCATACGCTGAGCCCGCCCCCTGTCGATCAGAGTGCCGTTGCTGAGAATATAAATGGAGGCCCCCGTCTCGCCGATGAGTTCGACAATCGGATCCAGATCGCTTCGCAGCAGCGGTTCACCCCCGGTGAGATTAAAGGCGGGCGAAAAGCTTACGCCGTAGGCTTTGCTCCAGGCCTCCAGCATATCGGCGAATTCGTCGACGACGGCTCTGATCTCGGGCAGGGTCGGTTCGCTCCGGTTCCCACCGGACTGATAGCAGTGCCGGCAGGCGAGATTGCAGCGTTCGGTGAGGTGCCACTGGATAAAGAAATCGAAATTGTTGCTTATGGACATGCAATTTCCCGCTTAGCTCGTAAAAACAGACAGGGATCCGCACCGCGACCGATACTTTTCCCTGTCTGCCTGTTTTTTTGGCCGCCGACCGGCAGCTTCAGCTTCCGCTTTTTCAGCTGTTTCACTTGCGGCAGGATTTCCCGGTATTTTCCTTGGCGGCCTTCTTCAGGGCGTCCCAGAAGGCGGCCTCCTGCTGCAGCGCCTTTTCGCTCAACGTCTTCTTCATCCCTTCTCACCTCCCTTCGTGCACATTAGAGATGCCGATACCAGAATGAAAAATGATCGACATCGTCTATGGTCGAGTGTATAGCCGGCCGGAATGATGTCAAGGAGAGGGCGCCGTTTTCACTGGCGGTAGAGGCTGAAAAACGCTAGTATAACCGTCTGATGGGACACAGGATGTTCCCCAAAAAAGAACAGGAGGTCGCAGTAAGCGATGAGCAACGAAGGCAATAAGATCATTTACACCATGATGAGGGTGTCCAAGTTCTACGACAAAAAACCGGTCCTCAAGGATATCTCCCTTTCCTATTTCTACGGCGCCAAGATCGGCGTTCTCGGCCTCAACGGAAGCGGCAAGAGTTCACTGCTGCGCATTCTCGCCGGCGTGGACAAGGAGTTCAACGGCCAGGCTGTTCTCTCTCCCGGTTACACCGTCGGCTATCTGGAACAGGAGCCGCTGGTCAACGTGAACAAGACGGTTCGCGAGGTGGTCGAAGAGGGGGTGCAGGAGACGGTCGACCTGCTCAAGGAGTTCGAGGAGATCAACACCGCCTTTGCCGACCCGGATGCGGATATGGAGGCTCTTTGCGACCGGCAGGCCCAGGTGCAGGAGAAGCTCGATGCTCTCGACGCCTGGGACCTGGACAGCCGTCTGGAGATGGCGATGGACGCCCTGCGCTGCCCCCCCGGCGAAGCGAAGGTCGATGTCCTCTCCGGCGGCGAGCGACGGCGCGTGGCCCTTTGCCGGCTGCTGCTGCAGAAACCGGACATCCTGCTTCTCGACGAGCCGACCAACCATCTCGATGCCGAAAGCGTCGCCTGGCTCGAACATCACCTGCAGCGCTATCCGGGAACGATCATTGCCGTCACCCACGACCGCTACTTTCTCGACAACGTGGCCGGCTGGATCCTCGAGCTCGACCGCGGCGAAGGGATTCCCTGGAAAGGGAACTACTCCTCCTGGCTGGAGCAGAAGCAGGAGCGTCTGCGGCGGGAGGAGAAGGCCGAAGGCGCCCGGCAGAAGACTCTGGAGCGGGAACTCGAGTGGATCCGCATGAGTCCCAAGGGACGCCACGCCAAGAGCCAGGCCCGCATCAGCGCCTACGAGAAGCTCCTTGCCCAGGAGGCGGAAAAAAGCGAGCGGGAGCTGGAGCTGTACATCCCCCCCGGGCCTCGTCTGGGGAACGTGGTCATCGAGGCCGACGGCGTCGACAAGGCCTATGGCGACCGGCTGCTGGTGGAGAACATGGCTTTTTCCCTGCCTCCCGGCGGCATCGTCGGAGTCGTGGGGCCCAACGGCGCCGGCAAGACGACCCTCTTCAGGATGATCACCGGTCAGGAGCAGCCCGACGGCGGGGCGATCCGCCTCGGCGACACGGTCAAGCTCGCCTATGTCGACCAGAGCCGCGAGCTCAATGGGGACAAGAGCATCTGGGAGGAGATCACCGGCGGTCAGGAGCAGATCGAACTGGGCAAGCATCTGATCAACTCCCGCGCCTATGTGGCACGGTTCAACTTCTCCGGCAGTGAGCAGCAGAAGAAGGTTGGGGCCCTCTCCGGCGGTCAACGCAACCGGGTGCATCTGGCCAAGATGCTCAAGGAAGGGGCCAACGTCATCCTTCTCGACGAACCGACGAACGATCTCGACGTCAACACCATGCGGGCCCTGGAGGAGGCGCTGGAGAACTTCGGCGGATGCGCCGTGGTGATCAGCCACGACCGCTGGTTCCTGGACCGGATCGCCACCCATATTCTCGCTTTCGAGGGCGACAGCCAGGTGACCTTCTTCGAAGGGAACTACTCGGAGTATGAGGAGGACCGCAGGAAGCGTCTCGGCGCCGAGGCCGACCGGCCGCATCGGATCAAGTACCGGCAGCTGACGCGTTAGTGTTTCCGACCCGGGAACGGGTCGGAAACTTACCTTCCTGCAATAAAAAAAGAGCCCCATCCAGGCGGATGGGGCTCTTTTTTTCAAAATGAATGAAGTGTTGGCGTTACCACGGCCCGCTTTTCTCCAATCCGTCGGTTCAGATCCTACTGGGCTGTACCACACCAGCTCCTTGCCGGACCTGATTGGTATTGAACCTTTCAGACCATCGCCTTTTTCCCGGGGTATTACGCCCTGGCGGATGGGATGACACGGCTTCAGTCGTGAGGCCGCGTAATCACCAACACTCATTTTTCAGAGATACGGCCTTTCCTTGGGCGATCACCCTCCTCCCTCCGCTTTTCCGGATGGCAGCAGGATCTCTGTGATCAGCTCCTGACGATCTTTGCCGGCTTTCACTCGACTTTTCACGTCTTAGAAAGTTCCGCATCTCCTAAATTGTCAAAGAACCAACCCTTCTTTCAATTTCATAATAGCACAGGTCGCTTCGTGGTGAAAGGGGTGCAACTCCGGGATGCCGACTCGCCCATTGATTACTCGTCCTGAGGTATAAATCCGTCCCCTAAAAAGCCTCTTCAGGCCTCCCGCTCAGCGGCGGGCTCGCACAACGGCGGCTTCGCCGAGGGCAATATATCGATCGTAAAGCGCTGGCGAACGTAACGCCGAGCGACATCGTGCAACCCAGAATCTCAAAGAACTCTTTCTTCAATTTCATTTTAGCATAGTCCCCGGATTCAGTTTATGCCGTCCGGTTGCAAATCGTCAAGGTGTTGGGTTGCCCACCGGTGGATTAGGACAACTCTGGTTTAAAACAGGGGCGGCCAATCGACCGCCCCTCGTTTTTTATCACCTCGTATATGCGCCTGAGTCAGGCTCCCCCCGGTGCCGGAGGCACGAAAGTGCGTTGCCCCAGTTCCTGGTCGACCATCAGCAGCCCGCGGCCGTCTCCCTCGACCCTCTTCAGTTTTCGGATGATCAGTGAAAAGCTGGATTCTTCCTCAACCTGCTCGGTCACGAACCAGTTCAGCATGACTTCCGCCGCATGGTTTCGCTCTTCCCGGGCCAGGTCCATGAGCTGTCCGATGCGGCTGGTGACGAATTTTTCGTGCTCCAGCCCGAACTCGAAAACCTCAAGGGGCGAGCTGAACGCGTTTTTTGGGCCCTCTATGGGGCGCAGTTCTGTCCTGCCGGCGGCATCGCATAGAAAATTGAAGAATCGTTCGCCGTGGATCATTTCCTCGAGGGCCTGAATCCTCATCCAGCTTGCCATCCCGGGCAAATCCTCGGACTGAAAATAGCCGGCCATGGCCATGTACAGATAGGCCGAGAAAAATTCGTTTTTCATCTGTTCGTTAAGCGCGTCCTGGAGTTTCCCGCTGAGCATGTGTCCTCCTTGTGGTTCCAGCAATAATGATGAATGATACAACTTTTAATATACTACTACATTGGTCACAGATGTCCAGTTTTCCCAGCCGGCATTGCAATCGATAGCCAGGGTGGGTTAAGCTGTCGCTCGCCGCACCTTGCGCCCTTTTTTCCTCACATCGGAGTCTGACGTGATCATCCATTCGGCCGTATTTGACAAGAGCGCCACCCGGCCCGCCAATTATCCCCCGGCCGAACTGCCCGAAGTGGCTTTTGCCGGGCGCAGCAACGTGGGAAAGAGCTCGCTGATCAACGTGCTGGTGAACCGCAGAGGCCTGGTGCGGACATCGTCCACGCCCGGACGCACCCAGCTTCTCAACTTCTTCATTATCAACGACGCCTTTTCCCTGGTCGATCTCCCCGGCTACGGGTTCGCCAAAGTGCCCCTGGCGGTAAAAAAAGAATGGGGGCCGATGGTCCGCACCTTTCTGGAGAGCCGGACCAGTCTGCGCGCGGTGGTCCTTCTCTTCGACATCCGCCGGGTTCCCCGCGAGGAGGATCTGCAGCTGCTCGACTGGCTGGAAGAGTTCGAGATCCCCACCATCCCGGTCATCACCAAGGCGGACAAGATCGGCAGAGGTCATCGGGAGAAGCAGATCAAACCGATCCTGGAAGCTACCGGTCTGCCCCGCGACGCCTTCACGCTTTTTTCCGCCACCACGCGGGAGGGAAAGGATGAGATATGGGAGCGGATTGAGGAGGGGCTGCGGTTCGGGCAAGGTGAGGGCATGCTGGAGTAGGCCTGCGGATTGCAAAGTCCGCATCGAGAGTATTGTCGGAGGGGATGCATGTCATCTACCGGTTGGGGAGGGCGAACGGGGTCACCGCCCATAAGTCTGCTCATCATCACTCTGCTGTTGAGCAGCGGACTGATGCTGCCGGCCGTTCATGCCGCTGCAGCGGAGCTGATGCTGCCGCAGGTTTATGCGAGGCAGGTTCCTGTTTCCGGCTGGTTGATGAGCGAAAAGCTTGACGGGGTGCGCGGTACCTGGGACGGCAGGCAATTGCTGTCCAAAAACGGCCGCGTCTTTAATCCGCCGGCTGCATTTATTCGAGATCTGCCGCCATTTCCACTGGAGGGGGAGCTCTGGGGCGGGCGAGGCAGTTTTGAGCAGACCGTTGCGATCGTCAATACGAGGCAGCCTCATGACGGCTGGCTGCAGCTCAGGTTCGCCATCTTCGATGTTCCGCAGGCCCCCGGCGGCTTTACCGGACGACTGGCCCAAGCCAGCGACTGGTTTGCAGCCCACCCATCCCCTTACGCTTTCGTCATCCCGCAGATCCCGGTCCTGGATCAGGCCCGGTTGCAACAGGAGTTGCAGAGGATCGAAAATCTCGGCGGTGAAGGGTTGATCGTTCGCAAGCCGGATGCCCTCTACGCCGGCGGGCGCAGCTCGGAGATTCTGAAGGTGAAAAACTATCAGGACGCCGAGGCGACGGTGGTGGCGCATCTGCCGGGCAGAGGGAGGAACCGGGGACGACTCGGCTCCCTTCTGGTGGAACTGGACGATGGCACTCAATTCAGGATCGGTGGTGGTTTCAGTGACGCCGAACGGGAATCGCCCCCGCCGGTCGGCGCCGTCGTGACCTTCAAGTTCTACGGGAAATACCAGTCCGGGATTCCCAAATTTCCATCCTACATGCGCATCCGGCGGGACCGTGAACTCTGACCCGAACACTTCGCGTCGGGGAAACACCGACCTCCTCCGGCTTTGTTCCTGCCGGCTTATTCCATTGACACCTCTTTCTCCCTCTGCTACAAAGATCGAACAATAAAACATCCAGGTGCCCGCCCTAGCCATGAGGCGAAGGAGGGAGAATAGGGAAGAGGGTGAGAATCCCTCGCTGCCCCGCAACTGTGTGTGGTGACGAAAACCGGACATGATGCCACTGTCTCATCGAGACGGGAAGGCCCGGTGAATAGGATGAACCACAAGCCAGGAGACCTGCCCGGATGGAATGAGGAGCCTTTCGCGGGAGAGGTTTCGGCAGACTCATTATCTACCGCCCCGAATCCCGCCGGATCTCGGGGCTTTTTCGTTGCAGGAGCACAGATGGCGCAGGGGCTCATTCAGGTCTATACGGGAAACGGCAAGGGGAAGACCACCGCCGCGGTCGGCCTGGCGGTCCGCGCCCTGGGACAAGGACTGCGGGTTCTTCTTGTCCGCTTTCTCAAGCCTGCCGAGCCGCCCAGCGGTGAGATCTCTTTTCTCGAGGGCACCCGGGGGCTGGAGATCCTGACCTCCGGAGTCGGCATCATCGGGTCCTCTCCGGACCGGGAGAAGGTGGCGGCGAGCGTCGCGACGACCTTCCATCTGGCCCGATCGAAGGCTGCCGGCGGTGAGTATGACCTGGTCATCCTTGATGAAATCAACAACGTCCTGCACCGGGAGTATCTTCCCCTGGCGGAGGTTTTCGGCCTGATGGAAGAGCGTCCCGACGGCGTCGAACTGGTTTTCACCGGTCGCAATGCACCGGACGCCCTCCTGGCGCGGGCCGATCTGGTGACCGTCATGGCGGCGGTGAAGCATCCGATGCAGACGGGAATCCCCGCGCGCAAAGGAATAGATTATTAGATGGCGCATCTGACCTACATCACCGGCGGCGCCCGTTCGGGGAAGAGCGGCTTTGCCCAGTCTCTCGCGGAGCGGTGCCCGGGAGAGCTCCTGTACGTCGCCACCGCCGGTATCCATGACGCCGAGATGGCGCAGCGGGTGGAAATGCACCGCCGGGTCCGCGGGGAGCGCTGGCGCACCCTTGAAGAGCCCCTGGAGTTGTCCGAGCGGCTGCCGGCGGCGACGGAGGGGGTGGGTGGGGTTCTTCTCGACTGCATGACGCTGTGGCTGACCAACCTTCTCTTCCATCACGAGGAGAGCAGGGAGCGGGTGCTGGCGGAGGTGGAACGGTTCATCGCCCGACTGCCGGAGATCGAGGCGCCCCTGTTCATAGTCTCCAACGAACTCGGCTTGGGGATCGTTCCGGAAAACCGGCTGGCCCGTCTTTTTCGCGATCTCGCGGGGGAGGTCAATCAGCGCCTGGCCGCGGCTGCCGACGAGGCGTGGCTGGTTGTTTCCGGCCTGCCGGTGAAGCTCAAATAGGGAAACCGAATTTGTTGAATTTTCACGCGAAGCCGCGAAGAACGCGAAGATTCAAAAATGGAATAGATTTCTTCGCGCCTTCGCGTGAGTAACGATTTTTCTTGTGCCCTTACCTTTATATTAATTGCAAGAGGTTCCCATGACTCCCATCGATCTGCAGAGTGCACTCGACCGTATCAAAGCCGTAAATCCGGAGAGGATGGCGGAGATCCAGGCTCGCATCGACCGGCAGGCCAAGCCGAAGGGTTCGCTGGGGAGGCTGGAGGAGTTCGCGCGGCGCTATGTGGCCATAACCGGTCGCGAGGAGGTGGGGAAAAAGGTGGTCCTCACCTTTGCCGGCGATCATGGCGTGGTGGAAGAGGGAGTGAGCGCATTCCCGAAAGAGGTCACTCCCCAGATGGTTCTCAACTTCATTGAAGGAGGGGCGGCGATCAACGCTCTCGCCCGCCATGCGGGGGCCGATGTGATCGTGGTCGATATGGGGGTCGATTACGACTTCCAGCCGATGGACGGGCTGCTCCTCAAAAAGGTCGGCAGGGGAACAGCCAATTTTACCCGGGGGCCCGCCATGAGCCGCGAGGACGCCATCCGCTGCCTCGAGACCGGGATCGATCTGGCGGTCTCCTGCCGGGAGGCCGGAGTCGAACTGGTGGCCACCGGCGACATGGGGATCGGCAACACCACACCCTCCTCGGCAATCGCCGCCGTGTTCACCGGTCTTACCGCCGCCCAGGTGACCCATCGGGGGACGGGGATCGATGACGCCACGCTGGCCCACAAGATCCGGGTGATCGAGCAGGGGCTGCAGGTGAACACGCCCGATCCGGGAGATCCGGTGGACGTGCTCGCCAAGGTGGGAGGATTCGAAATCGGCGGGATTGCCGGACTGGTCATCGGCTGTGCCGCCATGGGCATCCCGGTCATCGTGGACGGCTTCATCTCCACCGCCGGGGCCCTGATCGCCTCGGAACTCCATGGCCACGTCCGCGACTACATCTTTGCCGCGCACCAGTCCGTAGAGATCGGCCACCGCCACATGCTCGAGCGAATCGGGCAGCGCCCCATGCTCGATCTGGACATGCGGCTCGGGGAAGGAACCGGCGGCGCCCTGGCCATGGGGCTTGTCGAGGCTTCATTGCGGGCTCTGCGCGAGGTGAAGACGTTCTACGAGGCGGGAGTCGCCAAGGGGAGTGAAAAATGAGACAGGAGTGGGAAGATTTCCGTATCGCCGGCGCCTTTCTCACCGTTCTGCCGGTCGCCCGGGAACTCTCCATGGAGCCGCCGCGGCTGGGCCGGAGCATGGCTTTTTTCCCGGCGGTGGGACTGGTCCTGGGTCTCGCCCTGGTGGTTCTGAACTGGGTTCTGACCCCCCTCATTCCCCGGGCGGTTCTCGACTGCCTCCTGATTCTGATCCTCATCGCTCTCACCGGCGCCCTCCATCTGGACGGCATCGCCGATCTCATCGACGGGCTCGCCGGCGGCAAGGATAAGGCATCTGTTCTCCGCATCATGAAGGACAGCCGGGTCGGAGCCATGGGGGTGGTGGGATTGGTAATGGTCCTGCTTCTCAAATATCTTTCACTCTACAACACTCCGCTGGACATGAAGTCGGGGGCGCTCATCTTCGCACCCGCCGCCGGACGCTGGGTGCAGGTGGTGCTGGCCTCCTTCTGCCGCTATGTCAGAAGCGAGGGAGGGACCGGCAGCGCCTTCGTCGAACATGTAGGGGAGCGTGAAGCCCTCATCGCCACCGGGACGCTGCTGCTGGCCGCCATCGTGCTCTTCGGGATGAAGGGCTTTTTCCTGATTTTTCTTCTGGGATTGGCGGTCATGGCTCTGATCCGCTATTTCGAAATCCGCCTCGGCGGGGTGACGGGGGACGTGCTGGGGGCGTCCACGGAGCTGATCGAAGTGTTTACGCTGTTACTGGTGCTGGCGATCTACTGAGGAGGCTGATGAAAAACGCCCATCTGCTGCGCTGTCCTCATCCTTCGTCAACGACGTACCTTCCAGGTACGCCTTTTTCCGAAGTATTTCGTCCGCCTTGCATCTGGACATTTTTGATCAGCCTGGGACCATTTGTCTAATGCGAGCCGGAAAGGAGTTTATATGACCCGGACCCGGATCTACCTCGTCCGTCACGGCCAGGTGGCCGGACACGATGAAAAACGCTACAACGGCCAGGGCGATGTCCCTCTGACTTCCGAGGGCCATGCCCAGTACGGTCTGCTGCAGCTTCGCCTCAAGAGCAAGAATTTAAAGGCCGTGTACAGCAGCGACCTCTCCCGCTGTGCGGAGGGGGCCCGGATGCTGGCCGTTCCGCACGAGCTGGATCCGGTCTTGCGGAAGGAGTTGCGCGAGCTGCATATCGGCGACTGGGAGGGAAGGACCTGGAAGGAGCTCCAGGCGATCTATCCCGAGGAGTGGCAGGCCCGGCTCGACGACATCGTGCATTACCGGGTTCCCGGAGGCGAGACCCTTCTCGAGATGGCCGAACGGGTGCGCGGGGCGATAGGGGAGATCGTGGCCGCACATCCGGGGGAGGACGTCCTGGTCGTGGGACATGGCGGAGTCAACCGGACCATCCTCCTCGGGGCCATCGGCGCGCCCCTGGACAGGCTCTTTCACATCGAACAGGATTTCGGCTGCCTCAACATCATCGACTGCTACCCCGACGGCATCGCCGTGGTGAAGCTGTTGAATGGGTGAATCCGGGACGAGGGACGCGTGACCAAAACAGCAATTTTGACATCTCTGAGAGATGATTCATGACCTTTTCTCGTCCCGCGCCTTTAATCATCGCTGCTCCCGCCAGCGGCTGCGGCAAGACCACCGTCACCCTGGGGCTGCTCGCGGCCCTGAGGCGCCGGGGCCTTTCCGTGGCCCCGTTCAAGGTCGGTCCGGATTTCATCGATCCCGGCCACCATGCCGCCGTGTGCGGGAGGCCGTCGCGCAATCTGGACGGATGGATGTGCGGCGAAGCTTTTGTCCGGGAGGCCTTTGACCGGGGCCGGGCCGAGGCCGATCTGGCAGTAATCGAAGGAGTGATGGGGCTCTTCGACGGCGCCGCCGGCGACTCCGACGAGGGGAGCACCGCCGAGATTGCCAGCTGCCTGGGGGGCAGGATCCTGCTGGTGGTCGACGCCCGTTCCCAGGCCCGCAGCGCCGCCGCCCTTCTGAAGGGGTTTTGCACCTTCAACCCGAAACTCGAATTTGCCGGGGCGCTCTTCAACCGGGTTGCCAGCGATCGGCACGAACAGCTCCTGCGCGAAGCCGTCGCCTCCGTCCCGGGCCTCCCTCCGGTTCTCGGCTGCCTGCGGCGGGAGGAGGAGCTGACCCTGCAGGAGCGCCACCTGGGACTGGTGACCGCGGGGGAGACGACTCTGGACGAATCCTTCATCGCACGTCTGGCCGATTGGATGGAGAGGCACGTCGATATCGAGCGGCTTCTTGCCGGAAGAAGGGGTCAGGTCTTGACATTTGACAAAGAAGCTCTTGTCAAATGTCAAGACCTGACCCCCAGAGTCCGGATTGCCGTGGCGCGGGACGAGGCTTTCTGCTTCTGCTATCGGGAGAACCTGGAGCTGCTGGAAGCGGCGGGGGCCGAGATCGTTCCCTTTTCACCGCTGGCCGACGCGACCCTGCCGGAGCGGATCGACGGCATCTATCTTCCCGGAGGCTATCCCGAACTGCATGCCGGAAGGCTGGCCAAAAACGGAACTCTGCTGCGCGATCTGCGCGAGGCGGCCGATGCCGGAGTTCCCATCTACGCCGAGTGCGGCGGGTTCATGCTTCTCGCCGGGGCCATCGATGACATGGCAATGGCCGGGATCTTCCCGGGGCATGCGCGGATGCTGAAGAAACGCAAGGCCCTGGGCTACAGGGAGGTGACCTTCACCGCCGATAATCCCTTGGGCCCACAGGGAACGACGGCCCGGGGGCACGAGTTCCACTACTCGGAAATGGATCTCCCCGGCACGGTGCAGACCTGCTACGGCCTGAGCCGGCGGGGCAGCGAGAAACTCGGTGTCGAAGGGTACCGCACCGGCAACGTGCTGGGCTCCTACATCCACCTGCATTTCGGCAGCAACCCGCAGCTGGCGACGAATTTTGTGGCGTTCTGTCAGAAAAGGAGCCTCTTGTGACCTGATCGACAAGGGCCCAGGAAAAAAAATATCGCACACGGATCAATCTGATAACTGCGGATTAAAAAGCAAAATCCGAACGGCTCCAAGTTTAATCCGATTTTATCCGATTGGATCAGATGTTATCCGCGTGCAGATTTTGATCTTTAAGGAGGTTCAAAGTGGCAACGCAGATCGAACTCGCCCGACAGGGCGTCATCACCGAACAGATGGAAGGCGTCGCCGCCGGGGAAGAGGTCGCGGCTGAATACGTGCGGAGGATGGTCGCCGAAGGGAAGATCGTCATCCCCTGGAACCATAACCGCAAGCCTGCCCGCGTCGCCGGCATCGGCAAGGGGCTGCGCACCAAGGTCAACGCCTCTATCGGCACCTCCAGCGACATCGTCGACTACGAGGCCGAGATATGCAAGGCCCGGGCGGCCGAGAAGGCGGGGGCCGACACCCTGATGGAGCTTTCGGTGGGGGGCGACCTCGACCGGGTGCGCCGCGAGGTCATCGGGGCCGTCGATCTGCCGGTGGGGAACGTCCCTCTCTACCAGGCTTTCTGCGAGGCGGCCCGCAAGTACGGGGACCCCAACAAGCTCGATGAGGAGATGCTCTTCGACCTGATCGAAAAGCAGTGCGCCGACGGCATGGCCTTCATGGCGGTGCACTGCGGAATCAATCTCTACACGATCGAGCGGCTGCGGAAGCAGGGCTACCGTTACGGAGGCCTGGTGAGCAAGGGCGGAGTCTCCATGGTCGCCTGGATGCTGGCCAACGGAAGGGAAAACCCCCTCTACGAGAAGTTCGACCGGGTGGTGGAGATCCTCAAGAAGTACGACACCGTCCTCTCCCTCGGCAACGGCCTGCGCGCCGGGGCGATCCACGACAGCTCCGACCGGGCGCAGATCCAGGAGCTGCTCATCAACTGCGAACTGGCCGAACTCGGCCGGGAGATGGGATGCCAGATGCTGGTCGAGGGACCCGGCCATGTTCCCCTCGACGAGATCGAGGGGAACATCCAGCTGCAGAAGCGCATGAGCGGCGGCGCCCCCTACTACATGCTCGGGCCTATCGCCACCGACGTCGCCCCCGGCTATGACCACATCACCGCCGCCATCGGCGCAGCCCAGTCCTCCCGGTACGGAGCCGACCTGATCTGCTACATCACCCCGGCCGAGCACCTGGCCCTGCCCACTGAGCAGGATGTTGTCGAGGGGGTGAAGGCGGCCAAGATCGCCGCCTATATCGGCGACATGAACAAGTATCCCGAAAAAGGGCGCGAGCGGGACAAGCAGATGAGCAAGGCCCGGCGCGACCTCGACTGGTCGAAGCAGTTCGATCTCGCTCTCTTCCCCGAGGATGCCCGGGCCATCCGGGCCAGCCGCACTCCCGAGGACGAGCAGACCTGCACGATGTGCGGCGATTTCTGCGCCTCGCGGGGAGCCGGCAAACTTTTCGCGGGGGACTTGAAGGGGGATAAAATCTGAAAGGCCGTGACGCGTAACGCGTGACGGGTTCAAGATTTTACCTGTCACGCGTCACCGCCACGCATCACGGTATTTAACAATTTCCAGGTGCAGGAAAGGGAGTGGAATTCTCCCGCGGACCCGCCGCTGTAATGGGGGACCGAACTCTCGGCAAGCCCACTGTCCGGACATCGAGCCGAACGGGAAGGGGAGAGTGAGGGACGATCCCGGAGCCAGAAAGCCTGCCTGGAAATTTAATGATTCAACCGCTGAAGGCAAAGGAGGTTGGAGGCTGAGTTTTATTCAGCCCCCGTCTTCCTGCCGGGGGCTTTTTTCGTTCAACTAAGTGATAAGGAGCAGCAGCAATGACGACAGCGATTCTGTTGATGGGACACGGATCCCGCATTCCCGAAGCCAACGACGCTCTCTATGCGATTGCCGAGATGGTCAAAGCCCGGACCGGCTGCGAGATCGTGGAGGTCGCTTTTCGGGAACAGTACGCGCCCAACATTCAAAGCGGGATCGATGCCTGCGTCGTCCGGGGAGCGAGCCGGGTTCTCCTGTACCCTTACTTCCTTTTCGCCGGCGCCCACGTCCTGGAGGACCTGCCGGAGGAGATGGCGCAGGCGAAGGAGCGCTATCCCGGGCTCGAGATGATCCTCGGCCGGCCGCTGGAGGTGCATCCGAAGCTGGGCGAAATCGTCTGTGAGCGGATCTGGGAGTCGCTGTCGTGTGCGGGCTGGGATCTGGCTGCGGCGAAAGCCGTCTGCTGAAGGGAATTGAAATGACCGATAGCGGTGTTATCATTAATCCCTTGGAGATTGAAGCTCGCAGCTTCGAAATCATCGACGGTGAAGCCGGGAAGCACGGGTACGACGCGCTGCAGTGGCCGGTGGTCCGGCGGATCATCCATACAACGGCCGATTTCGACTTCGCCCGCACCACCGTGTTCTCCCCCGAGGCCGTCGAGGCCGGAATCGCTGCTCTGCGGCGTGGGGAGGGGATCCTCTGCGACACCAACATGGTCGCGGCCGGCGTCAACAAGGCGCGGCTTAGCGCATTCGGCAGCGATCTGCGCTGTCACGTGGCCGATCCCGAGGTGGCCGAGACAGCCCGCGCCGGGGGCATCACCCGCTCTATCGTCGCCATGCGCAAGGGGATCGACGAGGGGTGCGGCGTCTTTCTCGTCGGCAACGCTCCCACCGCCCTGTTCGAACTCCTGCGCCAGGTGCGCGAGGGAAGAGCGAACCCCTCCCTCGTCGTCGGGGTGCCAGTCGGCTTTGTCGGGGCGGAGGAGTCCAAGGAGGTCCTGTTGGAAACCGAGCTGCCTTTCATCACCTGCCGGGGGCGCAAGGGGGGGTCGGCGATCGCCGCCGCCATCCTCAACGCCCTGATGATCCTCGCTGGAGAACCGATGAGATGAGATTTTCCGCTCTATTGCCGACGCTTCTGGGGCTGATGCTTCTGTCTCCGCGCCCCGCCCTCGCCATGCACATCTCCGAAGGGATTCTGCCACCGGGCTGGGCGGCGTTCTGGTTCGTTCTCGCCGCTCCCTTCGTTGCCTGGGGGGTGCGCCAGATCACCCGGCGCAAGAATGTTGATCCCGCCTATATCCCCCTCCTGGGAATTTTCGGCGCCGCGGTTTTCGTCTTCAGCTGCTTTCCCATTCCGGTGCCGGTGGCCGGAAGCACCGCCCATCCAGCGGGGACAGGGATGAGCGCCATCTTCCTCGGTCCCTTCGCCAGCGTCGTGGTGGCTTTCATCTCCCTGCTCCTCCAGGCCCTCTTTCTCGCCCACGGCGGACTCACGACCCTGGGGGGGAACACCTTCTCCATGGGGATCATGGGTTCGTTTTCCGGGTATGGCGCCTTCCGGCTGGGCCGGATGCTGCGCCTCAACCTGTTCTGGAGCGGTTTCCTCGCCGGTGTGGCCGCCGATCTGGTCACCTATTTCGGCACCTCTTTCGAGATGGCCCTGGCCCTGCACGGCACCAGGCCGTTTTCATTGGTGCTGGGGCAGATCTACTTGGCCTTCATGCCGACCCAGGTCCCCCTGTCGCTGCTCGAAGGGGTGGTGACCGGGGGTATCATCGTTTACGTGCAGAAACATCGTCCGGATATTCTGCGCAAGCTCAAGGTGATGGGGGTGAAAGAATGAAACGGCTGGTTCTTGCGGGTTTGTTCGGTCTGCTCCTGTGCGCTTCGCCGGCCTTCGCCCAGGAAGAGGAAAAACCCAAGTGGCCCGGGGTGGATGAAACCGTGGTTGAAAAATACGCCAAGGATCTCGGCCGGGAAGCCCGAGACCCCTATATCAACACCGATCAGGGGGACCTGCTCCTCTTCCTCTTTGCCCTGGCGGGAGGGATCGGCGGGTTCATCATGGGCTACTGCTGGCACAAGGTCTTCGTCGCCGGCAAAAAGGATGCGGAGCGGCGGGACTGATGGGGGGAGCGCACCATTTCATCGACGCCCAGGGCGAAAGCCAGCGGCTGCTGGTGGCCCTGGACGGAAGGATCAAGCTGGTGCTGCTGACGGCGGCCCTGATCCTCAATCTGACGGCGGGAGGGGTGCGGACCCCGCTCTTTCTGGCCGCGCTCGCGCTGGTCCTGGTCCGGTTTTCCGGCGTCCGAACCTCCGCCTTTCTCAAACGCATGGCGGTTCCCGCCGTTCTGGCGACGGTCGCCTTCATCACCCAGCTCTTCTGGTTTCAGGAAGGACCGCCGCTGCTTTCATTTCCTCTCCTCTCTTTTGAACTAACGGTCTATCAGGGCGGGGTATGGCGAGGGCTTGAGCTGGCCTCGCGCATTCTCGGCGGGATGGGAGTGCTGCTGTTCTTTTCCCTGACCACCCCCCTTCCTGAGTTGATGCGGGCGGCCCGTTTCTTTCGCTGCCCGCCGGTGCTGGTGGAACTGGCCCTGATCATGTACCGCTATATCTTTCTTCTGCTGGAGGAGGGGGGGCGAATCCGCAATGCTCAAAAAGCACGCCTCGGCTTCGTCGACTTCAAGTCCGGCCTGCGCTCTTCGGGGATTCTGGGAGGCATGCTCGTGCTGCGCACCTACGATCGGGCCGAGCGCAGCTTCGCCGCCATGCGCTGCCGGGGCTATCGCGGCGCACTGACCGCGGTGACGCCGGGCCGGTTGCAGGGGCACGACTGGGCGGCGCTGGCGGTCGGACTGGCTCTGCTGGGGATTTTGTTTGCAATGCGGTAAAAATCTTCATAGGTCCGATGGGACCTATACGACCCATGGGACCTATTCAATGCTCAAAATCGAGAATCTCCACTACACCTACGAAGACGGCACCCAGGCTCTGAACGGCATCGATCTGGAGATTGAACGGGGAGCATTCCTCGCCGTTCTGGGTTCCAACGGCAGCGGCAAGACGACCCTGATCAAGCATCTCAACGGACTGCTCCATCCCACTCTTGGGCGGGTGCTGCTGGACGGCAATCCGATCGAAAGAGTTGAAGACCGTGAAGTTTTCAGCCGCATCGGCATCGTCTTTCAGGACCCCAATGACCAGCTCTTCGCCTCCACGGTTGAGGAGGACGTGGCTTTCGGACCCACCAACATGGGACTGGCGCCGCAGGAGATCAAGGAACGGGTTCACAAGGCCCTGCATCAGGTGGGGATGCAGGATTACGCCCGCAAGGGGATCCACGCCCTCTCCCATGGGCAGAAGAAACGGATCTGCATCGCCGGAATCCTGGCCATGGAGCCCCAGGTCATCATTCTCGACGAGCCGACCGCCGGCCTCGACCCGATGGGGGTGCACAACCTGATGCATCTGCTGGAGGATCTCAACAAGAAGGAGGGGATCACCATGATCATGGCCACTCACGTGGTCGACCTGGTCCCTCTCTTCATGAGCAAGATCGCCATCCTCAGCAAGGGGCAGGTGCTTCGCTGCGGCACCCCGGAGGAGGTGTTCGGGGACCCTGAGGCGATCGAGAAGGCCAAGCTGAACCTCCCCCTGGTGGCCGAACTGATGCATATCCTCAAGACCCGCGATCATGTGAAATTGCACCACATCCCCCTGACCGTCGGCGAAGCGCGCCGGGAGATCCTGCGCCTGCTGTCGGTGCAGGACGTGGTTTCGCGAGTCTGACATGGGCGGCGAACTGCGACATGGCTTTACCACCGGCGCCTGCGCCGCCGCCGCCAGCGCGGGGGCGGCCCTCATGCTCAAGGAGCAGCGGCTCGTCACCGAGGTTGAGATCCCACTGCCGGCGGGTTTCAACGCCCGCTTCACCCTGCACGGACAGACCTTCGACGAGCAGCGGGCCTGCTGCTTCGTGATCAAGGACGCCGGTGACGATCCCGACGTCACCCACGGGGTGGAGGTACACGCTGAGGTGACCTTGAATCTCCCCTCACTCCGACCCTCTCCCACGAGGGGAGAGGGAGATCAGAAATTCCCCCCTCCCTTGAAGGGGGAGAGTGAAACACAAGTCATCATCGAAGGCGGCCGGGGGATCGGCAAGATGACCAAGCCGGGGCTGGCGGTGCCGGTCGGCGAGTGGGCCATCAATCCGGTCCCGCGGCAGATGATCACCGAAGCCGTGCTGGACGTCTTTCCTCCTCACTCCTCACCCCATACTCCTCACGTGACCCTGAGCATTCCGGACGGCGAGGAACGGGCGAAGCGCACCCTCAATGCCCGGCTCGGCATCGTCGGCGGCCTCTCCCTTCTGGGGACGACCGGAGTGGTCCGGCCCATCTCCCACAAGGCCTGGACCGACACCCTGGAGGTGGCACTCGACGTGGCCGTGGCCGCTGGCTGCGAAATCGCCGTGCTCAGTACGGGGCGGACGAGCGAGGTGGCGGCGCAGCAGGAATTCGCTCTGCCGGAGGAGGCGTTCATCATGATGGGAGACCATGTCGGCTACGCCCTGGAGGCCTGCCATCGCAAGGGGGTTCCCCGCGTCCTTCTGGCGGTCCAGTTCGCGAAACTGTTCAAGATCGCCTGCGGTCACCCGCAGACCCACGTCGGATCGTCCCGTCTCGATCTCGACCGGCTGGCTGACTGGGCCCGCATCGACGGCCTTGACGGGGGCCTGACGGAAGATATAGAGTGTGCCAACACGGCCCGGCAGGTGTATGAAAACCTCGGCGGCGACCACCCTCTGATCGGGATCGTGGCCGGTCGGGCCCTCGCCAGACTTCGACAGTGGGCGCCGGGGGCGAACGTAGCCGTTCTTCTGGTCGGATACGATGGCCTTACGCGGAGATTCGGCGACTTTAAGCCGTTTCTTAGAACCGCTCGATGAATAACCTGGACATCTTGCATCTGATCTTGCCCCTTAGCTAGGGAAGGAATGTCATGAAGAAGATCTACGTCATCGGAGCCGGAGTGGAAGGTCAGGAGGGCTTCAGCGGCCGGGCCCTGGAACTGGTCGGCAGGGCTGAAATTCTCTTTGGCGGGGAGCGCCTGCTGGCTCTTTTTCCGGACTTTGCTGGGGAGACGGTGGTGATCGGCAGCAACCTCGGGGAGATCGTGGAACGCTTGAGGAAGAACGAACGCCGCGCGGTGGTTCTCGCCTCCGGCGATCCGCTTTTCTTCGGCGTCGGTCGATACCTGCTGCGCAATCTGCCCGAGGAGGAGTTCGAGTTCGTTCCCAACGTCAGCTCGGTGCAGTACGCCTTTGCCAAGATCAAGGAGCCCTGGGACGACGCGGTCTTCATCTCCGCCCACGGACGCGGCCTCAAGGGGGCGGTGGACCGGATCGTTGCCAACGACAAGGCCGCGGTCCTGACGGACGAGGACAACACCCCGGCCGCCATTGCCGCCGAACTGATCGAGCGGGGGCGGGACGGTTACGCGGCCTGGGTCTGCGAAAACCTGGGGACCGCCGAGGAAAAGATCATCGAGACCGACGTCAAGGGGCTTCTGGAGATCGAGGCGGCCCCCCTCAATGTCCTGATCCTGATCAAGGAGTACGAGGCCGGCGGCGACGAGTACGTTCCGACCCTTGGAATACCCGACGAGGAGTTTTCCACGATCAAGAAGCTGATCACCAAGGAGGAGATCAGGGTGGTGACCCTGGCCAAACTCAAGCTGCGCCACGACATGACCCTCTGGGACCTCGGCGCCGGCTCGGGATCGGTGAGCATCGAGGCCGACCACCTGCTCCCCAACGGACGCATCTTCGCCGTGGAGCGCAACCCGCAGTGCATCGAGTTCATCAAGGAAAACCTCAACAAGTTCAACGCCCGGCACGTCACCCTCATCGAAGGGGAAGCCCCGGCTTGCCTGGAAACCCTCCCGGACCCCGACAGGGTCTTCATCGGAGGCTCCGGGGGCAACCTCTGGGATATCCTCGAGGCGGTGGACGGCCGCCTGCCCGCCGGCGGGCGGGTGGTGCTTAATGCCGTCACCCTGGACACCCTGACCGCCGCCAACGAGTACTTCGACAACGCCGGCTACCAGGTCGAGGTCACCACCATCAACATCGCCCGCACCCGTCCGCTGACCGATTACAAGATGTTCGAGGCCTATAACCCGGTCTACATCATCACCGGTCTCAAGGAATAGCGAAAACCAGGTATCAGGAATCAGGTCTCAGGAATTAGGAAACCTGAATCTGAAACCTGAACCTGAAACCTGAACCTGAAACCTGAACCTGAAACCTGAAACCTGAGCCCTCTTATGTCTTCTCGTCTCTACGCCGTTGGCGTCGGTCCCGGTGACCCGGAACTTCTCACCCTCAAGGGGGCCCGCCTGATCCGCGAGGCGGACGTGGTGGTCACCCCTGTAGGCGACCGTTCCGACGCCTCCATCGCCGCCTCCATCGTCCAGGATCTCGTCGATCCCGTCCGCCAGAAGCTTCTCACCCAAGTCTACCCCATGAAGCGGGACCAGGCGGGTCTGGAGGAGAGCTGGGCCCGGTGCGCCCGGGAAGTGGCGGAACTCGTACGCCGGGGGAAAACGGTGGCTTTCATCACCCTCGGTGATCCTTTTCTCTACAGCACCTTCCTCTATCTCCACCATCAGCTCCGGGAGAACTTCCCCGATGTTCCCGTCGAGGTCGTCTCCGGCGTATCGTCCATTCACGCCGCGGCAGCTCTGGCGGGAGTCCCCCTGGGGCTCTCCGACGAGCGTCTGGCGGTGCTCCCGGCCACCTATGAAGACGAAGAACTGACCCGCACCCTCGAATCCTTCGACACGGTGGTGCTGATGAAGGTCTCCCGCGTTTTCGACAGGGTGCGTTCCCTGCTGAAGGAGTTGGGCGGGCGGCGGGCGGTCTACGTCAAGCGCGCCGGCCTTCCCGGGCAGGCGGTCTTCCACGATCTCGCCGCGGTCGGGGCGGAGGACCTAGATTATTTATCCCTGGTGATCGTGAAAAAAATGAACTGAATTGGAGGGGTAATGCCGCGCATTTTTGACAACATAGATCAAAAACTTCTTCCCGCCCTTCAAGAGACTTTGAAGGTCGCTGACCACGCAGATTTTTGCGTCGGTTATTTCAATCTGCGGGGTTGGAAGGACCTTGACTCGCAAATTGATGAATGGTCGGGGGGGGAGGGGCAGTGCTGTCGTTTGCTGGTCGGAATGCAGCGGCCGCCCCAAGAGGAGCTGAAGAGTCTCTTCTCAGTCATGGGTTCGGATGAAGGGTTGGACAATCAAACCGCTCTGCGTCTGAAAAAGAAACTGGCCGAAGAATTTCGTGACCAGCTCACCTATGGCACCCCGACCAATGAAGATGAAAACGGCTTGCGCTCTCTTGCCCGGCAGATCAGGGAAGGCAAGGTGGTCGTCAAGCTTTTCCTGCGGCATACGCTTCATGCCAAGCTCTATCTTCTCTTCCGCCCCGATCCGATCAATCCCGTTATCGGTTATCTCGGCAGCAGCAATCTCACTTTTTCGGGGCTCTCCGGTCAAGGGGAGCTTAACATCGATGTGCTCGATCATGATGCCGCGCTCAAGCTGGCCAAGTGGTTCGAGGATCGTTGGACTGATCGCTGGTGCCTCGATATTTCCAGTGAGCTGGTGCAGATTATCGAAGAGAGCTGGGCACGGGAAGACATCGTCCCACCCTATCATATTTACCTCAAGATGGCCTATCACCTGGCTCATGAAGCCCGCGAAGGCTTACTCCAGTTCCGCATCCCCCGCGACTTTGGCGCAAGGCTCTTCGAGTTTCAGGAGGCAGCGGTGAAAATTGCCGCTCACCATCTCAACAAGCGCGGCGGGGTTCTGATTGGTGACGTGGTCGGGCTGGGAAAGACGCTGATGGCCACCGCGCTGGTGCGCATATTTGAGGATGACCATGGGCTGGAAACGCTGATCATCTGCCCCAAAAACCTCGTGCCGATGTGGGAGGATTATCGCGAGCAGTATCGGATGCGCGCCAAGATTCTCTCGATCAGCCAGGCAACTAAGGAACTCCCGCACTTGCGTCGCTACCGGCTGGTCCTGATCGACGAAAGCCACAACTTGCGTAATCGTGAAGGAAAGCGCTATCGGGCGATCCAGGAATACATCCAGGAAAACGAGAGCAAGTGTATCTTCCTCTCGGCCACTCCGTACAACAAAACCTACCTCGATCTCTCTAATCAGTTGCGTCTATTCGTCCCCGAAGATAAAGACCTCAATGTTCGCCCTGAGCGTCTTCTGCGCGAGGTCGGCGAGCCGGAGTTTATCCGGTGCCATCAGTGTCCGGTACGATCGTTGGCTGCCTTTGAAAAGAGCGAATACCCCGACGATTGGCGGGAATTGATGCGACTTTTTATGGTGAGGCGCACCCGAAGCTTTATCCAGAATAATTACGCTGAAACCGACTCTGTCACCGGCCGGAAGTATCTGACTTTTCAGGACGGCTCACGCTCCTATTTCCCTTTGCGGCAACCCAGCACAGTCAAATTCAAGCTTGATGACAAGGATGCCGCCGATCAATACGCGCGACTCTTTGCTCCCGACGTGGTGGAGACTATAAATGTCCTGAGCCTGCCACGCTACGGTCTAGGCAACTACATTGCACCCTCGTCGCACGAACCCCCGACACCGGTCGAGGCCAAGCTGCTGCACGATCTTTCGCGGGCGGGAAAGCGGCTGATGGGCTTCTGTCGCACCAACCTCTTCAAGCGGTTGGAGAGTAGCGGCCAGGCATTTATCCTGTCGCTGGAACGGCATGTCCTGCGCAACTATGTGTTTATCCACGCCATCGAAAACGGTCTGCCTTTGCCCCTCGGCACTCTCGATGCCGGTTCTCTCGACACTGCGGTTTATGATGAAGACAACGATGACGTTTGCGTAACCGGGGAGCTGTTCGAGGACGACGACTCCGAAGCCTGCACCATTAAGCAACCATTTGCTCCCCGCACCGATGCCGAGTTTCGCCAGCGCGCCGCCGAGATCTATGGCGAGTATGCCGAGCACTACAAAAAGCGCTTCAAGTGGCTACGACCTTCGTTATTCGTCAAAACCCTGGCCAAGGATCTGGCCAACGATGCAACTGCCCTTTTGCTGGTGCTGAGTAAATGCGGGCTCTGGGACCCCGCTCGCGACGCCAAACTCGACGCCTTGCTGCAACTATTGGCGGACCGGCATGGCAGCGAAAAGGTCCTGATCTTCACCCAGTTTGCCGATACCGTCCACTACCTTGAGCGCGAACTCAGAGCGCGAGGCGTGTCGAGCGTTGCCGGGGCCAGCGGTACAACGGTCGATCCTTCGCTGCTCGCCTGGCGGTTCAGTCCGGTGAGCAATCACAAGCGAGATCGAATCTCCTCCCGGGAAGAGTTGCGCGTGCTTATCGCCACCGACGTGCTAAGCGAGGGGCAAAATCTCCAGGACTGTTCGGTGATCGTCAACTATGATCTCCCCTGGGCCATCATTCGCCTGATTCAGCGGGCGGGCCGTGTAGATCGTATTGGGCAGAAATCGGAAACCATCCTCTGCTATTCCTTTCTCCCGGCCGACGGCGTCGAACGCATCATCAAGCTGCGGTCCCGCGTCCGTCAGCGCCTCGAAGAAAACGCCGAAGTTGTCGGTACGGATGAAACCTTCTTTGAGGGAGATGGAGTAGACAAGACGGTCATCGATCTTTATCACGAGAAATCCGGCATTCTCGATGGCGAGGCCGACACCGAGGTCGATCTCTCCTCCTACGCCTGGCAAATCTGGAAGAACGCTATCACGGCCGACCCCTCGCTGCAGAAGATCGTTCCCGATTTGCCCGCTGTCGTCTATTCAACCAAGCAAACGAGTGCGGTCCAGAAGATATCTTCATCGCCGGAAGCTACCGACGGAGTTCTCGTCTACCTGCGCACGGCCGAAGGGAACGATTCCCTGGCATGGATCGATCCCCAGGGGCAAAGCGTCACCGAATCGCAGTTCGCCATTCTCAAGATGGCCGAGTGCTCCCCTGAAACCCCGGCTCAACCCCGGCAGGAGAACCACCACCAGCTGGTACAAAGGGGGGTTGAACAGATCGTGGCCGAGGAGAAGAGTGTCGGCGGTCAGCTTGGAAGGCCGTCAGGGGCACGGTTTCGCACCTACGAACGGCTGAAGCGATACGCAGAAGAGGTGAAGGGGACCCTGTTCGATACGCCGGGGCTGCACAAAACCATCGACGAAATCTATCGCTATCCGCTGCGGCAGAATGCCACGGACACCCTGAACCGGCAGTTGCGCAGTGGCATCGCCAATCAGGCCCTGGCCGAGTTGGCCATGGCCCTGCGCGAGGAAGACCGGCTCTGCATCGTGCATGAAGAAGAGCAGAGCTTTGAGCCGCGCATTATCTGCTCGCTGGGCCTGGTGCGAGGGGAGGCATAGGGATGGGGGAAGTCATTAAAATAGGGCAGCTCGATATTCAGCGGACCCGGGACCTGCTGCAGCGTTTCGATTTTCCGACACTCTTCATCGAGGAGCTCGGCTGGTCCCAGCCGGCCAGTCGGCAACCGATAACGCTCAATGTTGACGGGGCGAGTTTCACCGCCCGGCAGATTGCCCAACTCTCCGGGGTGGTGGTATTCGAAATAGCTGCCGCCGATGGCCGGATGCCCCAGGCCAAGACCCGTGCCGCCCTGCATAAAGAGATAGCCCGGCATCATCACGAAAACCTGCTGATCTTCGTTGACCAGGAGCGCACCAACAGTCTCTGGTACTGGGTCAAGCGGGAAGGGAACAAAAACTTTCCCCGCGAGCATCTCTACATCAAGGGGCAACCCGGCGATCTTTTTCTCAGCAAGCTTGGCGCGATGGTTGTCGATATTTCCGAACTCGACGCCAGTGGCGCCCTGCCGGTTACCGAGGTCGCTTCGCGGCTGAAAAAGGCCCTCGATGTCGAGCGGGTGACCAAGAAGTTCTATCGGGAGTTCCAAGAGCAGCATCTTGCCTTCATAGACCTGATCGAAGGGATCGCCGACGACCGGCAGCGCCGCTGGTATGCCTCGATCCTGCTCAACCGGCTGATGTTCATCTACTTCCTGCAAAAGAAGGGCTTCGTCGATCACGGCAATCTCGACTACCTGCAAGCCAGGCTCGCCCACAGCCGGCAGGTCTTCGGCCCGGATCGTTACTACCGCGCCTTCCTCTGGCCGCTCTTCTTCGAGGGATTCGCCAAGCCCGAGCAGGAGCGCAGCCCGGAGATTCGCCAACTTCTCGGCAATATCAAGTACCTCAATGGCGGCCTCTTCCTCCCGCATGCCGTCGAGCTGAAAAATCCCGATATCCGCATTTCGGACAAGGCTTTTGCCAACCTCCTTGGTCTCTTCGAACGATACTCGTGGAATCTCAACGACACTCCGGCCGGCAAGGACGACGAGATCAATCCCGATGTCCTCGGCTATATTTTCGAGAAGTACATCAATCAGAAAGCATTCGGCGCCTACTACACCCGGCCGGAGATTACCGAATATCTTTGCGAGCGTACCATCTATAAGCTGGTCCTCGATAAGATTAATTCTCCCGGTGTCCCCGGTGTTCTGGCGGCGCGGGAATACGACTCGATGGCCGAGCTGTTGCTGGACCTGGATGCGGAACTCTGCCGCGAACTCCTCCATAGAGTCCTGCCGGAACTGAGCCTGCTTGACCCGGCTTGCGGTTCGGGAGCGTTTCTGGTTGCGGCGATGAAGACGCTGATCAACCTCTATGCCGCAATCATCGGCAAGATCGAGTTCCTGAACGATCGGAACCTGACCGAATGGCTGCGCAAGGAAAAAGCCAGCCACAAGTCGATCAACTACTTCATCAAAAAGCGCATCATCACCGACAACCTCTATGGCGTCGATATCATGGAGGAAGCGACCGAGATCGCCAAGTTGCGGCTCTTCCTCGCTCTGGTTGCGGCGGCGCAGTCTATCGACGAACTCGAACCCCTCCCCAACATCGATTTCAACATCCTTGCCGGCAACTCGCTGATCGGCCTGCTGCACGTCGATCCGGCCAAGTTCGACACCCTCACCGCCGGGACGGGGAGTAAGCCCGGCGCGAAATCGGCCGAACCCATGGTCGCGGAGCCGGGTGGTTTCGACTTTGGCACAACCTCGGCCGCGTCCCGCAAGGATCTGCAAAGGGAGTTGCTGAATCAGCGAACCGCGGAAAAGTTCACCCGCCTGCTCGAAGAGAAGAACCGCCTCATCGACACCTTCCGCCACACCGCCGGTTATGTCGAAGACCTGCGCGCCATGCGCGATGCCATCGATGGGAAAAAACGGGAGGCGCTGGTAACCCTCAACAAACTATTGCTGGACGAGTTTGTCGCCTTGGATATCAAATTCGAGGAGGCGACCTGGGACCCGGCCAAAAACAAGGTAGGAAAGCCGAAGAAGCGGGCCTTGACGATTGCCGATATCGAAGCGCTCCACCCCTTTCACTGGGGTTACGAGTTCGACGAGATTCTCAATCGGCGCGGCGGCTTCGACGCCATCATCACCAACCCGCCGTGGGAGATTTTCAAGCCGCAGGCCAAAGAGTTCCTTGCCGAGCATTCCGATCTGGTCACCAAGAACAAGATGACCATCAAGGAGTTCGAAAAAGAACAGGCCAAGCTGATGAAGGATGCCGACATCCTAGCCGCCTGGATCGAATACCAGAGCCGTTTCCCCCATGTCAGCCTCTACTATCGCGGCTCCCGGCAGTACAAGAACCAGATTTCGATCGTCAATGGCAAGAAGGCCGGATCTGACATCAACCTCTACAAGCTCTTTACCGAGCAATGTTTTAATCTGCTGCGTCCCGGCGGGGAGTGCGGCATCGTCATCCCCAGCGGCATCTATACCGATCTCGGCACCAAACAGTTGCGCGAGATGCTCTTTGCCGAAACCGGGATCACCGGGCTCTTCTGTTTCGAGAACCGCAAAGAGATTTTCGAAGGGGTCGACAGTCGCTTCAAATTCGTCGTGCTGACCTTCGTAAAGGGGGGCGGAACCGTCAGCTTCCCGACGGCCTTCATGCGCCATGAGGTGGCGGAGCTCGAGCGGTTTCCGAAGGGGGGGGCGCTTGAAATTTCGGTGGCGTTGATCAAGCGGTTGTCGCCGGAAAGCCTTGGAATAATAGAATTTGAGAGTGAAAATGATCTGGCGATTGCGCGCAAGTCTGGATCTTTTCCCTTGTTGGGGGTGCATCTTGAAAAGGCTTGGAACGTGTCCCTCCAAAGTGAATTTCACATGACAAATGACAGTTATCTATTCCACGCAGAGTTTGAAAAGGGCATGATGCCGCTTTACGAGGGGAAAAACATTCATCAATATAATCACGAGTTCGAAAAGCCGCGATACTGGGTTTGGGAAAAGGAAGCGCGCAAAGCTGTTTTAGGCCGGTCAGCAGACATTGGGCAGCGACTCGATTACCAGGATTACCGACTTGGTTGCAGGAAGATTGCCAGGAATACTGATGAACGGACTCTTATCTCTACAATTATTCCTCCAAACTTCCATGCTGAAAACTTCCAATCAGTCCATTCTTTTTCAAATGGTAGCAAACGATTCCTCTCCCACAAAAATATGCTTTACCTGTGTGCCGTTTGGAACAGTTTTACACTGGACTATCAACTTCGATTACGAGTAACCGCGAATGTGAACTTTTTCTACATCTATCAACTCCCCGTCCCCCGCCTGACGGAAAAAGACCCGGCCTTCCGCCCCATCGTCGAACGCGCCGCCCATCTGATCTGCACCACGCCGGAATTCGACGATCTTGCCAGGGAGGCCGGCATCGGCAGCCACAAGCAAGGCGTCACCGACCCGGTCGAGCGCGCCCGCCTGCGGGCCGAGCTGGACGGCCTCGTCGCCCACCTCTACGGCCTGACCGAAGCCGAATTCGCCTACATCCTCACCACCTTCCCCCTGGTCAAGGACCCGGTGAAGATCGCCGCGCAGAATGCCTATCGCGATGTCGAGAGAGGGCTGATCCAATGACCCAGACCATGCGTCTGCAGAGTGTTCGCCTCCGCAATTTCAAGGCCATTATCGACAGCAAGGTGGTCAAACTCGGCCCGCTCACTGTCTTTATCGGCAACAACGGCGCCGGCAAGTCGAGCCTGATCGAAGGGCTGGAAACCTACCAGAGTATCGTCCGCGACGGGTTGGACGTGGCCATGCAACGCTGGATGGGGATCGAGCATGCCCGCCACAAGGGGCAGGAGGCCAAGGAACGCGCCGGGAAACTGGTCAACCCCATTGCCTTCGACCTGGCGATTGGAGAGAGCCCGCGCAAGGCGCGTAAGGTCGAACTGGAGGCGAACAACGATCCGGCTGCGAACCGGATGTTCATCGGCAAGGAGATGATTGGTCAGGCTGGAGATTTTATTGATCGCAATCTCAAAGATATTGCACAGACCTATGGCCCCGGCCGCTCGATTCTCTCTGCCCCCTTGGCGGAATTCGATGATTTGGCCCGCCATATCAACGGCTGGCAATTTCTGACTCTGAGCCCTGAGCGGATGGGACTGCCGGTACCGCAGCAACGCACCGGCGGTGGAGTGCGACTGGCGCGGGACGGGTCGAACATCGCCGACTTCCTACTGGACCTGCGCCGCCTGGACCAGCTTGCCTTCGAGGGCATCGTCGAGACGATGGCCTACGTCCTCCCCTATGCGCGCGACCTGCAACCGGCAGTGACCTCCGAGATCGAGCGCAAGGCGTGGCTGCAGCTGACCGAAGCCGATTTCAAAGTGCCTGGCTGGATGCTCTCCACAGGTACTTTGCGACTGCTGGCCCTTCTCGCCTTGTTGCGCCACCCCAGCCCGCCGCCGCTCATTGCAGTGGAAGAGATTGAGAACGGCCTCGACCCGCGCAGTATTCATCTGGTCATCGACGAGATCCGCACCGCGGTTCAATCCGGACGAACACAAGTTGTTTTGACCACTCATTCGCCCTATTTTCTCAATCTTCTGCCCTTGCAGACGATTGTGCTGGTGGAGCGCAACGAAAGTGGCAGCCCGACTTTCTGGCGACCGGCCGACATTGAGGAGGTGCAGGAATGGGGGAAACGGTTTGCGCCGGGTGAGCTTTATACGACGGGCAGATTCAAGAAGGGGTAGGGATGAAAATTGGTTTCATAGTGGAATGCGGGCCGAAAGGGGCTGAGACGCAAGTCCTCCCTTTGCTGGCGGCATTGATCCGGCCGGAAATTATTCCGGATATCATTCCGTTAGACCGAAAACCGTTGCTCAAGGAACAGTGCGGACGCTATGCTGCGGAACTTTTGGCAAGGGGCTGTGAAAAGGTCCTGATTGTCTGGGACCTGCTCCCGGACTGGGGGGAATACGAGGGCATCGGTTGTCTGCACGCTGATCGGGAAGAAATTTTTCAGTCGCTTCAGCATGCCGGCCTCAGACGGGATGACCCGCGAATTGCGGTTGTTTGTATCCATAAAATGCTGGAGGCGTGGTTGCGTGCCGATGATCGGGCACTGGCAAGGGTGTTGTCGACGGATGCCCATCCCGTGAAAATTCCACGGGTGAAAACCTGTCAGTCGATACGGGACCCCAAAGCGGCTCTCGATTCTCTCTTCAGACAATCACCCAAATTTCGGCAATACACAGACTACGTCCATGCCGTCTTGATTGCGCGAAAAATTACCGACTTGACTCGCCTGAACCGAGTTCCCTGTTTCAACCGGTTTCGCGAGGCAATCGAAGCATAGGGATAATTAGCCTGAGTATGACAGAGTCAAAATTCAATAACTCTCCTCCCGTTCTCTTTGTCGGCGCCGGTCCTGGCGACCCGGAGCTGATCACCATTAAAGGTCTCAAGGCGCTGCAGGCGGCCGATGTGGTGGTCTACGCCGGTTCCCTGGTGAACCCCGCCCTTCTTTCCGAACTCAAGCCCGGCGCCGTGGCTCACGACAGCGCACCCCTCACGCTGGAGGAAGTTATCGCGATCATGAGCAGGGCGGTGGCCGCCGGCATGCGCGTGGTCCGGCTGCATACCGGCGACCCTTCGGTCTACGGGGCCATCCAGGAGCAGATGGAGGCCCTAGACGCCCTCGGCATCTCCTATGCAGTCATCCCCGGCGTAACCGCCGCCTTTGCCGCCGCGGCCGGCCTCAGGCAGGAGCTGACCCTTCCCGAGGTTTCCCAGACGGTGATCCTCACCCGGGTCGAGGGGCGCACGCCGGTTCCTGAGAAGGAGCAGCTGCGGCGCATCGCCGCCCTCGGCGCCACCGTCTGCCTCTATCTCTCGGTCTCCATGATGGAGAAGGTGGTGGAAGAGCTCCTGGCCGGCGGCTCCTATACTCCGTCCACACCGGCGGCGGTTGTGAGCCGGGCCAGCTGGGAGGACGAGCGGATTGTCGAGGGGACCCTGGCGGACATCGCCGGAAAGGTGTCCGCCGCCGGAATCAGCCGGCAGGCGCTCATCATCGTCGGCGAGGTGCTCAAGGCCCGGAGTGAGGGAGTGGCGGAGAAGTCGAAGCTGTACGACAGGAATTTCGAGCACGGGTACAGGGGGCGCGGGTGAACCTCGCCATCATCGCCATAACTTCGGGAGGTGCCCGCCTCGGGACAGGGCTCCGGGAAAGACTGGATGGAGCGGACCTGTTCGTTCCCGCGAAACATGCCGGGGAGGCCGGTGAGGGCGCCATCGTCTTTTCGGTGGAACTGAAGGAGCTGGTCCGGCAGCTCTGGCCCGATTGCCGGGGATTCGTCTTCATCATGGCGACCGGAATCGTGGTGCGGATCCTGGCCCCTCACCTGCGGGGGAAGGACCTCGACCCGGCGGTGGTGGTCATGGACGAGGCGGGCGCCTTTGCCGTCAGCCTCCTTTCGGGACATCTAGGCGGAGCCAACGAGCTGGCACGGAAGCTGGCCGAAGCCAGCGGCGGACAGGCGGTCATCACCACCGCCACCGATGTCAACGGACTCCCCGCCTGGGACGAAGTGGCCCGCCGGGAGGGGCTGCGGATCGAGCCCGTGAAGAACATCCGCCGCCTCAACAGCCTGCTCCTTCAGGGGGAAAGGATTGTCCTGGTCGATCGGCGCCGGCGCATTTCCCGTCATTTCGCCTCGGTTCCGGGAGTGGTTACCGTGGCCAACTTCGCCGCGGCCCAGCAGGTAGGAGCCGCGGGAAAAGTTTTCGTCACCCACCGGCACATCCCGCACCTGGAGGCGCAGGACGATCTGCTGGTGCTGCGTCCCCGGGACCTCGTGGTGGGGATCGGCTGCAACCGTGGAACCCCGGCCGAGGAGATCGAAGAGGTGGTGGAGAGGGAGCTGCGCAGAGCCTTTCTCTCTCCGCACAGCATCGCCTGCCTCGCCACCATCGACGTGAAGGCCGACGAAGAGGGGCTGAATCTCTTCGCAAAAAACCGCGGCATTCCCGTCGAGCACTACTCGGCCGAGGCGCTCAACAGCGTCAGCGCCCCCGCGGAGCCCTCTCCTCACGCTCTTGCGGCGGTGGGGGCGAAGGGGGTCTGCGAGCCCGCCGCCCTTCTCTCCGCGGGGAGTGACACCCTGCTGATCAAGAAGAAAATATGCGGCAACGTCACCGTGGCGGTGGCTGAAAAGATCTAAACCGTCATTGGTCACTTGTCATTGGTTCAAGGCCTTTACAGATGACGAATGACAAAGGACAAAGGACAGATTTATGGGAAAACTCTACGTCGTCGGCATCGGGCCCGGCGGCGCCGAACATATGACCCCCGCCGCCTGCACCGCCATCGGAAAGGCGCAGACGGTGGTGGGCTACAAGACCTATCTCGACCTTATCCCGGGGCTGCTGGACGGCAAGGAAGTCCGCTCCTCGGGGATGATGAAGGAAGTCGAGCGCTGCCGAGCGGCACTGGCCGAAGCCGCCGCCGGTAAGACGGTGGCCCTCGTCTCCTCGGGGGATGCCGGGATCTACGGCATGGCGGGGTTGGCTCTGGAATTGGGGGAGGAGTCCTGCGTCGACATCGAGATCGTCCCCGGGGTGTCGGCGGTGCAGGCGGCCGCCGCCCGCCTGGGGGCGCCCCTGATGCACGACTTCGCCGTCGTCTCTCTCTCAGACCTGCTGACCCCCTGGCCGTTGATCCGCCGTCGCCTCACCGCCGCCGCCTCCGCGGATTTCGTGGTCGCCCTCTACAACCCCAGAAGCAAGGGGCGCACGACGCAGATCGGCGAGGCTCGGGAGACCCTTTTGCGGCACCGCTCCCCGGCAACCCCGGTGGGCATAGTGCGCAACGCCTGCCGCGATGGGGAGGAGGTGACGGTGACGGACCTCGGCGCCCTGCTCGATCACTCCATCGACATGCTCAGCATCGTCATCGTCGGCAACTCGCAGTCGCGGCTCGACGCGGCGGGGCGGATCGTTACTCCGCGCGGATATGCGGTTCAGGGACGAGGGACGCGGGACGAGGGACGCGGAAATCAGGGCAAGGACGTTCTCGTTTCGCCTCCGGCGTCCCGCGTCCCGGACGCGGCGAGAGCCCTCTTCGTTGGCGGGACGGGGAGCGATGTCGGTAAAAGTGTCCTGGCGGCGGGACTGTGCCGCATTCTGAAACGCCGCGGCTTTTCCGTCGCCCCCTTCAAAGCCCAGAACATGGCCCTCAACTCCGCCGTAACGCCCGAAGGCGGGGAGATCGGCCGGGCCCAGGCCCTGCAGGCGGCGGCCTGCGGGCTGACGCCCCACACCGACATGAATCCCGTACTGCTCAAGCCCAATTCCGACACCGGCAGCCAGGTGATCCTCCGGGGACGCCCGGTGGGTAACATGACCGTGTCCGAATACCATGCCTTCAAGCCCGAAGCGTTCCGCACGGTGGAGGAGTCCTTCCGCCGGCTCGCCGCCGCCTACGATGTCGTGGTCATGGAGGGAGCGGGAAGCATCGCCGAAATCAACCTCAAGGCCCACGACATCACCAACCTGCGGGCCGCCGCCCTGGCCGCCGCGCCGGTGCTGCTGGTGGCCGACATCGACCGCGGCGGAGTCTTCGCCGCCATCGTCGGCACCCTGGAGCTGCTCGAACCGGCCGAGCGGGAGCGGATCGCCGGGGTGGTGATCAACAAGTTCCGGGGGGATCCGGACCTGCTGCGCCCGGGGATCGAGGCGGTGGAGGCCCGCACCGGAGTGCCGGTGCTGGGGGTGGTCCCCTGGCTCGATCTGCGGCTCCCCGAAGAGGACTCGGTGCCCCTCTCCCGCAAGGGGACCGGGTCACGGAAAAACGCCGTGCTCATCGGGGTGGTGCGCCTTCCCCGGATCTCCAACTACACCGATTTCGACCCCCTGGAGCAGGACCCGGGAGCGGAGCTGATCTATCTGGACGACCCCGGGCAGGTGGCCGGGTGCGATCTGCTGATCCTCCCCGGAACCAAGAGCACCCTCTCCGACATGGAGTTCCTGCGCGCCCGGGGGTTCTTCGCCGCCATCCGCGAACACCACGAGGCCGGGGGATGCGTCGTGGGGATCTGCGGCGGCTACCAGATGCTCGGAGGACGGGTCGCCGACCCCCTGGGGGTGGAGTCTTCCCCCAGCGAAGCCGAGGGCCTGGGGCTGCTGGATATCGCCACGGTGATGACCCCGGACAAGCAGACCCATCAGGCCGAAGGAATTCCCTTGCCGGCGGCCGGGGAGACCCCCCTGGGGGGGCTGGAGAAGGTGGCAGGCTACGAGATCCACATGGGGGAGACCGTTCTCGGCCCGGCGGCGCGGCCCCTGCTGCGCCTGACTATCCGCTCGGGAAACCGCGTCGATCTGGAGGATGGGGCGGTTTCCCCGGACGGCCGAATATGGGGCACCTATCTGCACGGGCTCTTCGACGATCCGTCCGTCCGCCGCGCGCTCGTGGACGATCTGCGCCGCCGGCGCGGACTGCCGCCGGCCCCGCCAGCCTCGGCCTCCACCCTGGAGGAAGAGTTGGATCGGCTGGCCGACCAT
>NZ_KI421428.1:40119-50435 GCF_000472285.1 Desulfuromonas sp. TF
TCTCGACCTCGGCCGCCTTTTTCATCTCACGGGCCTTGAACTGCTGGAGGCGGGTTGATGGATTTGCTGATCCCCGCCGCCTTCGCTCTCGACCTCCTTCTGGGAGATCCACGGTGGCTCCCGCATCCGGTCGTCTACATCGGCGCTTGCATCAAGTGGCTCGAAGGGCTGCTGACCGAACATGTCGGCAGCCGCCGTCTGGCAGGGGTACTCCTCACCGCCCTGACCCTTGCGGCAACCGGAGCCGCCGCTTCCGTTTTTCTGTACCTGGCGGCGGAGATCGATCCGCTTTTCGGCTGGGCCGCCGCCCTGTGGCTGGCCTTCACCACCCTGGCCCTGCGTTCCCTTCACAAGGAGAGCCGCGCCGTGGTGAAGCTGGTAGAGGAGGGACGACCGGACGAAGCGCGCCAGGCTCTCGCTCTCATCGTCGGTCGGGACACGGCCGGATTGAGCGAAGAGGCCGTCGTGAAAGCCTGCATCGAGACCGTGGCGGAGAATACCTCCGATGGGATTGTCGCGCCGCTCTTCTACCTCTTTCTCGGCGGGCCGGTGCTGGCTGTCCTGTACAAGGCGGCCAACACCCTCGACTCCATGGTCGGCTACCGCAACGAGCGCTATCGGGAACTCGGCTGGGCCTCGGCCCGTCTGGACGACCTGCTCAACCTCATCCCGGCCCGGCTCACCGGCGTCCTGATGGCGCTGGCCGCCTGGCCTCTGGGGCTCGATCCCTGGGGAGCTCTGAAGATTATGGGACGCGATGCCCGCAAACCCGCCAGCCCCAACGCCGGATTCCCCGAGGCCGCCGCCGCCGGGGCTCTCGGCGTCCAGTTGGGCGGTCCGGCTTCCTATTTCGGCAAGCAGGTGGAAAAACCGGTCCTGGGCGACCCCGACCGGCCGGTCACGGTGACTGCATACCGGAAGATGGTGCGCCTCATGTATCTGACTTCTTTTCTTGCTCTGGCCCTGGGGGTGATTCTGACATGGCTGATCCGGTAGACGTTCGTTTCGCCCACGGCGGAGCGGTGGCTCAGGCGGCGCTGGAGCTCGGCAGGCCGCCCGGCGAAATCCTCGATTTTTCCGCCAGCATCAATCCGCTGGGGATGCCGCGGGAAGTCCTGGAAGCGGCCCGGGAGGCGATGACACACGCCGTTCATTACCCTGAGATCGACGCCTCCTCCTTAGTGACGGCGCTGGCAGCGGCGCATGGGTTGCCGGCAGAACATTTTCTCCCCGGCAGCGGCTCCACGGAGCTTCTCTATCTTTTTCCCCGGGTGTTGCGGCCCCGCCGAGCCCTGCTGGTGGCGCCCGCCTTCAGCGAGTACGAGCGCGGCCTGAGCCAGGTGGGCGCTGCGATCGACATATTCCCCCTTTCCGCCGACAACGGTTTCCACCTCGATCCCTGCCTGCTGGTGCGCCATCTCCATCCCGAAACCGACCTGGTGCTTCTGGCCAATCCCGGCAACCCGACCGGCGCCGGCATCGACCCCCATGTCGTCGAATCGATTGCCCGCGCGGTTCGCGAGCAGGCGCTGGTGGCCGTGGACGAGGCCTTCGTCGACTTCTGCCCTCAGCGGTCGGTCCTCGGCGCCGTGGGGCTCCACAGCAATCTCTATGTCTTTCGCTCTCTCACCAAGTTCTACGCCATCCCAGGCCTGCGTGCGGGCTACCTGGCCGGCCCGGCCGCCGGGATCGCCCGCCTGCGGGCCGCCAAAGAGCCGTGGACCCTCTCCGTTCCCGCCCTGGTCGCTGCCGAAACCTGTCTTGGCCAGGAGGACTATCGGCAAAGGACCCTGGAGACAATCCCCTCCTTGCGGAAAGATCTGACCCGGGGACTGGAAGACCTCGGAATGACGGTTTTCCCTTCGGAAGCCAACTTTCTCCTGGTGCGCCTGGAGGAGGGAGAACCGCCTGCTTCCCGCCTTGCGGCGGAGCTCAGGGGGATGGGAATTCTTATTCGAGACTGTTCCAATTTTCCGTCTCTGGATGAAAGATACGTGAGAGTGGCGGTGCGAACCCAGAAAGAGAATGCGCGGCTGCTGCAGGCACTGAGCGGAGTTCTTCAGAAGGATGAAAGGAGCGAAAGCAAAGCGGGCTCTTTTTGAGGGCTCGGCGTTCAGAGGCTTTTCGTCGTCAGCCGCACCCCATCGACGGCGTGGTTCTCGTTCAGGCGCAGCACGACGTCGGCCCGTCCGGGCATCTCCTCCAGCATGTGCCGGGTCAACCGCTCATAATGCATGATGAACCGGCGCAGCGCCTGCTCGTCCATCAGCTTCGAGAGGTCCCGCCCCTTTTCCTCCGCCAGCTGCCGCTCCTGCTGCCCCCGCCAGCGAAAGACGCTGTCCATCCCCGGGACCTGCAGCATGATCAGCAGGTCCAGTCCGGCAAACAGGCCGGCATACCCGTCCGCCAGCCGTCCGTTGACCCAGCGCCGCCAGGAGCCGTCGGGATCATCCCGCCGCTCCAGGTCGTTCACCGGGTCGTCGAGATCGCCCTCGGGCTGGGGAACCGCGCCGACGCACCATCCTTCGAAGATGACCAGATCCGCCTCTCCGCGCCATTTCGTCCATTCCTCCTTCGGACAGCGATCGTCCCGCCCTTTGTCGAAAGCGGGAATCGGCACCTCGTCCCCTTCGCCGGCCTCCTTCAGCGCCTGGATCGTCCGCAGCCCCAGCTCGACATCATGCGTTCCCGGAACCCCCCGGGTGGCCAGCAGGGGGTGGACCGTGCGGGCGAGACGCTCCCTTTCGGCCTGGGTCAGGTAGAGATCGTCCAGGGAAAATCCCGCGGCGCGCAGTCCGAATTCCCCCCTCAGGATATCCTGCAGCAGTCGGCTGAGGGTCGACTTGCCTGATCCCTGGGCGCCGTTGAGTCCTACCACGAGAGGTCCCTCCTTACCTTCTCGGGTCCTTGCCAGCCAGGCCGCCAGGGGAATATAAAAGGCTTCCATCTGCCCGCGAAGATCGCTTCCGATGACCCGGGCCGCCTCCCCCGCCGGCCGAAGGGTCAGACGGTCCGCCATTGCCTCGATTTCGACTGCGGACAGAGGAATATGCACGGTCGGCCAACGGTTGGAAAAGGTCATGACATATCTCTCGGAGGTGGGATGTGAACTCATTTTACCTCCTTTTGCCGTTCACAAATAGACTCTTTTGTGCGACCCTGTAGCATTGAAACAGGAGCTGCCGAAGAACGAATCGAGATGAATCGATGATATCCATGAACGGACACGCAACCTCCACCATCCCGGGCGGAAGCCTTCTGCAGGCGACCCTGTCCCTGGCGGCGATCTATCTGTCCTGGATCGGCGCATCCCTTCTGGTGCTTCTGGTCGGCAGGTCCCCGGCGGCTTCCTCCGGCCTGGTTGTCCCCGCAGCGGTCGTCTGCTTCGTTGTTCTGGCGTCTGTCGGAGCGGCCGTCTTTCTCATCGGCCTCGAGCCCCACCTGCACGGCCGGCGATGGCTGCGCGTCGTCCTGCTGCTGCTCACCCTGACCGCCGCAGTCGGACTTTATTTTCTGGGGCGCTCTCCGGGAGGCCCGGGCAATCTGACGTTCATTTTCGGCTCCTCCAACCTGCTGGTTTTCGCGGCCCTTCTCGGTTCCTGGATGGTGGCTCCCCTGACCCGTCCGGCGGAAATCGTCCCCGTCTGCGTGGTCATGACGGCCGCCGATCTGTTCAGCGTCCTGGCCGGACCGACCAGGGAAATTGCTTTCGAACTGCGCGCCTTCTATGAAGGGGGAATGGAAGGGCCGGTGCCGGCGGCCGAGTTTATGCTGATCAAAATCGCTGTGCCCGGCTTCGCAGCCCTGGTCCCCGTCTTCGGAGTCGCCGACTGGATCATGGTCGTTTTTCTCGTCGCGGCGGTCGCCAAGTTCAGGATGAACGACAATCTCGCGGGGCCCAGTCTACGGACCATGGTCGAAAAAGGGCGCCTGCGGTTATATGTTCCGGTCGCCGCCTCCGGGTTGATCCTGGCGGTTCTGCTGGCCCAGGGGCTGAATATTTTCCTTCCGGCGCTGCCGGTCGTCTCCCTGGTGTTTCTCGGGTATATTCTCCTCAGATATCCCCAGACGCGGGCGCTGAAGTATTCGGACTGGCTGGCGATCCTGCTGGTCTCCATAATCGCCTCGGGGTTGGCCGCCATACGCTTCGGGGGATTCTGAAGGACCTGTCATGGGAATCCAAGCTCTCGATATCCTTTTCGCCGATGAGCACATCGTCGCTGTCCACAAGCCGGAGGGGCTCCTTGTGCACCGCAGCCTGATCGACCGGCGCGAGACCCGGTTCGCCCTTCAGGTCGTGCGCGACCAGCTCGGCCGGCTCGTCTATCCGGTGCACCGCCTCGACAAACCGACCTCCGGAGTGCTCCTTCTGGCCCTTTCCGCCGAAGCGGCGAAGGGGCTGGTCTCCTCCTTCGCTGATGGGGATGTGGAGAAGACCTATCTGGCGATCGTGCGCGGCCACACCGGCGCCGAGGGAATCATCGATCATCCCCTGGCCGAAGAACCCGACCGGATGACCGACGGGAAGGCGCGCTCCGGCAAGGCCTCCCGGGAGGCGCTCACCGGCTTCAGGCGGCTGGCTGCGGCCGAGCTCCCCTTTGCCGTCGGGCGCTATCCCACCAGCCGGTATTCCCTGGTCGAGGCGAAGCCCCGCACCGGCCGCCGGCACCAGCTGCGCCGGCACTTCAAGCATCTCTTCCATCCGATCATCGGCGACACCAAATACGGCGAGGGGCGCCATAATCGCTTCTTCCGGCAGGAGTTCGACTGCGGCCGACTGCTGCTGGCCGCCGTCGAGCTCTCCTTCCCTCATCCGGTCAGCAGGGAGCGGGTCAGCGTCCGGGCGCCGATCGAGGGGACGTTTGCCTCCGTTGTCGAGAGGCTGGGGTGGAGAGAAGCCGTTCCGGCGGAGTGGCGGTAACGGAAAATTACTTGTCCAAGGAGGCAACCCAATGGAAATGACGCTCAATGCCATCGAGGTGCGGGTGCTCGGCTGCCTGGCGGAGAAGGAGATGACCACTCCCGAGTACTACCCTCTCTCCCTCAATGCCCTGACCAACGCCTGCAACCAGAAGACCAATCGCGAGCCGGTGATGTCTCTGGATGAAACCGATATCGTCCGGGCGCTCGACCGGTTGCGGCAGCTCGGTCTGGCGACCCAGTCCGCCGAGGGAAGCCGGGTTCCCAAGTACGGCCATAATCTCCCCGGCAAGTTCCGTCTGGAGCCGGAGGAGCTGGCCGTACTGACCGAACTGCTGCTGCGCGGGGCGCAGACGGTGGGCGAGCTGCGCGCCCGGGCCGACCGCATGCACCCTTTTGCCGACCTGGCGGCGGTCGAAGAGGTGCTGGAGGAGCTGATGGGGAAGGAGCCGCCCCTTGCGGCCAGACTCCCCCGCCAGCCCGGTCGAAAGGAGCATCGCTACACGCACCTGCTCACCGGCGAGCCGGAAGTCGAGGAGGCGGTCTCTGTCGCGACTCCGGAAGCGGCCACCCTCCGGGTGCGGGCGGAGAACGAACGGATCGCCGCCCTGGAAGAGGAGATGGCCGCCCTGCGGGTGCAGTTCGAGGATCTGAAACGGGAAATGGTGGCGTTCAAGGCGCAGTTCGAATAAAGTCGAGGCTGATGAAAAGTGGTTTTTTAAGGCTGATCAAAAACGTACAGATGCAAGGCGGCTGAAACCCTGAGGAATAAGCCGTACCGGAAGGTACGTCGTTGACGAAGGGTGAGCCAACGCCGAGATGGGCGCTTGCCAGGCCATAGCCTTGGCGAAGGCTGGTTTTTCATCAGCCTGCTGATATGGCTGACAGTTGCAATGAAAAACGCCTGCTCCTTGCCGGCTTTTAAAATTAGTTGTTACAGCGAAGGACGGGGCCGCTTCTACGACGGTAGATCATGCTGATATTCGCGGGTTGGGTACCGCCTGTCTTGTCTTCGTCGCGGAGCTGCCTCTCGCTAGAGCCGGGAGTTCGGCGGTTGCCTGATCCCATAACTGGCGCGCCAGAAGAGACCAGAAGCTGGCGGCGATCATCACCCCGGCGGCGAAGCCGAGCATCCAGTCCAGCAGCTTGCGCCCCATGTCCCGGCGGAAAAAGACCACCGAAGCCCCTAACGCGGTCATGAACCAGGTGAAGCCCGTCCCGATCAGAGCCTGGAGGACCGGATGCATGGCGGAAAATTGTTCGAACATCGGCAAGCCTTTCACTTTGCGGACGGCAAAAACCCGGCCCATTCCCACATCCTGACACATTAAAACGCAAGATTGCCTTTTTGGCCAGCTTTTACGCGCAGGTTTTTCCGATATGTTCTCTTCCTCATTGAGATTAGGCACTCTATTTTTCGTTCCAGGCGGGTTCCTGCTTGCGGCGGCCGCGCTCCTTCTGCACGTCGCTCCGCTGCCGCAGGCAGTACGGCCGTTTTTCCCCTTTTATCCCTACCTGGTTTTGGGCGCCGGTCTTTTCCTCGGATGGCGGTTCAACCGCAGCCGGCTGACCTTCGCCCTTCTGGTGCTGGCCCTCGCCGAGCGGGCTCTCGCCCTGTCACCCTCGGGGGAAGCGGGACGTCTGGCCGCGGCGGCCGTCGCCCTGCTGCTCCCCCTCAATCTGGTCCTCCTTTCCACCCTCACGGAGCGCGGGCTCTTCACCGTTCGGGGGCTGGGCCGCCTCGGCCTGGTCCTCGCCCAGCCCCTGGCGGTCTTCTGGCTGGAGCGGACGCGCGGCGCCGAAGTCCTCGACCTGCTCACCAGGCCTCTGATCGATCTCCCCCGGCTGGAGGGTCTGCCTTTACCCCAGCCGGCACTGGCCGCCGTCGTTCTGTCCCTCCTCTTCCTTTCGGTTCGATTCCTGCGCCGCCAGGGGGCCCTGGACGGCGGATTCCTCTGGGCCCTGGCCGCGGTGCTCCCACCCCTGGCGCTCTCTATTGCCGAACCGGTGCGCACCCTCTATTTCGCCACCGCAGGGCTGATCCTGGTCGCGGCGGTCATCGAGGATTCCTATGGCATGGCCTTCCGGGACGAGCTCACCGGCCTGCCGGCCCGACGGGCTCTGAATGAAACCCTGCAGAAGGTGGGACGCCGGTACACGGTGGCGATGGTGGACATCGACCATTTCAAGAAGTTCAACGACCGTCATGGGCACGATGTAGGGGACCAGGTGCTCAGGATGGTCGCCTCACGGCTGGCGAAGGTGAACGGCGGCGGAAGGGCCTTCCGCTACGGCGGCGAGGAGTTCACCGTCCTCTTTCCCGGCAAGGGAGTCAAGGAGGCCTTGCCGCACCTGGAGGAGCTGCGGGAGTCCGTCGCCGGGGCGGGTTTCACCCTGCGCCATCGCCGCCGGCCGGCCAGGAAACCGAAGAGTAAATCAGGCAAAAACAAGGGGGAGCAGAAACTCTCGGTGACGGTCAGCATCGGGGCCGCCGAATGGCAGGGAGACAGGAACCAGCCGGCTCTGGTAGTCAAATCCGCCGACCAGGCCCTCTACCGGGCCAAGCGCGGGGGGCGCAACCGGGTTTGCGGGTAAGGGTGAGGGGAGAATGTACTGGGCAGCGACTCGCTTCACTCAGAATCGCAGGTGGTGTTTAATAATCAGGGATACCGAGACACTAACCCCTTCAAGGCATTTTTTGTCGGTAGAGACTATCTGATACGACTAAGTGGACAGTCCCTTCCTTGACGAGTCATCCTGCGTCGACTACATTGATACTGTCTTATTTTTCTGGATTGGTAGGAGGGTAGATTGATTTTTCAGGCCAAAATCAAGACGAGGAACTGTGAACCGCTTTGGCTATTACTGGCCCAGCGGTTTTGTTTTTACCTTCGACTGGCAGCTAATATAAATAAAGCTTTCGCCTTCCGTAATATAGCCGAATCTGCTCTTGAAGTCCCCTGATGGGGAGAGTAGCCGAAGTGCGGGATTTGCAGATCCAATACTTATAAGGCTTTATGGTAAGGTATTGATGTTTTAGAATAAAGTATTTATTTCAAACTAAATGACATGGAATAACATACGGAAAGTATCCGTATATTCACAAGTTGGCGTTTGAAATAAAAAATAAAAATTTCTATTTATATTTTTGTTTGTAAAAATACACTATTGTTTTTAAAAAAATAGCAGTTTGCTAATTTTTGACAATTCAAATTGTCAATAAAACATAATAGGACAAGGCAAACGCCTTGCCTGTTTGTCTCGTTGGGAGCAAGGTTGCCTGCAACCATTTCTGAAACATCTTAATGGGGAAAACGTCCATGACGATACAGTTCCGAAACCTGATCTTCGAGGGCGGCGGGGTGAAAGGAGTCGCATACGTAGGTGCCATGCAGATTCTGCAAGACCGTGGCGTCCTTCAAGGGATACAACGGGTTGGCGGCACGAGCGCCGGCGCTATCAACGCTCTCATTTTCGCGCTCGGTTACAACATCTCCGAACAACAGCAGATACTTCGCTCAACTGAGTTTCGCAACTTTATGGATGACTCATTTGGCGTGATACGCGATATCCGACGACTCGCCCGAGATTTCGGTTGGCATACGGGTGACTTCTTTGCTAATTGGGTTGGCGATCTTATAGAAAAGCGGCTTGGCAGTCGGAGAGCCACGTTCCGCGACTTGCTTGATAAAGGCCACCCTGGCCTATATGTCATCGGTACGAACCTATCCACAGGTTACGCCGAGATATTCTCCGCAGAGCGGCACGCGTCCATGGAACTTGCCACGGCCGTTCGCATCTCGATGTCCATCCCGCTCTTTTTCGCCGCTGTGCGTCACGGATCGCGCCAAGATGTTTTCGTCGATGGCGGCGTTCAGATCAACTACCCGGTAAAGTTATTTGACCGCGAACGGTATATCGACATGAAGAACGAGCCCGGGGCGGCACGACGGACCGATTACTATAATAAGGAGAACGCACGATTCCAACTTGAACGTCCGGATCGAAGTCCCTACGTCTACAATCGCCAGACACTCGGCTTAAGGTTGGACAGGAAGGAAGAGATCGGCCTCTATCGGTACGACGAACCAATTTCCGGAAATCCGATAAAGTCCTTCACTGATTATGCTCGCGCCCTCATCGCCGCCATAATGAACACGCAAGAGAACATGCATCTTCATAGTGACGACTGGCAGCGGACCGTCTATATCAATACTCTCGATGTTGGCACAGTCGATTTCGATATTTCCGATTCCCAGAAGCAAGCATTGATCGAGGAGGGAATCACCGGTGCCGAACGTTACTTCGCGTGGTTCGAAGACTCGGCTGAGGCGCCTGTGAATAGGATCGAATAGGCGATGCAGCAACCCAATATCATGCAGCGGACGGCGCTCTGCGCCGCCGCCGATGCCGAGCGTTAGGCATTCGATGGAAAGGTTTTCACTAGAACCGAACTGCTGGTACGCAGCAGAACTCTTCAGCGAGGAGATTGGGAGTGCGGTTCGGTCATACTCGCCTATACGCGTTGATCGCATCATCCCGAAGGGCGGACGCAAGTTTGAGTTGGCCTTTTATCACGCTAACTACCCTGAGGGAGTGCGCGACAAAGTCTACGACCTAGAAACAGTGAAGAGAAATCGATACTTTACCTTGGTGCGGTCTGTGTCTCATGCGCCAGCGCGCTTCATGCTCATATATTGCGTTACCACTAATTGGTTGTTGCGCCACTTCGGAGTGACAGTGAGAGAGGGCGAAGATGCTCAAACGTGGCTCGCGAGAAATGCCTAACTCCATCGTTGAGCCCGTAGAAAAAGCCCGTTCGACAAATCACTACTTCTTGAAAATGAAAGCCCGCCAGGCAAATTTGGCGGGCTTTTCCAATATGTCAGTCGCTCCAGAACAGATTTGACATATCCTGAAATGCCGTGGCATTTCGGACACGGAAAATGGGCCACTCTAATCCACCGGATCGGAGTGGGCTTGGATGGCGGTTAACGTTGTGAACCTCTATCCGTCTTCTATCGAAACTAAACCCTCATGACCACCCCCCTTTCAGCCGTACGCGTTGGCCGGTTGTCGTCGTATTAATAGAGAATGAAACCGTCACATACCGCCTTCGCATCGACTCCTTCCGGAAAGGTAGCCGGGTCATCTCCGGCCTGGATGGCCCGGCCGTGGCGACAGAGGCGACCAGTTCCACCGTGACCTCATGGTCCACCCATCCCTTAACCAGAACCGCGCATGGGACCTCGTCGGAATCAGGAAGTCCCTGCGGGTAGAGAAGGTGCGGCTCAGAGCCCACCTCATCTTGACAGGTAGGCATTCGAGGGTAAGGTGGAACTAACCTGAAAAGCCAAACCTGCCGAAAGGCTGGGACGGAAAGCGGCGGGGGTAAA
>NZ_KI421428.1:50512-65422 GCF_000472285.1 Desulfuromonas sp. TF
AGGATAAAGAGATTTGGGCTAATAAATCTGAGATCCACATAGAAAGAATGAAAATATGGAAGTTTTTTACCTTCGTGCCGCTGAAAGATTATTGATCGTTATTGCTGGGCTTATATGTATCATACTCGGGCATAGCCTTTTCCGTCTGTCGTACCCAAACAGTAAAAAGGCTGAAGGAGAATTATCATATAAAGGTGCTGGATTTGAGGTTACACTTAAAAATGTTTGGCCTGGAGTTTTTTTCGCTTCATTTGGAATGATTGTTTTAGTAACTTCCGTTGTCATCCAACTTAAAATGCCGAATATAGGGGATTCCCCCCAACAGCTTGGGGGCTCCTACCAAACCGGGGGACTACCACCAGAAGACAGCCAATTACGTGCTAAAAAAGCAATTTCTGTCATTGGTGAATTCTTAGCATTTGAAGGTGTGCACGAATTAAGCTCAGAATTTAGATATAAAGCGATTCTTACTCAACTCGGGAATGCACAAATAAGTTTAATAGATGTAGCATACGGGAAAGGTAGTTATGACAAATTTTTGGAGATAACTTCAATGGCAAAATCGTCAACAGAGTTCGCAAAAGTCTCCGAGAAAGACAAACAGTTATATGAAGACTTAAGAACTGTTTTGCAACATTAGTTAACCTTCTTGATTTTGGAGGTGATGATATGAAATATAAAAGAATCATATTAGCCGTTACACTTGTTTCTTTGTTTATCTGTCCTTCAGCCGCCATTTCTAAAAACAGCGGTGGAAACTACTTGGAAGACTTGAATGTTGAACGTCAAAAGCTAAGTAATTACATAGAATGGTTCAGGAAAACATTTTCACAAAATGGAGATGTGGCTCTCGAATCACTGATCCAACAAATTCCATTTCAAGTCAGTGACAAACCCTTTCCAAACGCTTGGGTAGCGTATGATCAAAATTCCAAGAAGAAGACTATTTACATGACAGCGGAATACCGCCTCCTAATTACTTACATCGCAGACGCAAATCAAGTCTCTGTACATTCGCCAGAATTCTTTCCATGTAAAAATATGTATATCAATGCCCTTTTCGACGCATTAGCAGGTAACCGCCAACGTATTGCCAATGACTTACCACCAAGAAGACTACCTGCGCCAGAGATATTTTTGGAGACTACCCCTGCCTATTGCAACCAATATAAAAGCAGTTTTCCAATTGACCCAAAGTTTCGACCTGCTCGGGATTATTCCGTAAATGTTGTCATTGGCCTTGGGTACCTCCACGAACTTGGGCATATTGCAAGTGGGCACTCATACGTGGACCTCTCCACCTTAGACAAACTAACAACCATCACCCAACGCTTGAATGAGTTTTTAAAATTAATGGGTCGATCAAGAAGCCAAGAGGTAGAGGCCGACGATTGGGCTATCGACAGATTTGTCGAACTGTCGAACAACCCGATAGAAGCATTAAGCAATGTCCTCGCCGACTTCTATCTTGCCTTTGGCGGTTTTGATTGCTCAATTGAGTCTGCAGACTCTCACCCCAATGGTTATCAGCGCTTCTCTCGACAAATGGGAAGAATGAAAGATCGTGCCATCGCTGCTGGCAAATTTCCGGATAGTCAAGAACTCACACTCTTAATAAATGACACTACAGAGCTAGCGGCAAAAATTCAATACCAATTAAAATGCCCTTAACCAAAAGACTACAGTCGAGGCAGTTGCCTCACAGACTGAGGAGCGACAATCGTCGCATTCGCGAAGAAGACCAGAAGACGGGGATACGGCGGTGGTTCTCAAAAAAATAGCTACATGGCTTTTGGCCACTGCGCCACCGCTGATTTCTATCGGTTGATGTATAATAACCCGCCCTATAAATCACTGGCGTCTTGTGCCGGAACACTTTCTCCGCAGTCTCGGTACCGGGACCCCCACGTTGTCTTCCCAATGTAATCTGAGACGATTTATCGGATAATTGCAAAGCTCTACCGAAGACAGGACCTTCCCCCGATAAAGTTGACACCTAAATCTAACTAAGGACGTGTCCCTTAAATCACCGGCACTAGGACAGATTCCCTGCCCCCTGTGTCAGCATAGTTGTCGCCTCAAATAAAAAAAGAGAGGAGACAACCTGTCATGCCGATGAGATATTCTCCCGCCTTTCGCGCCCTGATGATCCAGAAGATGACCGATCCAGACGGGCCGAGCCCCGTCTCTTTAGCTGAGGAAATAGGCGTTTCACGCAGCTCACTCTATCGATGGGTGAGTGAAGCTGATACGCTTGAGATTCCTGCTTCTGCCGAACCGCCATCCTTTGCCGAGTCCATGAAGAGGCTGTCCAATATGAAACGACCACAAGACTGGAGTGCCGAAGAGAAGCTCGCGGCCGTTCTGGAAGCGGCAGCGCTATCTGAAGAAGAACTCGGAGCTTTTTTGCGCAGCCGGGGTTTGCATGACGCGCAACTTCAGCAGTGGCGTGATCAGATGCTCATTGGTCTTGAGCCCAAGGCTGTCAAGCGTTCTGAGAGCAAACGCATCCATGAGTTGGAGAAGGAACTTCGACGCAAAGACAAGGCGTTGGCCGAAACCGCGGCCTTGCTGGTTCTCAAAAAAAAAGCACAGGAGATCTGGGGGGACGAGGACGACGACACCGACCGTTAGAACGGCAGCAAGCACTTGAACTCGTCGCTGAGGCCGTGCTTTTGGGCGCTAGATTGAAACCGGCGGCCCAGATGCTGGGACTGACAGTCCGGACAATTCAACGATGCTCTCAGCAGGGCGGTGGCGACGATCGGCGTCGTGGTCCGTTGGCCGCGCCTGCGAACAAACTGACGCCGGCTGAACGGCAGGACGTCCTCTCCGTCGCCAACTCGCCAACCTATCGGGAACTGTCTCCCAAACAGATCGTTCCCCGTTTGGCCGATGAGGGCCGGTACGTGGCGTCTGAATCGAGCTTTTACCGCATTTTACGGCAGGAAAGCCAACTGGCCCATCGGGAACGCTGCCGACCGGCCACTCACCGCCGCCCTCGGGAGAAGGTGGCCACCGGCCCCTGCCAGGTGTGGTCCTGGGACATCACCTATTTGAGGTCCACGATCGCGGGTCAGTTCTTTTATCTGTACATGATCCTGGATGTCTGGAGTCGCAAGATCATGGCCGCCACGGTCTTCTCCAAAGAATGCGGCCAGAACAGTGCCCTGCTGTGTGTGGAAGCCTTTCATCGCCACAGGGTCGATCCCAAGGGCCTGGTGCTGCACTCCGATAACGGCAGCCCGATGAAAGGCTCAACCATGCTGGTCACCCTGCAGCGCCTGGGCGTCGTCCCATCCTTTAGTCGGCCCGGCGTCAGCAATGACAACCCGTTCTCAGAATCACTGTTCAGGACGCTGGAATATCGGCCGGAATATCCATCTCACCCCTTTGTGTCCGAGTTCCAGGCCCAACGGTGGGTTGATGCATTCGTCCACTGGTACAACACCGAGCATCAGCATAGTGAGATCCGCTTCGTGACGCCGGATGATCGGCATTATGGACGGGAACTCGCGAAATTAAACAGGCGGAAAGAGGTTTACGAGCAGGCCCGAGCGAAAAATCCCGGCCGATGGACCCGGCAAACACGTAACTGGAATCCTATCGAAGTGGTTCGACTCAACCCGGATCGGAAAAGGTCCTCCGAAGAGGACCTCAGTAGTGAAGCAGCATAAATGAGACTGAGGCGACAACTACCTTGACACCCGCCGGTATGCCCTCCGCTTCCTTGCGCTAGGCCTATGTAACATTCAACCGTAGTCAGTTTGAGCAGCTTAACGCCCAGCTTCTCTTCCAGTCGTGTCAAAGTGCGGTTGACGCTCAGAGTTTTGTCCCATTTGCTGCGCCGCCAACATGATCTGCCGCTCTCCACGATGATATTGTTTCCCTATTATGGGGTTGACAAATTAAGAACAGACAGGGTAGAAAATATACCAATGAGAAAAATTGAACTTATGAAAAAAAGGAGGAAGGCATGCAGAGCAAGGGATCGCGATTGGCAACTCTCACGGCTGCAAACCTGAAGGGCACAAAGAAAACTAAAGAAAAGTCAGCCGATAGTGCGTAAACAAAATAAAGTTGGGAAAAGCCGGAAATTATTAAAATTCCGGCTTTTTTTATAAAGACAACAAGCCTATGTTTGTGTACAAAATTTTGACGTTGAATATGACTTGGCTCTGCCCGGTAAAATGCCCATACTGTCATGTGGAGCGAAAGGCTAGCCTGAAAGATGATCATTATTTAGATAAAGCAGATCTAGTGCGTGCATGTAAGGAGGCACTTTCGCTTTCATTTAATGAATTTCGTTTTTCAGGTGGTGAGCCTACATCCGCTGGAGATAAATTATTTGATTATGCAAGGACTGTTTTTGACATAACAGGGGTGAAACCATCTATTCTTACCTCTGGTGTTTATATAAACGAAAATTGGATCAGGAAGTCTAGTGGGCTATTTTCTTCCATATACATATCTGTAGAAAATCCACTTCATCCATTCCATGAAGTTGTAGATGTCAATTTAATCCTCAAATACATAAAGGAGTATTCATCAGAGGAGACACCATTGAGGTTTGGTCTTACTCTTGTAGGACCAGAATCATATAAAAATCTCTTTGAAATATTCGAGAGTTTGTATGAAGGGTGTGGTCAAAAATGTTGGCCACAATTAACCTCTCCATATCTTAGAAGCTTTGTTAAGCCAACAAAAAAAGAACTGAAAGCTCTTTCCGTGGAGACACAAAAGATTTTTCGAAAATATGGCGCAATCCCATGCTATTTTTTGGCTTTTACGGGAGATAAAGTTTTTGAAAAAGAACATGCGTATAGACAAGTAGCAAATCTAAACCCTGATGGAAGTTATGAAAAGTTTTATTCTCTTAAGCAATTGATTAACCATAAAAAAGAAAAATTAAATAAATCAATTAAGAAAAGAAGTACCTTTTGTCAAAACTGTGACTGGAAAGATTGTTGTAGCCCCTTTTCTGAAGACCTCGAACTTAATATGTGTGCTAGTTACTGCGATGTGCGGCGTGCCTTGTTTGATGGAATGCTTGATGGATTAGAAAATGCAGCCACGGCGAATTGAGAGTATTGACTTATGACTCAGGGTATTTTGATCAACCTTGTAAGCTGGATAATCACACTAGGCTTAACTGCTATTTCTTGGAATCTGTTGTCGCATATTAGGAAGCTCAAAAAGGAAAGTATTGATAAAGAGTTACATTTGGAAACAATAGGCTTGTTGAAAACCTTTGCCTCACGTGAAGAGGCAGTCTCGGATCAACTGTCAAAAATTATGAAAGCTAAAGAAATTAAATTCTTAGCTTATAATGGATTCGCGCTTCTTGACACCCCATCGTATCTAGATTCGGCTATGTACAAAATTGTTTCCGGTTGGAATAATGGTGACAATAAAAAAATAGAAATACTTATACTGAATCCCTCGTGCCTTAAGGCAATTGTAAACAGGATAACGAGAATAAATAGAGTCAATCTTGATCCAAATGAAAGCGAGGTAAATGAACACATAAAGGATATACTAAGGAACTATGATACATTTAGAAGAATCAAAGATATGAACGATAATGTTGATATTCAAATTAAATTTTTCGATTCGGATCTTTTGTGGTGTATACTTGCCTATGAGGATTCAATTATTTTAAGTTTTTACCAAGACGGAACGACAGCAAAGAATGCTAGGACCATTTTAATTGACAAAGGCTCGCTTCTCGGCAGGTCATTCGTTAACTACTTTGATTATCTTTGGGAGGAAGGGAATCGGAAATTGTCCCAAATACCAAAACTTAAAATAGAAGAGGTTCAGGACAATGAAGATAACATATTTAGTGGACAAAAAGGTTCCTATCCAACCAATTAGAGATTTATATTCGTCTGTTGGGTGGCAGGTTTATCTGGACTTGAGCCATTCGCAGCTTGAAGGTATTATGAAGGCATCACACCACACAATCCAGGCCTATTACAACCATGACTTGGTCGGCTTCATTAGGTCTTTCTCTGATAAAATTCTGTATGTCACCATAAATGATGTAATTGTGAGGCCTGACTTGCAAAATACTGGGATTGGTACGACCTTGGTCAAAAAAATGCTTAGGTTTTATGATGATTTTCCAAGAAGAGACTTTATACGTCTTTTTGCAGAGCCAGGGTCTGAAAAGTTCTATGCAAAGTTAGGTTTTTCTATCTTTAGGCTTAAAGCATTGTCTTTGACCTAAATTCTTACTTTAACACTCTTTGTAACCCCATTTGAGCCTAAGAAGTCAACGGCTCACTTAAGAGTTCACCTTTGCCTCACCAGACTCTGTGCTCTAGAAATGTAGCACTGTTGGCAATTTTGTTGCCCGTGAGAGTTTTGCCTTCGGCGTAAGCTTACCCATTTGTCGGCAGATCAAAGCTAAAGTCTCAAAACTCACCCAATACGGAACAGATCCTAGCGTTCTCAGAAGTGAGGAATTGTAAGAATTGCGCTTTCAGAGCCCTCTGCTACCCAGATCTCAATTCGAGATAATTTGCCGGGCGGGAAAAAACTTGACCGACCGCACAGGTAGATCTAAATTGATTCAGTCTTATTTTTATAAACCTGAGATTCGGGAGTAAAAATGCCGACATTAACAGACCGAGAACTTGAAGAAATGTACGAAAGTGGTGAGGTTCGCCTGAGTCAAGAGAGAAATGATTTTCTTTTGCCGCAGGTGCTCGATTTCGTACGAACGCGCCGCTGGATCAATCTTCACCCAGAGTACCAGCGCCGGCAAGTGTGGACAAATAAAAAGCGTTCTCTTTTCATTGAGTCTCTCTTAATGAACCTACCTGTCCCCCCGGTATTCTTGTTCGAAGTTGATTATAGTCGATACGAAGTGATTGACGGACAACAAAGATTAGGGGCAATTTCCGATTTTTATGAAAATCGGTACAAACTTACTGGTCTGGAAAAATGGCCGGGGTTGAACAATAAAAAATTTTCGGATTTACCCCCAATTATTCAACGGGGACTAGACCGCCGGCGTATTTCGGCTGTTGTGCTGCTTGCTGAAAGTCTGACCGTTGAAGAGAAAAGGCATGATGTCCGACGGTTAATGTTTGAACGGCTCAATACAGGTGGCCAAAACCTTAACGCCCAAGAGTTACGAAACTGCCTATTTTCAGGTCCGTTCAACGATATGCTTCTGAGCCTTGCTGCCAAGTCACTTTTTAATGACATTTGGGAGATACCTCGATACGAAGACCACATTCGCGGAGAACACATTTCGGCTGCTCTTGCCAATAATCGCATGTTTCAGCGGATGCAAGATTGTGAAGTCGTACTTCGTTTTTTTGCTTTTCGAAAAAAATCAAACATCCGTGGGGCTGTAAAAGGGATGTTAGACAGGTGTATGGAGGACAACCTAAACCTTTCAAAGGATGAGATCGGGGAGCTTGAGGCAGTTTATATGTCGCGCTTGACTCTCGCCCACAACATTTTCGGTGAAAACACGTTTCGTCTCCCTCCCCGTGACGGTGGGGCGAGAAAGCTCTCTCAGCCTCTTTATGACGCGGTAATGATCGCTCTTGACCGACTCTATGCGCGTAGGGAAGATTTACTTGCAAATGCTGCCTCATTGCAGCGGCGTCTGGATGAAGCCTTGACTGATAATGGTGCCTTCTATGAGCTTGTGGTTGCACGTGCAAACACTGCAGAATCTATCAAAAAACGTCTAAATCAGACCGAGGCCTTGTTCGAGTCAGTTTACTAATGGCAGTGTCCTCAGTTCCACTTGCAGTTTTTCAAGAACACGTGCGGCAAATTGAGCTCGGCATCCGATTCATTTATGCAGCCGGAGCTGTCCGTCGCTGTGTTTTCGAAGTAGTTAACTGGGAAAGTGGGCAACGACATGCGCTTGATGAAATTCGGAGGTTTCATGAAGTTGGAGAATACCCGGAGCGACAACACTGCAACGCCAACTTTTTAAGCCTTGTTGCCGGGTTTGAAGAGTTCCTTTGTCGATCTTTGGAGGCTGCAATTTTGGCTAAGGCTCGGAGGGTAAAGACTTTCGACGAACTGGGAGCCCCTGTGCATGATCTTCACATGAAGGCAACCGGATATCTGCTTACCCAAAAGGCAAAACCACCCCAACAGCTTCAGTCACTTGACTTTTTCCAACTCTGTCGAAATATCGGCACCTGTTTTCCTGGTTCGACATCGTTTGAGCTTAATCCTGAGGCCATATCAGTTCAAAGCAATCTTCTGGACTTGGAAAGCTTCATTGAGACGCTTGGCAAGTTCGGATACCGGATAACTTGGGACATCTTGGGTGGGGATCAGAGGGTCAAGGACTTTATGGGGATTCAAGGGACACGTGAGGCTGGAAAACTATTGAGGCAATTTCTGGCGGATATGGTTAGGAATCGAAACCGAGTGGCCCATACGGGTTCGGCATCGGATATCACCCCCGACGTCCTGACGGAGTATTTAAATCGCCTACGGCTACTTGCCCAGGCAATTTCTGACAGCCTCGGATAACTCTTTTCCGATAAATCACCACTTGTCAGCCACAAAAACGGCCCACCCCATCTACCGGGTGAGCCGTTCTCATTTATTGTCTCGGAATTCAATCCCAATTCGCCTGAGATTTATTGGGACATTCCTCCCTGTCCCCCGCAAACCGGGCACCCCTGCAGCCGCAACGGCTTCTCCAGCCGGCTTTCGGCCAGCAGGGCTTCGTCGCCGAAGATCTCCAGTGTGGGCCCGTCGGCGGTGATGCAGCCGTCGTGGAGGACGATGGTGCGGTCGCAGAGGTCGAGGACCAGGTCGAGGTCGTGGGTGGCGATGATCTTGGTGTGGTGGAAGGAGCGGAGCTGTTCGATGAGGAGGCGGCGGGCCCGGGGGTCGAGACCGGCGGAGGGCTCGTCCATGACCAGGATGTCGGGGGACATGGAGAGGACCGAGGCGATGGCCACGGCACGCTTCTCCCCGCCGGAGAGCTTGTAGGGTGCGCGGTCCTTCAGGTGCAGGGCGTCCACTTTTTCCAAGGCGGCGGTCACGCGCTCGGTAACCATCTCGGGGGGAAGGCCCAGGTTGAGGGGGCCGAAGGCGACGTCGTCGAAGACGGTGGGCATGAAGAGCTGGTCGTCGGGGTCCTGGAAAACCATCCCCACGGTGCGGCGCACGTTCCGAATCGTTTCTTTCGTGAGGGGAAAATCGCCGATGTGCACCCGCCCACCGCCGGGGGTGAGATAGCCGTTGAGATGCAGCAGCAGGGTCGATTTGCCCGCCCCGTTGGCGCCGACGATGGCCACCGACTCGCCGTGGGTGATGCGGAAGGAGATCCCGTTCACGGCGGCGGTGCCGTCCGGGTAGGTGTACCTGAGGTCTTCGACCTCGACGATGTGATGGCTCATCGGGCAAACTCCGTCAGCAGTCTCCCGAGAAAGTGCGGGAGGTTGTAGAAGCGCATGAGGACAAAGGCGACGGACCATCCGAGGGTGAAGGCGATCTCCACGGAACCGATCCGGCTCGGACGCAGCATGCGGATGTCTCCGGTGAAGCCCCGGCAGAGCATGGCCAGATGGATGCGCCTGGCCCGGTCCAGGGTGCGCAGCAGCAGCTGCCCCGCCAGGTGGCCGAAGACCGTCAGTCCCATGCCCCGCCGGCCGAAGGAGCGCAGGGCGCGGGCCCGCACCATCCGCACCCCCTCGTTGACCAGAACGAACAGGTAACGATGAAGCAGGAGGAGCTGGACCGCGAAAACCTTCGGGGCGCCCAACTTTTCCAGGGCCATGCAGACGCCCGTAAAGCTGGTGGTGGCGATCAGGATCAGGGCCGCCCCCACGGTCAGGACGAAGCGAAGCAGGATCGAGGCGAAGGAGATCCATCCCCCCGAGATCTCCAGGGGCCCCAGGGTGACGAGGATTTCCCGGTCGAGAAGGGGATTGAAGACGCCGATGAAGAGGGCGAAGGGGGCGACCAGGAGGAGCTTCTTCGCCAGATAGCCGGCGGGAAGATCGCCCAGGGCGATCAGGGTGACCGGAAAGAGAAAGAAGGGGAGCAGGCCGGAGATTTCGTACTTGCCGAAGGAGGCCACGGCGACGATGAAGACCAGAGTGGTCAGAAGCTTGGCCCGGGGGTCGAGGCGGTGGACGGCGGTGTCCCGGCCGGCGAGGGTGTCGAGGGTTCCGAGATCGAAGAATGCCGATTCGATTTTCGCCATGGTTATGGCAGTTCCCGTCCCGTCGTACTCATCACCAGCTTCCCGTGCTTGACCCCCTTGGTGCCGATCAGCTCGTCGGCCAGGCGCCGGACCTCCCCCGCCTTCCCCCTGACCACCACCACTTCCAGGCAGTTATGGGCGTCCAGATGGACGTGCAGGGCCGAGACGATGGCATCATGGTGGGAATGCTGCTGTTCGGTGAGCTTGTCGGAGAGGTCCCGGGTGTGGTGGTCGTAGACCAGGGTGACCGTCCCCACCGTTTCCTCGTCCTCCCGGGCCCATTGCTCTTCCACCAGCGCGCCCCGGATCAGGTCGCGGATGGCCTCGGAACGGTTGCCGTAACCCTTCTCGGCGATCAGCGCGTCGAAGCGCTTGAGCAGCCGGTCGTCGATGGAGATGCCAAAGCGGGTGAGTTCGGCCATGGGGAAAATCCGTGATTCGTGATCCGTGATTGGTAAAACCCGAAAAATCTGATGCAAGGGATTTTGGACCCGGAACTCGGGACCCGGGACTTTGAACCCGGGACTTTCGACCTGTTTAGCACGCTGTTTCTGGAGGGTCAAGGATATTGCAGGGCTGGCGCTCTCCGTCCACCGGTTGTCCACAGCCTGTCCACCGTCTTCCCACAAGATGTTGTAGATGATAAAATTTATTTTCTCAATATGTTGTGTTTTTTGCCTTGACTCCGCAATCCACTGTGTTAGATTTTCTCCATTGTCAATTCTCTTGTGCGGGAGGGAGTGGAATGCTGGAGTTCATCAGGAAGCGGGACGGACGGCTGGTTCCCTTTGAAGAGGGGAAGATCACCGAAGCCATTCAGAAGGCGGTGCGGGCGGTAGGCGGCACCAACATGGAAAAAGCCGCCGGCATCACCCGTCAGGTGGAGGGGATTCTCGGGGTCATCTACAAGGACGGGCGCATTCCCACCGTGGAGAACGTCCAGGATCTTGTGGAGAAGATCCTGATCGAGAACGGCCATGCCAAGACGGCCAAGGCCTACATCCTCTACCGTCAGCAGCACGACAGCCTGAGACAGACCAAGCAGTTCATGAAGGAGTCGATCGAGGCGATCGATTCCTACCTCACCCAGGAGGACTGGCGGGTCAACGAAAACGCCAACATGGGCTACTCCCTCCAGGGTCTTAACAACCACATCGCCGCCAACATCACCAGCAACTACTGGCTCAACAAGATCTATCCCGCCTACATCGCCGACGCCCATCGGGAAGGGGAGTTTCATATCCACGACTTGGGGATGCTCAGCGTCTACTGCTGCGGCTGGGACCTCAAGGACCTGCTCCTCAAGGGGTTCACCGGCGCCTACGGCAAGGTCCAGAGCGGGCCCCCCAAGCACTTCCGCACCGCGCTGGGGCAGGCGGTCAACTTCTTCTATACCCTGCAGGGGGAGGCGGCCGGGGCCCAGGCCTTCGCCAACTTCGACACCTTGCTCGCCCCCTTCATCCGCTACGACAAACTCTCCTACCAGGAGGTCAAGCAGTCCCTCCAGGAGTTCATCTTCAACATGAATGTCCCCACCCGGGTCGGCTTCCAGACGCCCTTCACCAACATCACCATGGACATGACCCCGCCGAAGAACATGTCCGCCGAGGCGGTGGTGATCGGCGGCAAGCTGATGGAGGAGACCTACGGCGACTTCCAGGGGGAGATGGACCTGTTCAACCGCGCCTTCTGCGAGGTGATGATGGAGGGCGACAGCTCGGGGCGCATCTTCTCCTTCCCCATCCCCACCTACAACATCACCGTCGGCTTCGACTGGGACAGCCCCCGCTTCCAGCCGATCTGGGAGATGACCGCCAAGTACGGCATCCCCTACTTCAGCAACTTCATCAACTCCGACATGGACCCCGAGGACGCCCGCTCCATGTGCTGCCGGCTGCGCCTCGACAACCGCGAGCTGCGTCGGCGCGGCGGCGGCCTTTTCGGCTCCAACCCCCTGACCGGCTCCATCGGCGTAGTCACTCTCAATCTCCCCCGCGCCGCCTACCAGGCCGACAGCACCGAGGACTTCTTCAGCCGCATCTCCGAACTCATGCGCCTCGCCTCCGAGTCCCTGGAGATCAAGCGCAAGCAGCTCGAGCGCTTCACCGACGGCGGGCTCTATCCCTACAGCCGCTTCTATCTCTCTGATATCCGGGAGCGCAGCGGTCATTTCTGGGACAACCACTTCTCCACCATCGGCCTGCTCGGGATGAACGAGGCCTGCCACAACCTGATCGGGAACGGGATCGATACCGAAGAAGGGAAGGTCCTGGCGGTCAAGACACTGCGCTTCATGCGCAGCCAGCTCGAGGTCTTCCAGGAGGAGACCGGCCACCTCTTCAATCTGGAGGCGACCCCCGCCGAGGGGACCAGCTTCCGGCTGGCCAACCGCGACCGCCGGAAGTTTCCCGACATCATCACCGCCGGCGCCGACGAGCCCTTCTACACCAATTCCACCCAGCTGCCGGTGGGAAGCACCGACGACATCTTCCAGGCCCTCACCCACCAGGATGCCCTGCAGACCCAGTACACCGGAGGGACCGTCTTCCACGGCTTCCTCGGCGAACGGCTGGAAGACTGGCGCAGCGCCCGCCTGCTGGTCAAGAGGATTGCGGAGAACTTCCATCTCCCCTATTTCACCATCAGCCCCACATTCACCATCTGCCCGGTGCACGGCTACATCTCCGGCGAACACTTCGCCTGCCCGCATCATCAGGCGGCTTAAGTGCAGTGATCGGTGATCGGTGATCGGTGATCGGTGATCGGTGATCGGTGATCGGTGATCGGTGATCGGTGATCGGAAGGCGCCCTTGGGGGCGCCATGGACAGGCACGAGGCCTGCCCCCTGCAATGACAACCATGAATTTGCCCAAGGAGGAATACCATGGCGACCAAATGCGATTCGAAAACGGAAGTGTATTCGAGGGTTTGCGGTTTCTTTCGACCGGTTCAGCAATGGAACAAGGGGAAGAAGGAGGAGTTCAAGGAGCGCAAGGAGTTCGTGGTCGCTGAGGGGAAGCGCAAAGAGTAAACCGAGGACAGAGAACGGATGACGGAGGACTGAAAAATCACTTCAGACTTCCGATCTTGGACTCTGGTCCGCGGACTTTGGAATGACTTTATGCGAATCAAAGGTTTTCAGGGGACGAGTCTCCTTGATTTTCCGGGACGGATCGCCTCCCTGGTCTTTTTCGGCGGCTGCAATCTCACCTGCCCCTACTGCCACAACCCGACCCTGGTCCTCGACCCCGACCAGTATCCCGACTACCCCCTCGCGGCGCTCCTGGAAGAACTGCAGGAGCGCCGCTCCTTTATCGACGGGGTGGTGATCTCCGGCGGCGAACCGACCCTCGATCCGGATCTTCCCATTTTTGTGAATCAGATCAAGGAGCTGGGGCTCGAGATCAAGCTCGACACCAATGGCCTGGCCCCGACGGTGCTGAAGCGGCTCATGGCGGAGGGACTCCTCGATTACGTCGCCCTCGACGTCAAGACCGCTCCGGGCCGCTACGGCGAGCTTCACAAGGGCCCGGTGAGTCCGGACGCCCTCGCCGCCAGCGCCCGGCTCCTCATCGACGGGGAGGTGGAGTACGAGCTGCGCACCACCTGCGTCCCCGGCCTTGTCGAAGCCGCCGACATCCGCGCCATCGGCGAGACGGTGCGCGGGGCGCGCCGCTGGATCCTGCAGCAGTTCGTCCCCGGCCACTCCCTGGACGAGGAATTGCGCGGGATGGAGCCGCATTCCGGGGAGGTCATTCGGGGGTTTGCCGAGGTGGCGGGGGGGTATGTGGATGAGGTGGTTTTGAGGGGGCTTTGATCCGGGGAATTGTGGTCGGAACAGCCATTGACACCTGACACTTAACGGGTTACAGTCGTGATAACCAGTTTTCGCCACAAAGGCCTTCGACAGTTTTATGAAACCGGCAGCAAGGCAGGTATTCAGGCTCAGCAGGCCGGGCGTCTGCGGTTGATCCTGGCCCGCCTCGATGCCGCAAGAGAACCGCGGGACATGAATCTCCCAGGCCTGCGGCTGCACTCAATGAGCGGTGATCTTGCCGGGTTCTGGTCTGTGAGTTGTGAGTGGGAACTGGAGGGTGATCTTTCGTTTCAACGGCCAAGACGTCTGCGACGTAGATTGCCTGGATTACCACTGAAGAAGAGGAGCAACAACTATGATGCACAATCCTCCACATCCCGGCGAAGTCATTCGCGAGCTATGCCTTGAACCTTTGGGCGTTACCGTTACCGACGCAGCCAAGGCCTTGGGAGTCTCCCGCAAGGCCCTTTCGGAGCTGCTGAACGGCAAGACTGGGATCAGCCCTGAAATGGCGCTTCGGCTCTCTATCGCCTTTGACACCACCCCGGAGAGTTGGCTGACCCAGCAGATGCACTATGATCTATGGCAGGCCGAACGCCGGCGCAAAGATCTTCACGTCGAAAAGATCCAGGCAGCTTGATGTCTCGCAAAGAGTGGCCCGGGACGGCGCGCCAACGCGATCTACCGGAAGTTGACGAATGAGATCGACCATTGCCGCCGGATTTCGGATTACTCTTCCCAAGTAAGTGCGAGAGCGACTGAATCTCTCGGTTAGCGATGTGATCGACTGGCAGCTTAAGGAAGGCAGGGGGGTGGTTTGCCCGGTTCGAAGGAACTTCCTGGCATATCGGAATAGTGTCAGAGTTGGGGCAGGGGACATCCGAGGGGA
>NZ_KI421428.1:65432-93790 GCF_000472285.1 Desulfuromonas sp. TF
TGGTGGTTTGCCCGGTTCGAAGGAACTTCCTGGCATATCGGAATAGTGTCAGAGTTGGGGCAGGGGACATCCGAGGGGACATCGAAGAGGCCCGAAAACAGAGGGGCGAAAAAGAGCGTTAAGATTTTTCGTTGCGATCGTCGCGGCCGGAGTTGGTGTGATCGCGGGGGATTTGAGAGGAGCCGTTTATGCCGGGAGGAGTGGGGGAGATGACCGGGAACAGCCAGAAACACATCTAGACCGTCCGATACCGGCCTTGCGCCGGCGGGCGGTTTTTTGCATTTGGAGGGGAGGTATGAGCGGAAAGTCCCTTGATGAAGCTTTCCCTGAATACGCCGTCAACCCGCTCGGCACCGCCCTGCGCGGCGCCCGCGCCCGCGAAGGGATGACCCAGCGCGAACTCGCCGCCCGCACCGGCATTCCTCAGCGGCACATCTCGGAGATGGAGAATTGTAAGCGCCCCATTGGTAAGGAGCGCGCCCGCGAGCTTGCCGAGGCGCTGCATGTCTCCGACTATCGGGTGTTTTTGTGAGGAGGAGGGCTTGAGCCGGAAGGCGGTCAGTCGAAGCCTGCCATGCCTGGATAACATTGAAAAATAGATCTGTCCCGTTTTTCGTTCTGGATCGCCGATTTCTGCATGTCGGAGATCGGGACGGACGATGAGATCGCGGCGATGGATTGCATCAGTCGCGAGCTTCAGCGCGGTTTTCCGGATGACTGCGCTGCCAAGCGCCATTACAAGCGGGCGCTCTGTGAGGCGACCATTTCCCGTCAGACGTTTGCCGGAACCATCGAGAGCTGCATGGAGGACGAGGATTTCATGGGCTCGACAGTCCGGAACGGGGGTGTCGGGAACTGAATTGGCAGCGGAAAAGCGATTGGGGAACCTGCACGTGAATACGCGATCCCCAGCGTAAAAAGGGCCTGGGAGGGAAAGACATGATGAGATTACAGCATTTGCTTGCCCTGGTTTTCATTACTGTCATCGTTTAGCGCTCCTACTATCTCCAAGGCAGTTGCAATAAAAGAGATCGAGGAAGCATCCGAAGAGGTCAGGCGGGCACTTGAGGGTGAACAAGTTAGCCCGGAGAGCGTAGCCCGCCTGGAGGCGGCCTTGAAGCGAGGCGAGGAGATCAAGGCGTCACTTCTGGCCGAAGTAGAGAATCTGAAAGAGGAACGGGCTCAGCTGATGCAGGTGCAAACCACATTGGCAAGCGGCCTCATCGGCGCCGTTGTAACCGCAGTCGTCGCGATCGGCGGAGCGTTGCTCACCGCAAGAAACTCACGGCCGGATCGAGATTTAAAGCGGCTGGCTGTCATTGAGAAGGCCCGTGAACTCAAGCTGTCCGGAGTAGCGCTGCCTGATGACATCCAAACTGTATATGTACGTGAAGAAAATCAGAAGGAATGAAATTTCCGGAAAGGGTAGCACCTCCATGAGAAGTCACGAAGTAGATTACCGGATCGTAGGCGACGATATGCAGATGGTCCAGGTCGAACTCGATCCCGGTGAGACGGTGATCGCCGAGGCCGGGGCGATGAACTACATGGAAGAGGACATCGTCTTCGAGGCGAAGATGGGGGACGGCTCGCAGCCTGACCAGGGGATGCTGGGAAAGCTCTTCTCGGCCGGCAAGCGGGCGCTCACCGGCGAGTCGGTGTTCATGACCCATTTCACGAACCGGGGCACGGCCAAGCGCCATGTCGCCTTCGCCGCTCCCTTTCCCGGGCGGATCATTCCCCTCGATCTCGCCAGCCTGGGCGGCGAGATCGTCTGCCAGAAAGACTCCTTCCTCTGCGCCGCCTTCGGCACCCGCCTGGGGATCGCCTTCCAGCGCCGGCTGGGAGCCGGGTTCTTCGGCGGCGAGGGCTTCATCCTGCAAACCCTGCAGGGGGACGGGCTCGCCTTCGTCCATGCCAGCGGCGCTATCGTCGAGCGGGAGCTGCGGGGGGAGACGCTGCGCGTCGACACCGGCTGCCTGGTCGCCTTCACTCCCGGGATCGAGTACGACATCCAGCGCGCCGGCAACCTGAAGAGCATGTTCTTCGGCGGCGAGGGGCTCTTCCTGGCCACCCTGCGCGGCCACGGCAAAGTGTGGCTGCAGAGCCTCCCCTTCAGTCGTCTTGCCGACCGCGTGCTGGCCCATGCGCCCCAGGGGGAGGGGAAGAACCAAGGGGAGGGCTCGGTCCTCGGCAGCCTGGGGCGGCTGTTCGAAGAGCGGTGACCGGCTTGGCGTGAACATCAGAAATGAAGGCTGCTCGTGCCCGACAACAGAATCCCCCTATTCGGAAACCGGAGGGGACGCTGGTAAGAAATGTAAGTTGTGAGTGCTGGCGAGAATAAGTTACATAACTTACCAGCGTCCCTACCAACTTGCGCGTGCAAACCTTGAGTAGTCGTCCACGTTCTTGAAAAGAGGATTCTCCATGACTGACTTCGCCAAAAAAACGGCCGTCGTCACCGGCGGCGGCCAGGGGATCGGCCGCGCCATTGCGGAGGCGCTGCTGCGCGCCGGGGGGCGGGTCTTTCTGGCCGAGATCGATGCCGAGGCCGGAGACGAGGCCTGCCAGGAGCTCTCCGCCCTTGGACCGGTCGAGTTTGTGGACACCGATGTCGCCGACCCGGTGTCGGTCCAGGCCCTGCGCCGAAGGGTTGAAACCGGCGGCGGACTCGACCTGCTGGTCAACAACGCCGGAATCATGGCCCGAAAGCCCCTCTCTGAACTGGGAGTGGAGGAGTGGCAGCGGGTGATCGGAGTCAACCTCACCGGACCTTTCCTCGCCAGCCGCGCCTTCGCCCCGCTGCTGAGCGCGAACAGTGGGAGCATCGTTAACATCGCTTCGACTCGGGCGCTGATGTCCGAGCCGGATACGGAGAGCTACGCCGCCTCCAAAGGGGGACTCGTGGCCCTGACCCATGCGCTGGCCCTCAGCCTCGGCCCGGCGGTTCGGGTCAACTGCATCTCCCCGGGGTGGATCGACGTCACGGCCCTGCAAAAAGGCGCGCGCCGCAAGCCCGCGGTCCTCTCCGCCCTCGACCACGCACAGCACCCGGCAGGCCGGGTCGGCCGCCCCGAGGACATCGCCGCAATGGTTCTTTATCTCGCCTCGGATGCCGCGGGCTTCATCACCGGCCAGAATTTCGTCATCGACGGCGGCATGACACGGAAGATGATCTACGTTGAGGAATGATGGGTCATTCATTGACTTGCACATTCTATGGCAATCATTTAGTGTCGCTTTCTGCAAAGGAGAAGACCGTGAGGGTGTAAGCGGAGGGGGCAAACCTGGACATTGGACAATGCATAATGGCATTGCATAATGGTTGCTGGTTTTTAGGAGGGGGGAATCGCACGTATAGCATATAGCACGAGTTGTTGCTTCAGGATTGCCGCATCATGTCACGCAACGATTAGAAAGCTTCAAGGGACGCTGGTACGTTATGATCAAAGGAGTTCTCCTCGACCTGAGCGGAACGGTCCACATCGGCCCCGACCTGATCCCCGGCGCGGCGCAGGCCGTCGCCCGGCTGCGGGAGGCCGGTATCCCCCTGCGCTTCGTCACCAACACCTCCCGCATGTCCCGGCGGATGCTGATGGAAGCTCTCGGCCGGATGGGCCTGGAAGTGACAGGCGACGACCTCTTCACCGCCCCGGCAGCGGCCGCCGCCTTCCTCCGCCGGGAGAATCTTCACCTCCTCGTCCACCCCAATCTGCGGGAGGACTTCGCCGACCTTCCCCAACAGGAGCCGAACGCCGTCCTCGTCACCCATGCCGAAGATGCATTCACCTACGCCAACCTCAACACCGCCTTCCGCCTCCTGCGCCGGGGAGCCCCCCTCCTGACCACCAACAAGACCCCCTATTTTCAGGGGGAGGACGGGCTGATGCTCGACGCCGGTCCCTTCGTCGTCGCCCTGGAGTATGCTGCCGGAGTCGAGGCGACAGTCCTCGGGAAGCCCGCGAAGGACTTCTTCCTCGACGCCGTAGCAAGCCTCGGCTGCCGGCCGGAGGAGACGGTGCTGGTCGGAGACGATGCCGCCTCGGACGTGGGCGGCGCGCTCAAGGCCGGTCTGCGGGGGATCCTGGTGCGGACGGGGAAGTATCGTCCCGGGGACGAGGAAAAGATGGGAGAAGGGGGGATCGCCCTCACGGACGCCGGGGCGGCGGCTGAGTGGATTCTGGAACGGAACCAGGGGCGTGCCTGAAAACTAATTCAAAGAAAGAACAATTCAGATGCGCTTTGCACTAGTCGCAGCAGGCTGCCGGAACCGGAGAAAGGTGGTGCCATGATTGCAACAGCGGAGATTCAGGTGATACCCATAGGCGCCGGCGTCTCGGTGCGCAAAGAGGTGCAACGCGCCCGGGAGGTGCTCACGGAATGCGGGCTGCGGATGGAACCGCATGCCTATGGAACCAATGTTGAAGGGGAGCTGGATGAGATTCTGGCGGCGATCCGGAAGGTGCACGAGGTCCTGCACCGGGAGGGGGTGGTGCGACTCTCTACTGCCGTTAAGATCGGCACCCGGATGGATAAGACTCCGAGCCTTGCCGACAAGCGAATATGACTTCACGAAACGGGACCTGGAAAGTGCAAGAGTGATCTCGACGCTGACTGAGATTTCATCATTCGAAAGAGCAAAAGGAGAGCAGGAAGAATGCCAGTGCTGTCGAAGGGAAGCCTCAAGATCGATTACACCGATGACGGAAAGGGTCAGGCGGTAATCCTGGTGCATAGCTCGGTCAGTGGCAACCGGCAATGGCGGTCTCTGACGGAGGCGCTGAAGGATCGCTACCGCGTTCTCGCCATCAACCTTTTCGGCTACGGAGAAACGACGCCCTGGCCGGAGACCTCGTCGCAGTCGCTGCATGCCCAGGCCCAGCTGATTCTGTCGTTGTGCGAAGAAGTTGATGGATCCGTTCACCTGGTCGGGCACTCCGTCGGAGGTTCGGTGGCGCTCAAGGCCGCCTTGCTGCTCGGCCCGCGGCTTGAAAAGTTGATTCTTCTCGAACCGAATCCGTTCTTTCTGCTCAAGCAGAGAGGCCGTACAGAAGCCTTCCTGGAGACATGGAACCTGTATGAACACGTGAAATACTTCGGTTCGTCAGGCGACTGGCCGAAAGCCGCACAGCGTTTTGCCGACTACTGGAACGGAGAGGGGTCGTGGAAGGCAATGCCGGAGAAGCGCCGTGCCGCCTTTGTCGCAGCGATTATGCCCAGCTTTCACGAGTGGGATGCCGTCATGAAAGAGGAAACCACCATCGAGGCATGGAGCGCCCTGACCGCGGAAACCCTGGTGGTCTGCGATCGAACCACCCCTCTCCCCATTCGGGAGATCGTTGATCTCTTCGCCGAAGCATGCCCTCACTGGTCATACCGTTTCATCAACCACTTCGGGCACATGGCCCCGCTTACCCATCCGGAGGTCATCAATCCGATGGTATGCGAGTTCCTTGACTCGGAGATCACCCTTTGCGTCGCGGGCGCGGGAGCCAACCTGAAGTGATGTCGGAACGGAAACATCTGGACGGCTATGCGACAGGGATGATGCTGCTGCTCTGCACCATCTGGGGTTTGCACCAGGTGGCGATCAAGGCGGCGGCCCCCGACATCGCGCCGATCATGCAGATAGCGCTTCGCTCCGGCCTGAGCGCGCTGCTGGTCGGCATCGTCATCGGCTGCAGCCGTGAACGGTTTTTCCGCCCGGATGGCACCTTGCTGCCGGGGATCATCATCGGCGTCCTGTTTTCCGTCGAATTCATTTTCGTGGCGGAGGGGCTGCGTTTTACCACGGCATCGCATATGTCGGTATTTCTCTATACCGCCCCCATCTTTACCGCCCTGGGGCTGCAATGGTTCCTCCCCGCCGAGCGGCTTCGCCCGCACCAGTGGACGGGCATCGCCGTCTCCTTCGCCGGCATTGTGCTCGCCTTCACCGGCGGCTCCATCAGTACGGGCTTCAGTCTGGAGATGCTGTGGGGGGATGTCCTGGGGATTCTGGCAGGGGCCGGATGGGGAGTCACGACGGTGATCATTCGCTGCACCAAATTATCCGAAGCTCCCCCGGCCAAAACGCTCGTCTATCAGCTCGTCGCCGCCTTCGTTCTTCTGCTGGTCTACGCCGCCGTTTCCGGTCAGGCCGGCAAGGTGTCGATGACGGGTATCGCCTGGGCCAGCGTGCTGTTTCAGGGGATCGTCGTCACCTTCGCGAGCTATCTTGCCTGGTTCGCCCTGCTGCGGCGGTACCTCGCCTCGCGGCTTTCCGTATTCTCCTTCCTCTCTCCCCTGTTCGGGGTCGTCTTCGGCGTGCTCCTTCTGAACGAGCCGATCGATGCCTGCTTCGCCATCGGCGCCCTGCTGGTGCTCGCCGGCATCACCCTGGTGAGCAGGCCCCATAAATCCCCTCGCTCTTCTGATCAGATCATGGAAAGTTCCTGCCCTATGACGTCGGAAAAGGCGGCGGACGAAATCTGATCGATAGCCTCCGCCTGGAAAGCGATACAGGGGAGAGTTTTTGATTAAATGATCATTTCGAAGAGGTTATAATTATTCTGAATCGTGTCCATTCGTGTGAATTCGTGCTTAAAACCAAGTAGCGATTACTTCCTTAAGGTGAACTGATGCGTGCAGCCTGTGTTCAGATGTGCTCCGGTGGCGACGTGGCGGCCAACCTCGAGGTCGTCGCCCGCCTTCTCGAAAAGGCGGCGGCCGAGAAAGTGCGGCTGGCCGTGCTGCCGGAAAACTTCTCCTTCATGCACCCGGACAACGCATTAAAGCACCGCATCGCCGCCGAAGTCGTCCCCGCCACGGTGCTGCCGTTTCTGGCTGAAACCGCTCGGCGTCGCTCCATGTACATCGTCGGCGGCAGCGTGCTGCTGGCCGCGGAGAGCGGCAAGCTGCGCAACGCCTGTCCCGTCTACGGACCGGACGGCGCAAGCCTGGGGGTCTACGACAAGATGCATCTCTTCGACGTCGATCTTCCCGGCGAGCGATACCGCGAGTCGGAGCTGGTCGAAGGGGGTTCGCGCCCCTTGAGCCTCGACGTGGAGGGGTGGCGGGTGGGGTTGAGCATCTGCTACGACCTGCGCTTCCCCGAACTCTACCGCCACTACGCCGGCGAGGGCTGCCCTCTGCTCACCGTCCCCTCCGCCTTCACCGTCCGCACCGGCCGCGCCCACTGGGAGGTCCTGCTGCGGGCCCGCGCCATCGAGAACCAGGCCTACGTCCTCGCCCCGGCCCAGGTCGGCACCCATCCCGGCGGCCGGCAGACCTACGGCCGCACCCTGATCATCGATCCGTGGGGAGAGATTGTGGCCGAGGGGGCAACGGTGGAGCAGGGGGAAGATGCGGCGCTGATAACGGCGGAGATCGCCATGGAGCGGGTGGAGGAGGTGCGCCGCCTGATCCCGGCGCTTGCGCATCGGCGCATGAGGGCGCAGGATACTTGATGCAATCGCCGTGGAGAAAGGAGTGTTTGGAATGAAACTCCCATTGTTCCAGCTCGATACCTTCACCGACAAGCCGTTCGCCGGGAACGCGGCCGCGGTCTGCCCCCTGCCGCGTTGGATCGACGATTCACTGATGCAGGCCATCGCGGCCGAGAACAACCTGCCGGAGACGGCCTTTTTCGTCGGCGCAAGAGGGTCGTACCACCTCCGGGGGTTCACCCCCGTGACGGAAGTCGACCTGTGCGGTCATGGGACGCTGGCATCGGGCTTCGTCGTTCTGAATGAGCTGGAGCGGGACCGTGATGAGGTGAAGTTCCAGACCCGCTGCGGCGAACTTGCCGTCCGTCGCAGCGACAACAGGCTCGCCATGGACCTCCCGTCGCAACCCCCTCGGCCCTGTGTGGTCCCCCCCGAACTGATTCAGGGACTCGGCGTCGACCCCGTCGAAGTTCTGGCCTCCGAGGATTTTCTGGTCGTGCTCGAAAATGAAGACGCCGTCAGAGCGATCACACCAAATTTCAACCTCCTGCGGAAGCTTCCCCTGCGCGGCGTCATCGTTACGGCGCCCGGGTTGGTGGAGTACGATTTCGTATCCCGCTTTTTCGGACCCAAGGTCGGTGTGGACGAAGACCCCGTCACCGGCTCCGCGCACTGCGTCCTGACTCCTTATTGGGCCGGAAAGCTGCAAAAGTCCGAGATGATCGCGAGGCAGGTGTCCGCACGCGGGGGCATCCTGCGCTGCTCTCTGGGAGATGGACGCGTCGCCCTGTCGGGGAAATGCGTAAAGTATCTCGCGGGTGAAATCTTCATTGAGTGATGAGCTCGTCAGCTAGGCAACCGGGGGCGGAGGAACTCCTTCGCCAGAATATCGAGGCAAATAGCGAACGGAATCGCCAGCAGCAGTCCCCAGAAACCCCCGAGGCCGCCGCCGATCAGGACGACGCTGAGGATCGTGATCGGGTGCAGATGGGTGGTGCGGCCGTGAATCCAGGGGGTGAGGATCCAGGCCTCGAGGAAATTGCCGAAGGCGAACACCAGGGTCGGCCACAGAAGCACCGCCATCCATTCGAAGCCGGGGGCGTCGGGACCTGTCGTCATCTCCAGATATTTGAAGAGCAGCGCCAGCAGCCAGCCGCCAATGGAAAGATAGGGGACGATGCTGAGCACTCCGGTGATGGCGCCCAGAAGAAACCAGTAAGGGACGTCCGCCAGCCACCAGCCGGCGGCGAAGACGATGCCGATGATCAGGCAGATCAGCAGGCGGGCGCGGAAAAAGGTCCCGATCGCCTCGTCCATCCGCCGCAGGACATCCGCCGCCCTCGGATGCCGCTTCGGCGGAAGATACTGCTTTCCCTCATGGACCATGTGCTGAAAGCGCCAGGCGAAGAAGGCGAAGTAGATCGGAACCATGATCACCCAGAGCACGATCTGGGTCACGGCGCTGAGGAAGCGGCCGACCAGGCTGACCACCGGGGGCGGCTCCTCCTTCTCCCCTTCGCCCTCTTCCCCTTCGGCCGCCAGCTGCTTGGTCAGGTCTCCGATATCCAATCCGAAGCGATTTTCCATGTCCCGGAGATAATCGGGTATCCTCTCCAACAGCTTCGTGCTCTGCTTTGCAAGCAGGGGTGCCGCCCAGGTCCCCAATCCGGCGCCCGCCAGGATGAGCAGGATGAGGATGGTCACGATCGAGACCGGGCGTGAAATTCCCCAGCGCGTTCTCACCCCGGTGATCATGGGATTCATCAGGTAGGCCAGCAGCAGCCCGACGAAGATCGGCAGCAGAATTTCCTTGAGCAGGTAGGCCAGCCAGACGAGGATGGACGCCAGAACGACAACCAGCAGGTCGCGAACCGCGGGAAATTCCCACAGATGACGGTCGGCCGCCGGTTTTTCGGGTTCCGCCGGAATCATTCGGGATGGACCTTTCTGCCCCGTTTCATGTAAAAGAGTATAGCAGGAAGGCCGGGAGGGGACGGGCGCCACGGGATTATTCCCCCTGCCCCAATTGGAGAAAGCAATGAAGAACAGATGCGAATGGAGCGGCAGCGACCCCCTGTACCTTACCTACCACGATGAAGAGTGGGGAGTCCCTGCCCATGACGACCGCCACCTCTTCGAGATGCTGGTTCTGGAGGGGGCGCAGTCGGGGCTGAGCTGGCTGACCATCCTCAGAAAGCGGGAGAACTACAGAAGGGCTTTTCACGGCTTCGATCCCGGAAAGGTCGCGGCCTTTTCGCAGGCCGACATTGAGCGGCTGCTGACCGATCCGGGGATCGTCCGCAATCGGCGCAAGGTCGAAGCCGCCGTCAACAATGCCGGGCGGGCGCTGGAGGTCATGAAAGAGTTCGGCTCGCTCAGCGCGTTTCTCTGGAGCTTCGTCGATCACCGTCCCCTGCAGAATACCCGGACTTCGCTGCGCGAGATTCCGGCGCGCACGGAACAGTCCGATCGGATAAGCAAGGAGCTCAAGAAGCGGGGCTTCTCCTTCGTCGGTCCGACCATCTGCTATGCCTTCATGCAGGCGGTCGGCATGGTGAACGATCATGTCGTCGGATGCTTCCGTCATGAGGAGGTGAAGCGGCTGGCGGAGTGATGGCGCTTGTCAAAACCATCGATAATCCATTATCCTCGTTGTTCAGGGCCTGCCTCCGGCGGGTCAGCCCTTGATGCCCAGCTGCGGAATTCAGGAAATCCATGCGAGAAAACATGCACGAAAGCAGATCCGATATGCCGAACGGCCCGCTGATGCCGCCGTCACTCCCTACCGCCCCGGAACATCATCCCTTCGGCAGCAGGACCGAGATTCCGGAGAGGGAGGATTTCACCCTCCGTCCGGGCCGACAGCCGGAGAAGAAGGGATTTCTGAGCCGGTTCGGAGCGGTCGGCCTGCTCTTCCTCTTTCTTTTCGGCAAGCTCAAATACGTGGCGGTCGCACTGAATTTCGTCAAGTTCAAGACCTTCATCACCATGCTGGTCAGCATCTGGGCCTATGCCCTGTTCTGGGGGTGGTCCTTTGCCGCGGGGTTCGTCGCCCTCATCTTCATCCACGAGATGGGGCACGTGGCGGCGCTGCGAATGCTGGGGATCAGGTCCTCGGCGCCGATGTTCATTCCCTTCATGGGCGCCTTCATCGGCATGAAGCAGCTTCCCGACAACGCCTTCGCCGAGTCGGTGGCGGCATATGGGGGGCCGCTGCTGGGGACGATCGGAGCGATCGGATGCGCCGTTGTGGGACTGGCCACCGGCAACCCTTTCTGGTTCGCCCTCGCCTCGACCGGCTTTCTCCTCAACCTGTTCAATCTCCTTCCCATCTCCCCCCTGGACGGCGGGCGGATCCTCGGCGTCATCAGTCCCAAGCTGTGGCTGGTCGGACTGGCGGGGGCGATCGGTCTTTTCTGGCTGACCTGGTCGCCGTTGATCGCCTTGATCGTCATCATGGGGAGTCTGCAGATCTGGTCGGCGGAGAAAAAGGACAAGGCGGAGAAGGCGCGCTACTATTCGGTCTCGCTCGGCAAGCGAGTCGCCATGGGGACAGCCTTCCTGCTCCTGGTGGCGGTGACGTCCATCGGCATGCTGGGAGTGGGGATTCCGCTCGCGGAGTTCGAGCGGGGAGGCGGCCTCTCGGCCCGTTCCTATATTCCCTGACACGAGAGGCGATCCAGGGCGGGGCCGTTGCCGTCTAAAATTCGTACAGCAGTCCCAGGATCCAGTATGAGTCCGTCTTTTTCACCCCTTCGGTATCAGGGTCGCTGTCGTAGTCGATGATATTGCTCAGATTCAGGGCCCATCCGAAAACAATCGGCGTGGAAAGGGAAGCTTCGTTGCGCAGGGTGTATTTGCCGAAATCTTCCAGGCTCGGATAAAAGACGAGCTTTTCGGAGAATTCGATCCTGTCCAGCAGCCTGTAGCGAAAATTCCCCGCCAGACGACCGGTGATCCAGTGGTCGTCCTCCCCCTCCTCCCGATCCTCGTTGAAATAGGCGATCCCGCCTTCCAGGCCTAGAGCTGTCCTCTCCTCGTCCCAGAACTGATAGCCGGCGCCGGGGCCGATGATCGTGCGCAGGTTCAGGTCCTTGAACTCGTCCTTGAGCATCTCGACCGAAAGGTAGCCGAACGTTTTGAGGGTGAAGAAATAATCGTATTTGAACGCACCGAAGGTGTTGCGCGTGTTGATCTCATCGTCCTCCTCGGCGTAGTTGTGCAGAAAGCTCATGCTGAACCGGTGCTCCGCATCCCTGCGGGTGGCTTCCAGCGCCACGGAGGCCGCACTGCGGTCGGTATTGCCCGACTGCATGTTCGCGCCGACGGTGACACTGCCCTTGAGTTTTGCCGGCGGGACAGGAGGGGGATTGATCGCCGCGACCTCCTCCCAGCGTGTAAGAACCGGTTCCCGCTCTTCGCTTGCGCCGATGGCGAGCCGGCCATCACCCATAGCGGAAATCCTGCCCTTGAATATCTCTCCGCCATCGAGGCGCATTTCCACCGGAGCGTCCGTTTCGACAGCGACGATATTTTCTGCGTCGATGAGTATGGGCTCCGAGTAGGATGTCTCGAGGGTGAGCGTCCCCTCGACCAGGCGGACCACCTTTCCGGTGAGGCGGTCGCCATTGCTGATCGTGACGGTGTCGGCCAGGGCCTCGCCCGAAACGAAGCCCGGCAGCCAGCAGGTGCACAGTAGAAGCATGGCGGTCTTGCGAAGCTGGCGCATCATTCCCTCCATCCTCTAAGTTCAATCCAGGGGCCGGACCTGACGAAGTTGAAAATTGGAAAAGAAAAGACTGCCAAAAAAGGTGATATGTACTTACAAGCCTACCAAGTCATGGAAAATATACAATAATTCGAAATGATTTCCCCGGCTGGCCCTGACAGGCGGCCATCCGTGTGTCCAGGTTGAAATTAAAGGGACGCCCGGAAAATCTTTGATAAAGTGCAAGTGAGTGGACCTGTTTTTGAGGGCCGAAGTGTGAAGCCCGCCGCTGCCTCCGGGCCGGCGCCTGGATCTTCCCTCTCATCGGAGCATCAACCATGCGGCTATGGATAGGCACAAGCGGGTACAGCTACAGGGAATGGACCGGCGCTTTCTACCCGGAGGGGCTGCCTGCCAGGGAGATGCTGCGACACTACGCCGGGCTTTTAAGTGCGGTGGAGATAAACAACACCTTCTACCGGCTCCCCACGGTCGGGATGCTGGAGGGGTGGGCGGAGCAGGTGCCCGCCGATTTCCGCTTTGTCCTCAAGGCCTCCCGGCGCATCACCCATTTCAAGCGCCTGCGGGACGCGGCGGAAGAGACCTCCTACCTCCTGCGCACCGCGGCGGTCCTCGGCGAAAGGCTGGGGGCGGTCCTTTTCCAGCTCCCTCCCGATTTCAAAAAAGATCTCTCCCGCCTCGAAGAATTCCTTGAGCAACTCCCGCGCGCGCGTGCCGCCTTCGAGTTCCGGCATCCGTCCTGGTTCGACGAAGATGTCGAGGCCGCCCTGCGGGCGGGAGGCTTCGCCCTTTGCGGCGCCGACAGAGTGGAGCGGCCGCTGGAGAGCCCCTTCAACACGGCCGAGTGGGGATACCTGAGATTGCGAAGACCTTATTCGGACGAAGATCTTTCCGCCTGGGCGCAGAAGGTCACAGCGCAGCCATGGGAGGAGGCCTTCGTCTTCTTCAAGCACGAGCAGGAGGCGCAAAGTCCCCTATGGGCAGCGCGTTTTCGGGAGATGACCTCCGCCGGCCGGAGCTGATACCAGTCGCTCGAGATTTTTACCGCGGCCCGTTCATCCGGTCTTTCCCATGCCCTCGGCGTGGGATCGCTCGTTGCACCCCCATCTCTTCACAATGTTTGTCGGTTTCTTCTGTTCTGATAAACTATGAAAGATCTGACAGATTCTCAGTGCGGTGAGGAGGAACGGCCATGATGAAGCAATTTTTCATGTACCCCTATAACTGGTTGATCCTGGTGGTCGGGGTGGTTCTGCTGACGGTTGCCATCTTCTACCTGATTCGCTTCAGCGGGCGGCAGGGGGGAGACAGGCCGGAGAGAAGTCCGCTGGATATCGTCAAGGAGCGCTATGCCCGGGGGGAGATCGGCCGTGAAGAATTCGAAAGGATAAAAAAGGATCTGGAATAGGAGCGCAGAGAGGCATCCATGGTCAGTATCGAACTGCTGAAAAAAGGGAACATCCTGCCGGCTTTTTGCCTGCCGGCGGCTTCAGGGGAGGTGGTGCGGCTGGGCGAGTTCCGCGGCCGGCGCAACCTCGTCCTGTTTCTCACCCACCCTCCGGGCTGTAACGCCTGCGAGCAGGAGCTGCGTGAGCTGGACAGTGCTCGCGGCGAGCTGCGGAAGGAAGAGGCCGAGGTTCTGGCCGTCATACCGGGTTCGTCGGCGGAGGTGCGGGAGTTGAAGCGTCGCCTTTCTCTTTCACTCCCTCTTCTCATCGATACCGCCCCCGCTTTGAACGGCGGGGCGGCGATGGTGGTTACGGACCGATTCGGCGAGATCTTCACCGTCACCCGGACCGGCAAAGAGCACCAGCTTCCGACACCGGCACAGATCGCCGAGGACCTTGCCTTCATCGGAGTGCAGTGCCCCGAGTGAGGGGCACCCGTCGATTGGCCTGGTCCAGGCTGATAAAAACATCGATCCAGAGTTCCCATCTCAGAATCCATGAGAGTCGAAGGAGAACGGACTGATTTAAGGAAAGGGAAGGGCAGGCGACGAAAGCCTGCTCTTTTTTTTGGAGGCTTACTCATTTTTCAGAGAGCAGGTTCTCACAGATGGCAGGATTGGTGCAGAGACATGGTCCGGTATCAGCGAACATCCTAAGAAAGGAATCCATGACCATGAAAAAAACACTGCTCCTTCTCTGCGCCGCCGCTCTCTTCTGCGCCCCTTCCGTCGGCGCCATCGACTTCGGGGTGGACCTCAGAATCAAAGCCGGAGCCGACATTCCCGCGCCGATAATTGTCGCCGACCCTCCGCTATTTCTCGTTCCTCCCACCCTTGGCTTCCAGGTGGCGGTGGGAGTCCCGTACGACATGTTCTGCATCGACGGATCCTTCTATCTGCACAAAGGGGGGGCTTGGCACGTCGCTCCCGGCTACAACGGACCCTGGAAGATCATCGAGCACAGACACCTGCCTCCAGGGCTGGCCAAGCGGAGGCTTGGCGACATGCTGGCGCTGCGCGATGCGGAGTATGGGAATTACCGGAAGAACAAGAACCAGTACGGAGGCAAATCCTACCGGCCCAAGAAGGAGAAGGGGAACGGGAACGGCAAGGGGAAGGGCAGGGGGGACAGATAACGGTGAAACGCGAAATCTGTCCGAAACCTACTCTGAAGGAGATGTGAAATGTCGAAATACCTCTTCGCTCCGCAGGTCCTGGAGCGACTAGCCGATCGGGCTTTCTTCCGCATTCTCAGTGCGCGGATCTTGACGGCCGCCGCCGTCATCGTGGCCACCTATGCCATCATTGTCTTTTTTCTCGGGTGGAAAGAACTCTTCGAGCTCTCCTCCGAAGCGATGATCGGCGGCATCATCTACCAACTGCTCTTCGCCTTCGCCTCCTACCTGGTGGTACACGCAATCCTGCTGCGCGCCCGGGATGTGCGTACCCTAGACGAGAGACTCCCCCCCGCCGTCGCCGTTTCGGCGATCGTTGCCAGGCTCGCCGGCGAAACCTATGCCTTCGCTTCCTCCCTCTTGGGGATCGGCGCCGCGGTTTTCGTCTGGTTTGCCGGACGCGGGGCGGGCAGGCTGCTGGAGAAGGCGGACTTCGCCCTTCCCTTTCTCAAGGCCTCCCCAGCTTCCTTCGAAGCCGGGGCGGCTCTTATCATCAAGGGAGTGCTTGGTGGAGCCCTCGCCCTGCTGCTCGGCTTTCTGCTGGGGGAACTGCTCGTCGCCCGAGCGGATCACCTGACCGGCCCGATCGACGAATAGCTCTCCCCTGCCCATACTCGAGGCTTGTCCAACTTCGTGGAAGGTTTCTACAGCAGGAAATAAATGATCGGCAGGGTCGCGAATGAAAAGATGATCCCGACCCCCACCAGCGCGATCGCCAGTTCGCTCTCCATCCCGGCGACCACCGCCAGGGCGGCGGCCGTCACCATCGGCGGCATGCCGGCCTCGAACACCGCAATATCGACGGGCAGGCCGGTCAGCCCCAGCAGCCTGCAGACGGCCAGCGCCGCCAGCGGGGTGATCAGCAGCTTGATCAGCAGGCCGTAGCTTAAGGGACCGAGCACGCTGCGCTCCAGCCGCCAGCGCAACTGCAGGCCGATGGCGGTCATTACCAGCGGGGTCAGGCTCTGGGAGATGCCGTGCAGAGCCGAGACGACGGCTTCGGGATAGGGCCAGGGGCGCAGCGCCAGACCGGCCGCCGCTGCAATGGTCGGTGGAAAAGTCAGCGCGCGCCGGGCGACGGAGGAGACCTTCAGCGTCCCTTCCCGGCCGTACATGGCGAGGATCAGTGAACCGTAGAGGGCAAAGATCAGGATGGTTCCGACCTGGTCATAGACGATCAGGTAGGGAATGCCGCTCGGCCCGAAAAAGGCATTGACCATCGGCACGCCCATGAACGAGGTATTGCCGATCGGCACCACCAGCAGCAGCACTCCGGTCTTCGCCCTGCTCCAGCCGAAATGCCGTGATGCAGGAAGGATCAGGGCAATGGAGAGCAACAGCAAGGCCCAGGGGGTCATGGCTGCAACCAGCGCATCGCTCCCCAGCTCCAACTGCGGGATTTTCAGCAGGATCAGCGCCGGCAGCGAAACATAGAGGGCGAACATGTTCAACACCTGCGCCGAATCCTTTGGAAAGGCCTCCATTCTGCGAAACAGCAGGCCAAGCCCGACGAAAAGACCGATCAGAATAAAATTGGACATAACGCTCCATGATGGCGGGATATTTCTGCAACGAGCCGGCATTGTAGGCCGATTTGTACTTTCAGTCCAATGTTTTGCTCGGCAGGAAACCGACCGACAATCTCCGGGGGAGGCCTTCTTGTTTTGTGAAAGATGGCGGATGCGGCATCATCCATGCTATCCTGTGACGCTGACCCATCTCCCGCAGTAAGGAATAAACCGAACCGTGAACTGGCAGGTCTATATCATTCTTTGTACGGACAATTCGCTTTATACGGGCATCACCACCGATATCGAAAGACGCTTCCGTCAGCATGCCGAGGGACGGGGAGCAAGGTACTTTCGAGGGCGCGGGCCGAGGCGAGTGGTCTTTCTGGAAGGGGGGCACTGCCGCAGCACGGCCAGCCGCCGGGAGATGGAAATCAAGAAAATGCACCGGGCCGAAAAACGCCGGCTGATCGAAGTTGAGATCGACGGGGCGGATTCATCGTTTTTGGAGGTCTGTCCATGCACATCTGGGTAGATGCCGACGCCTGTCCCAGGGTCATCAAGGAAATCCTCTACCGGGCCGCCGAGCGGGTCCGCGTCCAGCTGACCCTGGTCGCCAATAAGCCTTTGTCGATTCCGTCGTCGCGTTTCATCCGGAGCGTCCGGGTGGGGGCCGGGTTCGACGTGGCCGATAACGAGATCGTCCGTCGGTTGCAGTCCGGCGACTTGGTGATCACCGCCGACATCCCGCTGGCCGCCGAAGTGATTGAAAAGGGGGGGCACGTTCTGGACCCGCGGGGGGAATTTTTCACCGAAGACAATATCCGCGAGCGGCTGACCCTGCGCAACTTCATGGACGAACTGCGCGGAGCGGGGATCGAGACCGGCGGACCGGCGGCCTTGAACCATTCGGACCGCATGGCTTTCGCCAATCGGCTGGATCATTTTCTGTGCCGGTCAGCGGCGGGATGAAAGCGAATCTGTGGAATTGGCTTGACAGCGCTTCCCCGAACCTGTTAGGGTGCCCGATAACATCATCTGTTCCAGGAAAAAAACGAAACTGACATCGTAAAGCCCCGGAATACTCCGGGGCTTTTTTTTTAAGGAACAAGGAAGAAGGAAAAAATGGAGTTTCAGAAATTCAATTTTCACCCCCAGGTCATGGAAGGCACTGCTGCAGCGGGTTATACGAAACCGACGCCGATCCAGACGCAGGCGATCCCACCGGTTATGGAAGGACGCGACGTCATGGGTCTGGCTCAGACCGGCACCGGAAAGACCGCCGCATTCGCCCTGCCGATTCTGCATCGCCTGTCGCAGGGAGGGCGTGGACATGTCCGGGCCCTGGTCATTGCACCTACCCGCGAACTGGCCGAGCAGATCCACGAGTCATTCAATGATCTGGGGCAGAAGACCCCCCTGCGCAGCCTCACCGTCTACGGGGGTGTGAGCGTCAATCCGCAGATCCAGAAGCTGAAGCGCGGGGCAGAAATCGTCGTCGCCTGTCCGGGGCGCCTTCTCGACCATCTCAAGCAGGGGACCATCGACCTCTCTCGTCTGGATGTGCTGGTCCTCGACGAGGCCGACCAGATGTTCGACATGGGATTTTTCCCAGACATCCGGCGGATTCTGCAGCACCTGCCCAAAAAGAGACAGACCCTTCTCTTCTCGGCGACGATGCCGAACGAAATCCGCAAGCTGGCCCACGACATCCTCAGCGACCCGGTCACCGTCCAGGTCGACACCGTCGCCCCGGCAACCACGGTCAGTCATGCCCTCTATCCGGTCAAACAGCACCTGAAGACCGATCTGCTCCTTGCCCTTCTGCAGCATACCGATACCGAATCGGTGCTGGTCTTCACCCGCACCAAGCACCGCGCCAAGCGCCTCGGTGAAAAGCTGGAGAAGTCCGGCTACAAGGCGGCCTCGCTGCAGGGAAACCTTTCCCAGAACCGCCGGCAGGCGGCCCTCGACGGTTTCCGTGACGGCACTTATCAGGTCCTGGTGGCGACCGATATCGCCGCTCGCGGCATCGACGTCTCTCAGATCTCTCACGTCGTCAACTACGATATTCCCGACACTCCCGAGGCGTATATCCACCGCATCGGCCGAACCGGCCGCGCCGCCCGCACCGGCGACGCTTTTACCCTCGTGACTGCTGAAGATACCGCGATGGTGCAAGCCATCGAGCGGGTGCTCAGCGCCCCGCTTGATCGCCGCATCGTGGAGGATTTCGACTACGCCGTGCCGGCGCCGAAGAAGGACGGAGAGTTCGCCCGCCCCCCTCGCCAGCCGGCACCTCGGCGCAAACCGTCCGGGGCCGGTAAAAGCGGTGCCCCCAAAGCCCCCTCTCCGGCGCGGCCGTCGAGAGGCCAGGAAGCACAGGCCGCCGGCGCTCCGCCCCGCAAGCGTTCGCGCGGCGCCCAGCGCCGGCCCCGCGCAGGCGGCAACTGAAAAAAATCTGCAAACAGATAGAAGGAAAGTTTTCAAGGGCGGCCGGTCGGCCGCCCTTTTTTTACTGTCGCCAGGCATTGGGAATCATGTCGTCGGCGGCTTCCGCCGGCACGAAGTGAACCATTCACTCCTCGCGCTCCGGAACGATCTCCAGCGTAAGCCCTTCGATCTTGAGCACCCTCACCGGATCTCCCTCCTCCACGGCCGGCGACCCCTCCCTGAGACGGGCCCGCCAGAGCTCTCCCCGCACGAGAATATAGCCGGAAGGCGCAATCCGCTCCCGGGCGATTCCCCGGGCTCCGATCACCGAATCGGACCGTCCGTTCGAGGAGAGGGCCTTGCGGTAGACCGGGTACATGGCGGCATCCTTGATGATCCACAGGGCCAGAACCGTCCAGAAGATCCAGGGGTGATAATCGGTCCAGCGGCGCACCAGCAACAGGACCAAGACCAGCAGCGCCAGCGCGGGTCCCTGCAGCAGGACGTATTTTATCAGGGTGCGGGATCGGGACATCGCTTCACGTTTGCGATCACGAAGCGGCTCTCGGGGATGGCCGGAATTCTGGAAAATCGGATCTGCAGGTTCTGCATCGGCACTTCATAGGTCATGGACCGGCACAGGTGCCTCACCGCCGTCTTCATCAGCTCGATAGTGATCCACTCCCCGGCGCAGCGGTGGTTCTCATAGTGGTCCCCGCCCCCCTGGGGGAGGAAATTCCAGGCGCTTTTATTCCAGCGGCGGAAGCGCTCCGGCCGGAACTCCTGCGGCGTCTCCCAGGTCCTGGGATCGTGATTGGTTCCGTACAGATCGAGGAGGACTCTCCTTCCCTCCGGAAAGGAGTAGCCCTTCCACTCGAAGCTCTTGCGCACCCGAGCCGCTACGAAGGGGAAAAACGGGTAGAAGCGGCGGACCTCATGCACGAAATTCTCCAGATCGTCCTCCCCCCCGGCCTGCAGAATCCCCCGGTATTCGGGATGCCTGTGCAGGGCCAGGGCGGCAAAGACCACATAGCGGGAAACGGCTACCGTCGGGCGCAGAATATTGATCACCTCCACGGCCGCCACCCGCGGGTCGAGCAGCTTCCCCTCCGGATCGTGGTGCCGGGCGATCCGGCTGAGGGCGCCGTCTTCGGGGGGCCTCAAGGCGCCGCCGCGCACCTGCTCGATTATCCCCTCGATCCATTCTTCCGTGGTTTTCCTGGCCCGCACTCCCCGCCGGTATCTCAGCCCCATTCCTCCGGAGCCGTCGACCATCGCCTCGAATTCATCCGCTCTTCGCTCGACATCCTCTTCCGGCAGCGGCACGCCGGCCCATTCGCAGACGGCCCGGCAGAGGACCCGGCGCACATGGTCGAAGAGGACGAGCTCCTTATGGCCTTCCCATTCGCCGATATCCGCCAGCCAGCTTTTGGAGGTGAGCTCCGTCAGTCGGCTGATCGCCTCGGGGGTCATCAACGACATGAACATCCGCTTGCGATGCCGATGCGCCTCGCCGTCGAGTCCCTGCACCCCTGGAGCCCCGAAAAAAGTCTTCAGCAGCCTTTGCGGAGCGGCCCCCTGCCGCTGAAAACGCTCACTGTCGTAAAAGAGTTCGGCCGCCTCCGGGCCTGTCATGCAGATGGTTTTCCGCAGCAGGAGCCGTGTTTCGAAAAGATCGGAGTCAAACCGCCGGCACCGGTCGGAAATGAAGTTGTAGCCCTCGAGCATCAGGGTCATGGTGCTGTCGGGCATTCTGTCGTTCGGTATCCGAGGCATGGCGCTGCTTTCTCCCTGCAGGAATAAACTTTTGGCAAGGCATCGGTGCAGGTCCTCCGCCCGGTACAAAACAGTTATCATGAAAAATGCATTCGGCAATACGCAATCTGCCCGGATGCGGTGCAGCGAGGAACGATTTGCTTTTAGCCTTCCCTTCGCTATCCTTGCAGCAATTCCATGCAAGAAATAATGAACATCGATTCGGCAGCAACCTGTCGGCCTTTATCGGGAGAAGGAGACGAATATGATCAGGGGAAAAAAATCGACATTAAGAAGACCGGTTTTCCCTCTGCCGACGAGAATCCTTTGCGAAGGGGAGAGCGGCCGTCGAGGAGAACAGAGCGGCGAAATGCTCCGGGTAGAAAAATGCCTGCTCGAGCTGACGGACCGCCTCAGGAAGCCCCTGGGAATGGACAGGCGCCGCTTCCTGCAAAGCAGCTGCGGCATGGCGGCTGCCTTTGTCGCCATGAACTCGGTCTTCGGTCCTCTTTTCGCCGTCGGCCCGGCCGAGGCGGCTGATCCGGAAGCCGCCGCCGAGCGCAGCCGGACTCTGGCCGAACAGCTGATCATCGATGTTCAGACCCATTTCGTCTCCCCGGATTACCACTCCAGAGGCATTCTCGGCCTGCGCGAGCTGGCCAAACGATGGAATCCCCAGCTGCAGGGGGAGCAGACGGTGGAGAAGATCCGGTTCGACAATTTCTTCGAGGAGGTTTTTATCAAGAGCGATACCGCTCTGGCGGTGCTGAGCAGCGCCCCCGCCGACGATCCGGAACGCTACTTCCTCCATAATGACGAGCTGATCCGGGCCCGGCAAAGGGTCGAAGAAATGGCCGGAAGCAGGCGCCTGCTGGCCCACGCCCTTTTCTCCCCGGGACGTCCCGGGTGGCTTGAGGATCTGGAGCGGGTCATCGCCATGAAGCCCGACGCCTGGAAGGGGTACACCGTCGGCATGCCTTTCGGTGAGTCCCGATGGCCCTGGCGGCTCGATGACGAGAAGCTTGTCTATCCCGCCTATGAAAAGATGGTAAAAGCCGGCATTACCACCGTTTGCATCCATAAAGGGCTGCTCCCCTCCAACTACAAGCAGCGGATGGCCGGGACCTGGCAATACGGCGGCGTCGACGACGTGCCGAAGGCGGCGAGAGACTGGCCGCAGCTGCGCTTTCTCATCTATCATTCGGCGATCCGCACCGGCGGACTGCCCACCGCAGAGCAGCTAGGGGCCTTCGAAGAAAAAGGTGAGATCCCCTGGGTGAGCGAACTGGCAAGAATTCCGCAGGAGCACGGGGTGGAAAATGTCTACGCGGAGCTCGGTTCGGTCTTCGCCGTCACCGCGGTCAGCGCTCCTCGCTACTGCGCCGGCATTCTGGGGACCCTGATCAAGGGGATGGGCGAGAATCGGGTTCTCTGGGGAACGGATTCGGTCTGGTACGGCTCGCCGCAGTGGCAGATCGAGGCCATGCGCCGACTGGAGATTCCGGAGGATCTGCGGGAAAAATTTGGTTTCCGCTCCTTGGGCCCTGCGGGTGGCACATTGAAAGAGCGCATCTTTGCCGGCAATGCACGGCAGGTTTACGCCTGTGACACCGAAGGGCTGCAAACGGACGAGGTGGCGCGGATGAAGAGAGAGGCTTCGGAAAAGAAGCGCTGAGAGTGAAGGCGCGGAAGTTCGGAGAGGTTCAGACCGAGAAAACCCCGATACAAGTGATAAAATTAATTTTTGCGAATTCTTGCCGGAAAATGGGTTGACAGGGGGAGGGGGCTTGGCTAAGGTGAATGCGTGTTACGATTTCGAAATTCGTCACAAGACTTGTCTATGTTCTCAGGAAGATGAAGCACTATGCACATGGCCGACGCCCTGCTCTCCCCCGTCGTTGGCGGCACCCTGTGGGCCGCTGCCGCCGGAGCCATCGCCTTATGTTCCCGCAGGGTGGAAGGTGATCAGAATGATCGCCAGGTGCCGTTCATGGGGGTTCTGGGCGCTTTTGTTTTTGCCGTCCAGATGATCAACTTCACCATACCGGGCACCGGATCCAGCGGACACTTGGGAGGAGGAATGATCCTGGCCATCCTCCTGGGACCGGCCTCCGCCCTCATCACCATCGCCTCCGTTCTCACCGTCCAGGCCCTGTTCTTCGCCGACGGAGGATTGCTGGCGCTCGGCTGCAACATCTTCAACCTCGGAATCATTCCCTGTTTCGTTGCCTACCCCCTGGTCTTCAAAAGACTGGCCGGCAGCCGCCCGACGCAAAACCGGATCATCTGCGCATCCATTCTGTCTTCCGTGCTCGCCCTCCAGCTCGGTGCCTTTGCCGTGGTTCTCGAAACTTTTTTTTCCGGGATATCCGCGCTCCCTTTTCGCTCCTTCGCCCTGGTGATGCAACCTGTTCATCTGCCCATCGGCCTCGTCGAAGGAGTGGTAACCGCGATGGTCGTGAGCTATGTCTGGAAAATACAGCCTGAGTCGCTGACCGCCTTCGGCCATCGGCAGGCTGCTCCGATTCGGACGAGGATTCTTGCGGGCTTTCTGCTGATCTCGCTGGTGATGGGGGGAGGGCTCTCCTGGATGGCGTCCACACGGCCGGACGGACTGGAATGGGCAATTTCTCAGGTGGCGGGGAGCAAGGAGCCGACGGCGTCCGGGACCGGAGTCCACACGGTGCTGGCTGGACTTCAGCAGCGATCGGCTCTTCTTCCAGGCTATGCATTCAGACAGAAAGTTGGGGTGCAGGAGGCTGGCGCCAACGGAGGCGAACCCTGGCCGTTTTTTGACGACGGCAGTGCCGTTTCTGCGGTGGTGGGGGGAACGGCCACTCTGGTGATCGCTTTTGGCGTTGGATTGATTCTCAGGAAGCGCAACGGCTCGAGTTGACAGGACGCTTTGTATCCGGACATCCCGGCTCAGACCGGGAAAAAAGAGCATCACCATCCGGCCACCGCAAAGGTGGCTTTTTCATGGAACTCAGATCCGTTTTCGATCGATAAGGCGAGCTCGGGGAAGGGGGACGATGATGCCGCTCAGGCGGTATTCTCGCCGGAGCCAGCCTTCCTCGGTGAGGTGCAGGAAATCAAGTGTCGTCCGATCGGGTTCGCTGTCCTGGTAGTGCATCGCCAGTTCGTCGATCCGGCGATTGTAGCGCCGGCGCGAAGAGCCATGGGCGAAATTGCGGCCGGCAAAACGGCGGATGTCGCCGTCGCACCGCTCGGAGATATGATAGAGCTCGTGGAGGATGGTCGAGAGCTTCTGCTCGAACGGGAGACGAAGAAAACGCGGCAGCATGAGATGGATCAGGTAGAGGATCTCACGACCGTCATGATAGAGGGGGGGCTGGCTGAAGGTTTCGATATAGCGCCCGCGGCGTCGAGTGTACTCCGTCTTCCCCCCGGCAAACCGCAGTGGAGCAATGCGGGCATAAGTTCCGTGAGTGCCGGCGGCTCTGGAGCGAGAGATGCAGAAGAGCACCTTTTCAGTGTTGATATGGGAGAGCACCGGCACCCTGCTGCACATATCGACGGCCAATGTCCGGAGGCGCGCGGAAAAGTCGACAACCGGCCCTGCAGGGGGGCGGCGGCTTGGCGAGCGGCACTCCTCAGCCATCAGCGCTCTTCGAATTTATGACAGAAAAGGCAGCGGAAGGGGGGCGGATGCCCTTCGGGGAGAGAGAGATTCTGCGGATTGTGACATTCCTTGCAGAATTTCTCCGTCTCTTTTTTCCCTTCGCGGTTAACCATTTCGAAAAACTTCGCATGTATTTCATCGTGCGGAACCCGGATGGTCTTTTCCTCGCCGGAAATTGCGAAGAAGATGCCGAAAACGACGGCCACCAAGGCAACAAAGAGCCAGTCACGTTTTTTGAGAGCCATACCTACCCCTGTCGTTCAGGTGTTTTGTTTTAAGGAGTTGCGGAAAAGGAGGGTTTGCCGGAGATTTATTCCTTGATGAACAAGAGATATATGACCACAAAGATAATCAGGACTCCGCCGCCGACGAAGATCATTAACGTCGGATTGGAGAGGTTTTCGAGAGAGGTATCCTGCTGGAGGGTATAGTTCAGCAGTCCCACGAAGCCGGTGACGCTCAGGATGGTTGCCAGAAGGACTCGCCAGCGCATGATCAATGAAATAAGAGCCAGCGCGGCCGTTCCTCCTAAAAACCATGGATCATGTATAAGAACTTCGATATTAAGTGTTCGGAGAAAGCCGAGAACCTCTCCCGTTTTGAAGTTCTTCAAAAAATCGATCAATGACTCGGTTTGCATCCTGAACTCCGGGATAAAGAACACGTTGTCCGACGAGGATTCACAGGTTCACGGGGCCTCTTCAGCGCCAACACGATAACAGTTTTCAGGAAAAAAGGCAAAGGTCAAAAGGGGCATGCCTCTTGACATTTTCCACGGTGTTCCCGTAACATGCCTAACTTGTCATCGACTGATCAGAAAAGAGTTGAACTTGCCTGAACGCGCCATTGGAATATTCGATTCAGGGGTCGGCGGCCTGACCGTCCTCAAAGAAATGATGCGCCTTCTGCCCGGGGAGGAGCTTGTCTATCTCGGGGATACGGCCCGGGTCCCGTACGGGACCAAAAGCCCCCGGACTGTCTTGAGATATGCCCTGGAAGCGGCGGCCTTCTTGTCGGAGCGGCACGTCAAGATGCTGGTCGTCGCCTGCAACACCGCTTCTTCGGTTGCTCTGCCGGCTCTGGCCGAGCACTTTAATCTTCCGGTCGTCGGGGTGATCGAGCCGGGCGCCCGCAAGGCCGTGGCTGTGACCCGTTGCAGGAAAGTGGGCGTCATCGGCACGGAAGGGACGATCAAAAGCGGCGCTTACCCCCGCGCCATTCACGCCCTGGACCCCGATATCGAAGTTTTTTCCGCGCCCTGCCCCCTGTTCGTTCCACTGGCTGAAGAGGGCTGGGCGGAACACCGCATCGCCCATCTGGCTGCCGAGGAGTATCTTGCGCCGCTGCTGCAGCGGGGAATCGATACCCTGGTCCTTGGCTGCACTCATTATCCGCTGCTCAAGACCACTTTGCGCAACGTCATGGGCGATGGGGTGGAACTGGTCGATTCCGCCGAAGAAACCGCCCTCATGGTGGCGGGTCCGCTTCGGGAGCGGGATCTGTTTCGCCGTTCGCATCCGGCCTGGCCTCGATTTTTCGTCACCGATGTCCCTACCCGTTTCGAGCGGGTAGGCGGTTCATTCCTCGGCACCCCCTTACACGGGGTTGAATCGGTAGACCTGGATGGCGCAGTCGTCCCGGCGACCCGTGCCGAATTTTCCCTGCGCTAGGGGCCTGTCCGACTAACCCGTGCGGAAGCGGAAAATTGGCTGTTTCAGACCAGACTGCTTGGGCCGATACCCTCGAAAAGTTTTCTTCTGTGCCTAAGGACATGAAAAGATTGCCACGATGAAAGCATCTCCGTTCAGAAACCGTCTCCTGTTTATGGCCTTTCTCGTTGTCCTGCTGGGCTTGGGCGCCCTGGTGCTGCGCATGTACCGCCTGGCGCCCCCGGGTCCGGGAACGGAAGCGCCGACCGTCCAGGAGGAACCTCGCCGGTTGCGGGAGGTGCTCCTGTATTTCGGTAGCGCAGAGGGCGAATACCTGGCGTCCGAAACGAGGGAAATTGAAGACTGTCTGGAAGAGGCGGACTGCATCAGATCTGTGGTGCAGGCCCTGGTGGATGGCCCGGTGAGCGATCTGCTCCCCGTTCTTCCCGCCCAGGCCGTCGTGAGGGGAGTCGCTGTCGACGGCGGGACCGCCGTCATCGATTTCAGCAGCGACCTGGTGTCGGCCCATCCCGGGGGGAGTTCATCCGAGCTGCTTACTATTTACAGCCTGGCCAATTCTCTTGCCGCGAACTTCCCGCATATCCGGCAGGTGCGAATTCTGGTGGATGGGGAGCCGGTCGAATCCCTCAAGGGGCATGTCGACCTGAGCCGGCCGGTTCAGTCCGATTTCAGCTTCAGCCGCCCGCCGGACGAGGCTCAAAAAGAAATTTCAGAGGCGGAAGCCGGCGGTGAAGCGCATCTGCCGACCGTTCCGCCGGGAAGAGACTAGATAGATGGCCGATTTTCGACGGACGATACGGGAGCGGGTGCTGGTTCTGGACGGCGCCATGGGAACCATGCTCCAGGAGCGGGGCCTGGCTCCCGGCGCCTCCCCCGAAGGGATGAACATCGACGCGCCTGAAGTGGTGGAAGGCGTTCATCGGGAATACGCCGAGGCCGGCGCCGATATCCTGGTGACCAACACCTTCGGAGGCAGCCGGGTCAAGCTGGCCCATTACGGGCTGGAGGGCCGGGTGGCGGAGATCAACGCCCGGGCGGTCGAGATCGCCCGCCGGGCGGCCGGGCCGGGGTGTTTCGTGGCGGCTTCGGTCGGCCCCACGGGCCGTTTCCTGGAACCGGTGGGAGACGCTTCCTTCGACGAGATGGTCGATGTCTTCGGCGAGCAGGTGAGCGCTTTCGCCGAAGCCGGAGCCGACCTTGTCACCCTGGAGACCTTCCTCGATATCCGGGAGCTTCGGGCCGCGGTCATCGCCTGCCGGGAATTCTCCTCCCTGCCTGTCATGGCCCTGATGACCTTCGACGACGGCGGGCGGACCGTTCTGGGAACCCCCCCCGAAGCCGCGGCGGTCACTCTCGACGCCCTCCAGGTCGACGTACTCGGTTCCAATTGCGGGCTGGGGGTGGAGGGGATCTACGCTATTCTCGAAAAAATGCGCGCCGTCACCTCTCTGCCCCTCATCTCCCAGGCCAATGCAGGCCTGCCGATCCTGAGGGACGGCCAGACGATTTTTCCGGGGACCCCCGAAGAGATGACCGCCTATCATGAGCGAATGCTGGCCCTGGGGGTGCGGATCATCGGCGGCTGCTGCGGCACTACCCCGGCCCACATCCGGGCGATCCGCGGCGCCCTCGAAGGCAGGGATCTCGCCTGGACCCCGCCGCCGCGCCGGATGTTTCTCTCCAGCCGCACCGCGGCGGTCGCCGTAGGCGGCCAGGCCCCCTGCGCCCTTATCGGCGAGCGCATTAATCCCACCGGCAAGAAGACTTATAGCCAGGAACTGCGCGAGGGGAAGACCGCCTACATCCGGCGCGAAGCCCAGGAGCAGATAAATGCCGGCGCCACCCTGATCGACCTCAACTGCGGACTTCCCGGCGTCGACGAGCCGGCGGCCCTGGAGCGGGCCGTGTTCGCCGCCTCCGGGGTCGCCGCCGCACCGCTGGTCCTGGACTCCTCCGACCCGGCCGCCCTGGAGAGGGCCCTCAAGGCCGCCGACGGCAAGGTGCTGATCAATTCCGTCTCCGGAGAGGAGAAGAGCCTCCGCACCATCCTTCCGCTGGCCCGCAAGTACGGCGCGGCCCTCATCGGGCTGGCCCTCGATGGGAAAGGGGTTCCCGCAACCGCAGCCGGACGGGTCGCAGCCGCAGCAGCTATCCGTGATGCCACTGTGGCCGCAGGCATTCCGGAGGAAGATCTGCTGATCGACTGCCTGGCCCTGACCGTGTCGGCCGAACAGCAGCAGGCGCTGGAAACCCTGCGGGCAGTGCGGGCGGTCAAAGCCGAGCTTGGCTTGTCCACCGTGCTGGGAGTCAGTAATATCTCCTTCGGCCTCCCCAGCCGGCCGGTCATCTCGTCCGTCTATTTTGCCATGGCCCTGCAGGCCGGCCTCGACGCGGCCATCATCAATCCCAAGGAGGAGAAGATGATGGACGCCTACCGGGCGGCCATGGTGCTCCTCGCCAAGGATCCGAGGGCTGAAGAGTATATCGCTCATTACGCTTCCGCGCTTGCCGTCCCCGCCGCTCCCGCGGCAGGGCAGGCCGACGTCGGCATCCGGGAACGGCTGGGGGGGG
>NZ_KI421428.1:93850-152993 GCF_000472285.1 Desulfuromonas sp. TF
AAGGGGACGGGGACGGGATCGTCGCTCTGGTGGAGGAGGCGCTGGGTGAAGGCCTTTCGGCCATGGAGGTCGGCAACGAAGGGCTCCTCCCCGGCCTGGAAGAGGTCGGCCGCCGCTTCGGCAGCAACCGCGTCTTTCTGCCCCAGGTCATGCTTTCGGCCGAAACCATGCAGGCTGCCTTCGCCCGACTCAAGGAGGAGATGCAGGGGGAGACTGCCGCCAGGCTGGGCAGGATCCTCATGGCCACCGTGGAGGGGGATATTCACGACATCGGCAAGAACATCGTCTGCATCCTCCTGGAGAACCACGGTTTCGAGGTAATCGATCTGGGGAAGAACGTGCCGGCTTCGCGCATCATTGAGGAGGCCAGGGCGCGCGAGGTCGACGCCGTAGGACTCTCGGCCCTGATGACCACGACGCTTAACCAGATGGAGATAACAATTGCACGGCTCAGGGAGGCCGGAATCAAGGTCTTCACCATGGTCGGAGGGGCGGTGGTCAATCAGGAATACGCCGATTCCATCGGCGCCGACCTGTACGCCGCCGACGCCCTGGAAGCGGTGGCCAAGGTGAAGGAGATGTTCCGCCAAAAGACGGAATAGGTGCTTGCGCCGTTTGGCGGAAGTGTGCTAACAATAGCGGCCGTTGTACATTTTTCCCGAGAGTTGGACATGGTTGTCGGATTCAATCACAATTTTCGCTATAAAGGCGAAATATACCACGTCCAGACCGAGGACAGCGGCCGAAAGAGCCCTCACATCATAACCCTCCTCTATAAAGGCGGAAACATTCTCGCCTCCAGGAAGACCTCCTACGCCGACATCTGCAAGATCGACAACCTGGATCAGGTCGTCGAAGAGTTGATGAAAGAGCAGCACAAGGAGATGTTGCGCAGGCTCAAGAGCGGAGAATTCGACGCTCTCATCGAGAGCAGAAAAGCCGGCGCAGTTGCACCGGAAAAGGCTGCCGAAGCGGCGACAGTCCCTGCTCCCGAGCCCCCATCGGCGCCGCCAGCAAAGGAGGCGCCGATCAAACCCGCCGCCTCTTCCCCCGCCGCGGCCTCCGAGCCACGCAGGAAAGCAGCTTTTGAATCCAGTCTGGACGAAATCATTCTCTCCTACCTGGTCGGGGATGACGACGATAAAGATATCTGAGGTTACTGAAAAAATTTACAAGGAGTACCTGCAGCATGCTGACTGAACAGACGATCCGGGAGCTTGAGCAGACCGCCCGGCACCTGCGCATTGAAATTCTCAAGATGCTCAATGCCGCTAAATCAGGGCACACGGGCGGCAGCCTCTCGGCCATCGACGTATTGACGGTCCTCTACTTTCACAAGATGCGCCATGACCCGAGCAATCCTGCCTGGGAGGAAAGGGACAGGTTCGTCCTCTCCAAGGGGCATGCGGCGCCGGCCCTTTACGCCTGTCTTGCCGAAGCCGGATACTTCTCCCGCGACGACCTCAAGACTCTGCGTCGGCTGGGCAGCCACCTGCAGGGTCATCCCGATATGAACAAGACCCCCGGAGTGGAGGTCTGCACCGGCTCACTTGGCCAGGGGCTCTCACAGGCCGTGGGACTTGCCCTGGCCGCCCGCCTCTCGGGCAAAAGTTCCCGGACCTACTGCGTGCTTGGCGACGGAGAAGTGCAGGAGGGGCAGATCTGGGAGGCCGCCATGGCCGCCGCCCACTACCATCTGGACAGTCTTTGCGTCATTCTCGACCAGAACGGCCTCCAGATCGACGGCGAGGTCGAGAAGGTGATGAACGTCGGGCCTCTGGGTCCCAAGTTTCTCGCCTACAACTGGCATGTCCTGGAGGTGGACGGGCATGACATCCAGGCGATCTGTCGGGCTCTTGACGATGCCGAGCGAACCGAAGGTCAGCCGACCATGATCATTGCCCGCACCGTCAAAGGAAAGGGTGTCCCCTTCTTCGAGCACAAGGCCAGCTATCACGGGGTTCCGCCAAGCGATGAAGAGCTCGGTCAGGCCCTGGAGCACCTGGGGCATTCGTGAAAAATCGTCCTTTGTCCTTTGTCATTGGTCATTTGTAAAGGCTTTAACCAAGGGCAAATCAGGGACAAAGCATCCGAAATTTACTCCTTTGATCATTTTCATGGGTTTTCGCGTTTGCCAATGACAAATGACCAAGGACCAATGACGAGGTTTTAAAAAATGATTGCGACACGAGACGCCTACGGCAAGGTGCTGGTCGAGCTGGGCCGGGAGAATTCAAAAGTGGTGGCTCTGGATGCGGACCTCTCCGGATCGACCAAGACCGGACTGTTCGCCAGAGAGTTCCCCGAACGGTTCTTCAATGCCGGCATCGCCGAGGCGAACATGGTCGGAATGGCGGCGGGGCTTGCTGCGGGGGGGATGATCCCTTTCGCTTCGACCTTTGCCGTTTTCGCCGCGGGCCGGGCCTTCGAACAGATCCGCCAGTCCCTGGCCTATCCGAAAATGAACGTCAAAATAGTGGCCACCCACGGCGGAATCACGGTCGGCGAGGACGGCGGTTCTCATCAGTCGATTGAAGACCTGGCGATCATGCGCGCCCTCCCCAACATGACCGTGCTGTGCCCCGCCGACGGCCCTGAAACGGCAGCGGCAATCCGGGCCGTCACCGCCTTCCGGGGGCCCGTTTATATCCGTCTGGGCCGCTCCAAGGTTCCCGTGGTTTTCGAGCAGGGCTGCGACTTCGAAATCGGCCGCGGCGCTACCGTCAGGGAGGGGAGCGATATGACCTTCATTACCACCGGACTGATGACCGCCCAGGCTCTGGAAGCCGCTGAGATACTGGCGGAAGAGAGGATTTCCGCCCGCGTCGTTCATCTCGGGAGCATCAAGCCTCTCGACGTGGATCTGGTCCTGAGGGCCGCCCGGGAAACCGGGGCCGTGGTCACGGCCGAAGAGCATTCCGTCGTCGGGGGCCTTGGGGGGGCGGTGTGCGAAGTTCTTTCCGAGGGGTACCCCGTACCGGTGGAACGCGTCGGACTGCGCGACGTCTTCGGCCAGTCCGGAACCGCCGAAGAACTGCTGGCCCACTACGGGCTCACTCCCGCCCATCTCGTGGAAGCCGCCGAAAGAGTGTTGAAAAGGAAATAACAGGTGAAAGGAAAAAGGTTAAAGGTAAAAGGGCGGACCTTGAACCTTGAACCTTGAACCTTGTGCCTGCCAGTGGAGGTCCGTTGTTCTTCAAGAGCCTCATCAGTCGGGTCATCATTCTCAATATCCTCCTGCTGACGATCGTCATCGGGACCTTTACGCTTTTCCATATCCGCAGGGAGCAGAAGCATCTTGTCTCGGCTACCCGGGAGAATGCCGAGCTGTTGCTGGCCACCATCGAAAATTCGATCTTTAATTCCATGCGGGTCGGCAACAGCGAGAATGTCCAGAAGATTCTGGAGATGGTGGGGCGCAGTCCGGGTCTCACCAATATCCGCATTTTTCATCCCGACGGAACTATCCTTAAATCGGCTCATCCTCAGGAGATCGGCCATCTTCTCAATACCTATGATCTGGCGTTGTTCCAGAATGGCCGCCGAGATGGCATATTCCGGGCAAACGGAGAGGAGGTCCTTGGGATCATCAGGCCCATCGTCTCGGACAGGCGTTGTTTTTTATGTCACGGGGCCGGCCAAAAAGTCATCGGCGTATTGAACCTCAACTTCTCCCTCGCCGAGACTTCCCGAAAACTGCGCGACTCCTCCCTGGCCTTCATGCTCTCCACTGCTTTAATCATCATACTGCTGTCGGCGGGGGTCTCATTTATCCTCCTGCGCTTCGTCAAACGTCCCATTCAGAATATCTCCGACAAAATGGCCCAGGTGGAAGAGGGGGACCTCTCGGTGCGCCTCATCCCCCTGTATTCGGATGAAGTCGGCAGTCTGATGAGCAGTTTCAATTCCATGGTGGTCAATCTGGAAAAAGCCAAGCAAGAGCTCCAGCAATGCCATTATCAGCAGATGGAGCGGGCTGATCGCCTGGCCTCGGTGGGGGAGATGGCGACCGGTCTCGCCCACGAGATCAAGAACCCCCTGGCCGGGATCAGCGGCGCCATTTCCGTGCTGGCCGACGATTTTGCCGAAACCGATCCACGCAAGGAAATCGTCCGGCAGGTGCTCGAACAGATCAAACGACTGGACAAGACCGCCACCGATCTTCTCTTTTTCGGTCGGCCGGGCACGCCGGAACTTGCCTTTACGGACATCAATGCGCTGGTGCAGAAGACCCTCTTCTTTGTATCGCAGCATCCGGAGGCCAAAAACATCCATTACCACACGGAACTGACCCGCGACTTGCCGGCGATCTGGGTGGATGAGAAGCAGATTCAGCAGGTTCTGCTCAATATCATCATTAATGCCGTGCAGGTGATGACGGGCGGCGGCACGCTGACCATTCAGACCGAAGCCCGGGCCCATGGGGGAAGGAACTGGGTCGGGGTATTGGTCACGGATACCGGAAAGGGCATAGCGCCTGAGGAACTGGATAGAATTTTCGTTCCCTTCCATACGACCAAAACCCAGGGAACGGGGCTCGGGCTCCCCATCTGTCGGCAGCTCATGGAGCAGCATCACGGAACTATCGAGGTCGAAAGTCGTCTGGGCGAAGGAACGACATTCATCATCGAGTTGCCCGTAGCTGATGGGCGGCCCATTTAACGGGAAAGAGGACGACGGTGCGCAAACATAAGATTCTCGTAGTCGACGACGAACAACTCATCCGCTGGTCTTTGGAACAAAGTCTCAAAAAACAAGGCTATGAGGTGACCACTGCCGCTTCCGGCGAAGATGCCCTGAGGGTCCTGAGGGAGGAAACTCCGGATCTGATGCTTCTGGATATTCAGCTTCCCGGCATGAACGGCATGGATGTCCTGGAAAAGGTCAAGGACCTGGAAGAGGACATCATCGTGATCATGCTCACGGCTCTGGGAGTCCTGGAAACCGCGGTGAAGGCCATGCGCATGGGGGCCTACGACTACATCAACAAACCGTTCAACCTGGACGAGCTGGCCATTGTCATTAAAAAGGCCCTGGAGACCGGCGAGCTCAAAAGAGAAGTGGCTCAGCTTCGTTCCGAGCAGTCCCGCAATTACGGCATCTCCAAGATAATCGGCGTCAGCCGGCATATGAAAAACGTGCTTTCGATGGTGGAGAAGGTTGCCAGAAGCGACGCCAGCACCGTTCTGATTCAAGGAGAAAGCGGCACCGGCAAGGAGCTGATCGCCAAGGCCATCCATTACGAGAGCTCCCGGGCCGACAAGCCCTTCATGGCCATCAATTGTGCCGCGGTTCCCGAAACACTGCTCGAGAGCGAACTGATGGGGCATGAGAAGGGAGCCTTCACCGACGCCAAGATGCTGAAGAAAGGCCTCTTCGAGATGGCCGACGGGGGCACCATTTTCCTGGACGAAATCGGCGACATGGATCCGGGCATGCAGGCCAAGCTGCTGCGCGTGCTTGAGGAGCGCTCCTTCCGTCGGGTGGGAGGAACCAAGGATGTCCAGGTCGACGTCCGCATCGTCTCCGCCACCAATAAGGATCTGCTCGCCGCCATCGAGGATAAGTCCTTCCGAAACGACCTCTATTACCGCATCCAGGTAATTCCCATTTTTCTTCCCCCCCTGCGGGAGCGGCGGGATGATATCATGCCCCTGGTTCAGCATTTTATCTCGCACTTCAATCGGGAATTCGGCAAGAACGTTAAGAGCGTATCCAAGATGGCGGAGAAATTTCTGGTCGAATACAACTGGCCGGGCAACATCCGCGAACTGAAAAACATCATCGAGCGTGCCATTATCCTGGAAAATGAAGAGACTATGCTGCTGGAACATCTTCCCCAGGAGATGGTGGCCAAGACCGGCGGCCCGGGCACCGGACCGCTCTCCCTCCGGCTGCCGCCGGAAGGGATCGATATCGAAGACGTGGAGAGGGAGCTCATACGCCAGTCACTGGAGGTTTCCGAAGGGAACCAGTCGAAGGCGGCCAAGAAGTTGAATCTGGGCATCGACGCCTTCCGTTACCGGATGAAGAAGTTCGGATTCTTATGATTGCCTGTCCATCGGCGGTTTTTCAGAGGCGGGGCAAATTTGCTCCGCCTTTTTTTCTTGGGGATGGGATCTTAATCAGCGAAAGACGGGTCACGATTAGAAACATTTATGGTATCATGACTGAATTCATTTGCGACTCAGGAGGCTCCATGGAAAAGATGAAAGCGAAGATCAACGGTTTTGTCATGGCCTGGGACGACGTCGGCTCTGGTCCGCCCGTTGTCCTGATCCACGGGTTTCCTCTCTGCCGCCGCATGTGGGAGCCTCAGGTTTCCGCCCTGACGGCGGCCGGCTATCGGGTCATCGCCTGCGACCTGCGGGGATTCGGAGAGAGTGAATCGGTCGGCAGCGGCCTTTCGATGGATCTGCTGGCCGATGACGTCGCCGCCCTTCTTGACCATCTGGGAATCGAGCGGGCCGTCATCGGAGGAATGTCCATGGGAGGGTATGTGCTGCTCAACCTTATCGATCGTCATCCGCAGCGGGTTGCAGCGGCCTTGTTCATGGTGACCAGGGCCGCTGCCGACGACGAGCCCGGAAAACTGCGGCGAACCTCTCTGGCCCGGGAAGTGGCAAAGGGACGACCGGAAGTCGTTACCGAGGCCTTTGAGGAGATTCTTTTCGCCTCGGATGTTCCCTCCACCCGGCCGGACCTTATCGCCCGGGTGAGAACGTGGATGGAGGCAACCGCCCCGGAAGGTCTGAAAGGGGGGCTGCTGGCAATGCGGGACCGCAGGGATTATGTCGATCTGCTGGGGAATTTCAACGTCCCATCCCTGGTGATCGGTGCGGAACGGGACCGGGCCGTCCCCCTGGAGCACTCGAGGGTTCTCGCGCAGGGGCTCCCCGCAGCACGCCTCTGCATCATCCCCGGAGCGGGACACATGGCCAATCTGGAGAATCCCGAAGCCTTCAACCGTTGCCTGCTCGATTACCTGAGGGGGGCTTGATTGACCTAATACCTTGAAATCATAATCTTCCTCTCGCCCGTTCGCTCCGCTCACTAGAGCACGCAGAGACCGCCGAGGGAACCAATCCCTGGATGGTTTCTCTGCGTCCTCTGCGGTCTCTAGCGACTGCAAGAAGCGGGCGAGAGATGCTTTTATTCATCTCAAGACCACTTCCATCCCATCGTACGCCACTTCCACCTCAACTCCGCGCTCGCGGGCGAATTCCTGGATCTGTTCCAGCACTCCTTCGTTCTCTCCGGTTACGATGCCGCTGCCGCAATGGGTGACGATCATTTTCGGCACTCCTTCCTTTCGGCACCAGGTGAGCTGTGTTCGAACCGGGGTATGGCCGAAGAGCTGATCGCCAGCCCGGCGGACCATGGATTCGCTGACCGTCGCACCGTCGCCGATATAGAGGCTGCAACCGGCCAGGGCTTTCGAGCGGTCAAGGATATAGACCAGATCGGGAACGTAGAACACCGTCCTTCGGTGCGCGACGATGCGGTACCCGACGGCCGGCGCCCGGATCGAATGCTGCACCGGAAACGCCTCGAAGAGGATGCCGGACACCTCAAAAGGAACCCGTGCCCTGATCACTCGCCGATCGGCAAGAGGGAACCTCTCCATCCGCTCCCATGATTCCGCGGTGGCATACACCGCGCAGGGGGCTCCCTCCTCGAGGCCGAAGGCGTGGTCCGGATGGGCGTGGGTAATGAGGACGGCCCCGGGCTTCAATTCGTCCAGCTTTCCGAGCCAGTCCTGGCCGCAATCGATCATGACCTTACTCCCCCGATAGGAGACGGCGAGCGAGCTGTGCATGGCGTGCCGTTCGTTTCGGGGTTCGATGTTTCCCTTTGTGCCGAGAAAGGTCAGTTTCATCCCTTTTAGCGCCCTGGGCTTCCTCTTTTTACCTGTTGAAACATAGACCTTTTCCAAAACGGAGCCCGCGGCTTTTCATGGCCGGAGGAGAAGGTAGACTTTTCGGAACGGTAAAAGTCTATCAGATCCGACGGATCGATGGAAAAACGATGAAAACTCCCATTCGGCTCACCTGGACCGTTGAAGTTGATGACGCGCTCCTGCATCCGCTGAGGGAATCCCTGGGCGCGATTTTCGGCTGCTCCGTTCAACCCGGCGGCGGCTTTACCGTGCTGCCGGAGGAGTTTCACGCCGGCCGTCGGCAGTACAGTGCTTCGGCCATCCTGCGCCGCCTGAGACCATTGCGGAAGCACGGCGAGTACCTGCTGGCGGTGACCGGAGACGACCTTTTCGCTCCAGGTCTGAATTTCGTCTTCGGTGAAGCTGACGCCAGGGCGGGCTGCGCGATCATTTCCCTGGCCAGGCTGCAGGCGCCCCGTCTCGGTTTCCCCCTGACTTCGGAACGCCTCCTGCGCCGGACTCTTATCGAGGCGGTCCACGAGGTGGGTCATCTGCAGGGCCTTGGACATTGCCCGCGGACATCCTGCGTCATGCACTTTTCCAACAGCCTGGCCGATACGGATCGAAAAACGCCCGATTTCTGTCCCTCCTGCCGGGAGGCCCTGCCGCCGTCAGGCGCCGAACTGATTTGAAAAAAACAGACGATGACCGACGACCGCATCTGCATACCCACCGCCTGGGAGACTCTCGAGCCGGAACGCCTGACCGGGACCATCCTGGTCATCGGCGCCTCCGACCGGGGAAAGAGCACCCTGGTGCGCTGGCTCGTGGAAAAGCTGCTGCGACGGCAGCCAAAGGTGGGATGGCTCGACGGTGACATCGGCCAGAGTACCCTGGGCGTTCCGTCGACCATGAACCTGGCGGTGCTGAAGCAGTTTGACCCCAATCCGCCGCAGCGGCAGGGAACGTTCTTTGTCGGCTCCACCTCGCCGCGCGGGCACATGCTTCCGACTCTGGTGGGAGTTGAGCTTCTGAACGAACTGGCCCTGAAGAAGGGTGCCGCAGCCGTGGTCATCGATACCACCGGGCTGGTGGCGGAGGACGCCGGAGGCGGCGCGCTGAAGCAGTGGAAAATCGAACTGCTGCGCCCTGACACCGTCATTGCCCTGCAACGCGACGGCGAGTTGGAGCATCTTCTGGCTCCTATGCGACGCGAGCGGCGTTTTACTCTTCACGAAATTCCAGTGGCCCAAGGAGTCGTGGCAAGATCCGCCGAGGAGCGGGCGGGACGCCGCCGTCTGTTGTTCCGCCGCTATTTCGAAAAGTCCCAGACTATGCAAATCGACCCCGCGCACATTCCGGTTTACGGGGGAGAGACGTGTCGCCCGGGTCGGCTTGCGGCTTTCCACGACGGCAGGGGATTGACTCTGGCGCTGGGGACGATAGCGGCGACAAAGACGGGAGGTCTTGAGATCCTGACTCCCCTGGACGACTTATCGGAGGTGGCCGGCCTCCGCCTGGGGTCGATTCTGCTCGATCCGGCAACAGGAAATGAGTTCCAATAGCAGTCGCCGGAGAACGAAGGATCCCTTCTGTCAATTGCGGCGAGGAGAGGCGGGTAAAAAAATGCCCCGCAATCAGGAGGGAGCGATCACGGGGCCAAAAAACTTTACCCTTGGGCTGAAGCCCTGTCCTTATCCGGCCGGGCGCCTCAGGCGGTGCGGGACGGCTAACGTCTTTCGAAAGTCAGGCAGTCCGGTTGATCTTCCTTCATTCCGACGTGAATATTGGAAGCCGTGCATTCGTAATCCTCGTTGTAGCTGCATTCATAGGACTTGCAGGCTCCCACTCCAGCAGTCACTTCCTTGACCCCGCCGTGCGTGGATGATTCGAAGAAGGTGTCGCATACGGGCTCATCGGGATCTTCCCCGATGGTGATCGCCATTGCGTGGCAGGCTTTGTTGGTATTGTAGGCGCAGTCGGCTACCGAGCAATCCATTACTTTGGGCATTTTCATGGCCATGTCTATTGCCTCCTTTTTTGTTGGTTGAAAAGAAGTCGCGTGTAGATATGAAACTAACAGCCAGGGGGGTGGTGTCAAGACGGGGAGGCGAATTTTTCCAAAGCCGGCTCGGGGGAGTCAAGAGGGGCATGGAGGAGCACAAGAAAAGAAAAGGGCGGCGCCTTTGGCGCCGCCCTTTTCTTCGGAGAGGAGGAAAGTGCGAAGGTGGTTGGGGTTCAGCCGAAGACCCCACGGAGTCAATGTTTAATATGCATCGATCCGTTGCAGGTTTTCGACGAGCCTTCATGGGAACTTCCGCCGCAGCAGCCGCCATCGGAGGAGCAGCCGCAGCTGCCGCCGCTTTTGCTCTTGGAAAATTTTCGATAGAGGTAGAAAATCGCGGCTGCGACGATGCCGATAGTGATGAACGTATCCAGAAAACCCATACGGCTCTCCTGTCGGAAAGGTTGAAATTCAGGGCTAAATCAGGAACAGAGTTCCGAACTGGTAAACCCCCACCGCGATGACGAAGCCGAGGGTCGTATTGAAGCAGGTGGAGAACAGGGCCCAGCGCCAGGAGGACTCCTTGGCCATGGTCACCACGGTGACGAAGCAGGGCGCGTAGAGGAGCACGAAGACGATCAGGGCGAGGGCGGTGAATTTATTCCAGGTGGGATCGGAGGCGATCCGCCTGGACAGGGAATCCGATGCCTCGGGATCGACTTCTCCCAGGGAATAGGCGGTGCCGAAGGTCGCAACGATGACCTCCTTGGCCGCAAAGCCGCCGACCAGGGCGATGTTGGTGCGCCAGTCGAATCCGGCCAGCTGGCTGATAGGCTCGAACATGGTCCCGATGCGGCCGGCCAACGAATGGCGCAGGGCGGCCTGCCCCTGCAGGTTGTCGATTTCGGTCAGCAGCGTTTCCTGCTGCTCTTCGGTCTGCACCGAAGCCGCGATTGTCTGCCGCTGTGCTTCGAAGCCGGCGACCTCCTCTTCGGAGAGGCCGGGGAAGGTCATGGCCGCCCAGAGCAGGATCGAAACGGCCAGGATCACCGTCCCCGCTTTTTTGATGTACTGCCAGGCCCGCTCCCAGGTATGGGTCAGCACGCCCCGGAGGGTCGGCATGCGGTAGGGGGGCAGTTCCATGACGAAGGGGGTGGGATCGCCCTTGATGATGGTCGAGCGCACCAGCTTGGAGACGAGAAGGGCCATGGCCCAGGCGAAGAGGGTGATCGAGAACATCACCTGCGCCTCGTTCTCGGAGAAGAACGCCGCCACCAGCAGGAGGAAGACGGGCAGCTTGGCGCCGCAGGGCATGAAGGGGGCGGTCAGCAGGGTCGCCAGCTTCTCCTTGGGACTGCGCAGGGTGCGGGTTGCCATCAGTCCCGGGACGGCGCATCCTCCCATGATTCCGCCGGAGACGATGAAGGGCATGGCCGAGCAGCCGTGCAGGCCGAAGATACGCAGCACCCGGTCGAGCATGTAGGCGACGCGTGCCATGTAGCCGGAATCCTCGAGGAAGGAGATCATCAGGAACATGATGGCGATCAGGGGGACGAATCCCAGGACGCCGCCGACGCCGTCGATGATTCCCGAGACCACCAGCGACTGCACGAGCCCTGCGGGAATGATCGCAGTAGCCGTGTCGCCGAGCCAGCCGAAGAAGGTCTCCAGCCACCCCATCGGGATCTCCCCGACGGTAAAGGTGATCTGGAACATGGCGTAGAGGACGCCGATCATGATCGCCGGACCGAGGAGACGGTTGGTCAGCACGTCATCGAGTCTGGAACTGAAATCGATGCGCTCCTGCTGCGTCTTTTCGTGGACGATGATGTCCTGCTTCAGGATCGAATTGATGAGGCCATAGCGGTAGTCGGCGATGATCGCATCGGGACTCGTATTGAGGGTCTTGCGGCAGTGCTCCCGGGTTTTCTCGACGCACCGCTCGAGCGCCTCGGCGGGGCCGCCGATCGCCTTTCCCGCCTTCATCACGTCCTCGTCCGCTTCCAGGTACTTGAGGGCTATCCAGCGGGCCGGGTACCGCTCGGTCATGAAGTCCGTGGCCTCGATCTTCTCGACCATCTCGGCCAGGGCGGGATCGAGGTCGGGGCCGTAGGAGATCTCGAGAGGCTCCCATTTGCCTCCCCTTTCCCGGGCGTGGGCGAGAGCCTTCTCGATCAGCTCCTTCTTGCCGGTGCCTGAGCGGGCGACGGTTTCTACCACGGGGCAGCCGAGAAGGTTGGACAGGCGGATGCGGTCGATGCGAAGCCCCTGCTTCCTGGCCTCGTCCATCATGTTGAGAGAGAGGAGGACGGGGATGCCGAGTTCGAAAAACTGCACCGCCAGGTAGAGGTGGCGCTCCAGCCGGGTCGCGTCGACGATGTCGACGACGATGTCCGGGCGCTCGTCCACCAGGACCTTGCGCGCCACCAGTTCCTCCTCCGAATAGGCCGAGAGGGAATAGCAGCCGGGCAGGTCGATGATGTTGACTTTCATGTCCTCGACATTGACCGTTCCCTCCTTTCGCTCCACGGTGATGCCGGGATAATTGCCGACCCGCTGGCGCGCGCCGGTGATGGCGTTGAACAGGGTCGTCTTTCCGGAGTTGGGATTTCCCGCCAGGGCGATCGTTGCCGTGCCGCTCATTTGTTTTCCTCCATTTTCTCGATCATGATGCAGTCCGCCTCGTTGTTACGCAAGGTGAGCGTGAAATCACGCAGGCGCACGGCGACCGGGTCCTTAAGAGGAGCCCGGCCGATCACCTTCACCTCGGTTCCGGGAACCAGACCCATGTCGCGGAGCCGCCGGCTGATTTCCCCGCTGGCATCTATCGATGTGATGCGGGCTTTTTCGTTCACTCCCAGCGTCCGTAAAGAACTTGGCATGACCTTCACTCCTTCAGTATGAGAATGTACTGAAATTCAATTGATCTGATACGATTTTGAAAATCGATGTCAGTATAGCGAGCGGGCTGGCGAAGTCAAGGGAAAAGTGATATTCGTTTTCACTTGCATGTTCTTCATATATCTTTTGGAACTGGAGAGGCAAGCATAAAGGAGGGGAATGTGTGAAGAGATCAGGGGCAGGAGGCGTCAGCTTGTCGACGAATTGAGGATGCAGAAAGGCGATAAGCCCCGCCGATAGAGGACGTTTGGTGTCAGGATTGACTTTCTGCCATTCTCACGTATCCTCACCCTCGAAACTGTCCGAGAGTCACGTCTCAACCTTGCCAGGCGTCTTGGATCACAGGAGATTGTACTGCTCTTTCAGGAGGAAAAATCCATGAAATTTATACTCGTTCTCCTCCTTAATCTCTTCCTCGTCCTCCCCGCCCTGGCCGCATCCCCCGTCTGGGAGGTGAAGTCGGGCGACTCTGTCGTCTATCTGGGGGGGACCTGCCACGTCCTGCGCGACAGCGATTTCCCTCTGCCGGCCGGATTCGACCTTGCTTACCGGCAATCGTCGGCGATCGTCTTTGAGACCGATATTGGTGAACTGGAGAATCCGGTATTCCAGCAGAAGATGATGTCCGAGCTGTTCTACCGGGATGGTCGATCGCTCCCCGATGATCTTTCGCCGCAGGCCTATCAGGCGCTGAAGAGCTATTGCGAGCAAACGGGCCTACCCGTGTCGGCTCTGCACCCGATGAAGCCGGCCATGGTTGCCCTGACCCTCGTTGCCTACGAGCTGCAAAAGCTCGGCTTCACACAGGCCGGCGTCGACCAGTTCTTCTACGCCAAGGCGAAGGAAGACGGGAAGAGGATCGAGGGGCTGGAGACGACCGACGAACAGCTCGGCTTTCTTGCCGTGCTGGGTAAGGGGATGGAGGACGAGCTGATCGAGCAGTCCCTCGCCGAACTCAGCCGGACGGGCGCGATCTTCGAGGACCTCATCGGGGCGTGGAAAAGAGGGGACGAGAAGGAAATGAGCCGGTTCCTGGTGGAGTCAACCCGGAATGAATTTCCGGAGATCTACCAGACCCTGTTCGTCACCCGGAATGCGAAATGGCTCCCCCGGATCGAGAAGTTTCTCCACACGCCGGAGAAGGAGCTGGTGCTGGTGGGTGCCGGCCATCTGGTCAATAGTGAGGGCCTGATCGAATCCCTGAGGAAGAGAGGGTATGAGGTGAAACAGCTCGATTAAAGGTCGGCGGGACGGGACTCTGATAGCTTTTGGTAAAAAGAGGGCATTCCCAAGTCGGGAATGCCCTTCACTTTTTACGCGGTACGGCTGGTGATTTCCAGGAGGTGGTACCCGAACTGGGTCTTGACCGGGCCATGGACTTTGTTCAGTTCGCCGGAAAAGACCACCTGATCGAATTCCCGGACCATTTGCCCCGGCCCGAAGGAGCCGAGATCGCCGCCCTCACGGCCGGAAGGGCAGGAGGAGTGCTTCTTCGCCACCTCGGCGAAATCGGCTCCCCCTTCAATTTCAGCTTTCAGCTTCAGGCATTCCGCTTCGGTCGCTACCAGGATGTGGCGGGCAGTTGCTCTAGCCATTCGTTCTCTCCAATTCAAGATTTTTTTGTGGGACTGGCTCTGTGGTGACCGCCACTATAACAGGCCACCGTCCCTTGGATCAACCGTCCTCTGGCGACTGGGCGTTTTATAGGGGCAGTTTATAGGATGTTTGAAAGGGAGTCCTCGGTCATTTATCCTTGGGCAGGCGCTCCGGACTTCCAATGGCCGTGGCGCCGGCGGCTTTGGCCACCCCTTTGAGCATGCCGTCGAAAACGAGATTGTGGAAAGGGGTGACGCTCCACCAGTAGAACAGCCCCGCAAGCCCGCGGGGCAGAAAAAGGGCGGTCTGCCGCAGTTCGCTCCCCCCTTCGGGCCGTTCCTCCACCGCAAGTTCCAGCACAGCCTGCCCGGGCAGCTTCATCTCCGCAACCAGGAGCAGCCGGTGGGGGCGCTCCACCGCCACCACCCGCCAGAAGTCCAGGGCATCTCCGGGGTAAAGTTCGGCGCCGCTGCGACGCCCCCGGAGCAGGCCGACGCCGCCCACCATCTGATCGAGGAATCCGCGCAGTGCCCAGAGCCAGTTGGCATGGTACCAGCCGGTCTTGCCGCCGATGCGGACAATGGCCGGCCAGACCTGCTCCGGAGTGGCATCCAGAAGGAGGCGGCGGGAGTCGGTATAGACGGTTCCTCCGGCCCATGCCGGGTCGCCGGGGATGGACCACTCGGCCGGAGGGACGATGCCGCCGTCGCTCCAGGAGCTCTCCACATCCTGTTGACGCTGCCGATCCAGGGCCCGGCGGATTGCCTCGCGGCAGCTGAAAAGATCCTGGGGGATGAGCTGGCGGATGCGGGTTTCCCGGCAGACGACCCGATTGCGCAGCCCCTCGGCCAGGGGACGTGCCAGGGATGGGGGTACCGGCGTCACCAGATGGATCCAAAGGGCGCTGAGACGGGGCGTGAGGAACGGCACCGGGATGATCAGCCGTCGCCCCAGCCCCGCCTCCTCCGCATAAAGGTCCATCAACTGCCGGTAGGTAACGATCTCTTCCTGTCCGATGTCGTAGGTCTGGCCGACCGTCTGCGGACATTCCAGGCACCCTGTGAGGTATCCGAGGACATTGCGCACTCCGATGGGCTGACAGGGGGTGTGCACCCAGAGGGGTGTGACGATCACCGGCAAGTGCTCCACCAGGTAGCGCAGAATCTCGAACGAGGCGCTCCCCGAACCGATAATCATTGCCGCCCGAAGCACGGTAACCGGTACCGGACCCTGTCGGAGAATGTGCGCGACCTCCGCCCGCGAATGCAGGTGATGGCTGAGGCTTTCTTCCTCTTCGCCGAGGCCGCCGAGATAAATGATCCGTTCCATCCCTGCCGATTCGGCGGCCTTGACCATATTGCTGGCCGCACGACGGTCCGTGCGGGCGAAGTCATCGATATCCGGATGCATCGAGTGAACGAGATAATAGGCCGCCCAGCAACCCCGCGAGGCCTGCATCAGGGAATCCGGGTCGCTGACATCGCCGCGGACGATCTCGAGGCCGGGATTCTTCGCCCAGGGCCGCCCTCTCAGTTTCGCCGGATTGCGGGCCAGCGCCCGTACCCGGTAACCATTTTCCAGCAGGCGGGGCACCAGCCGCCCGCCGATATAACCGGTAGCCCCGACCACCAGGATCGGTTCCGGTCGTTTCCATGAAATCATTATTTCTCCCCAGCAGGCAGGCAGGCTACACTGCTGATCGCTGTCCCGAAAAAGTTTGGTTTAAGACATGGGGCGGGTCGCAGGAAATTGTTTGCGAGAGTCCAGTATAGACCGGGGGAGGTTTCCGGATGAAGTTTTATTTTAGTGCTGGAATCGGCAGGAGGGGGCGAATGTTCATGCAAACTTAAGTGCTTGTTTATTGGTATTAAAACTTTTGTCGGAAGGAAAAAAATATTGAATAAGTGAAGGGTTGCCATGTATGGTATGGGACAATGCTAACTAAAAATCCTCACATATTATTAGTCGAAGACTCGGAAATTCACGCCGAACTGATCCGGGAATCCTTGCTTTCCCGGACCCCGAGCATCCGTCTGAGCATTGTCTCCACCCTGGCGCTGGCGCGGGCCTTTCTGGCGGAGAATCTTCCCGACCTGGCCCTGATCGACCTCATGCTTCCCGACGGCAAGGGGACGGAACTCCTTAGCTCCGACGGAGGGCAGGCCACCTTTCCCGCCATCCTTCTGACCTCTTCCGGAGACGAACAGACGGCCGTCGAGGCGATGAAGGCCGGCGCTCTCGATTACCTGGTGAAGAGCACGGCGACCCTGGCCGAGCTCCCCCGCATCGTCGAGCGCACCCTGCGCGAATGGGACCACGTCGTCCACCGCCGGCGGGCGGAGGCGGCCCTGAGGGAGAGCGAGGGGCGCTTCCGCTCAACTTTCGAGCAGGCGGCCGTCGGCATGGCGCATTCCGGCCTGGACGGCCGCTGGCTGCGGGTGAACCAGCGTCTCTGCGATATCCTTGGTTACCGCAAGGAGGAGTTGCTGCGCAAGACCTTCCAGGAGATCAGCCACCCCGATGACCTGACGGAGACCCTGGCGCAGGTCGAGCGGCTCTGCCGGGGCGAAATCGACTCCTACCGTATTGAGAAACGATATCTGCACCGGGCCGGGCACAGCGTCTGGGTCAACCTGACCGTGGCCCTGCAGCGGGACGCGGCGGGCGAACCCCTCTACTTTATCGCCGTCGTCGAGGACATCAGCGACCGCAAGCGGACGGATGCCGAGAAGGAGCGGCTGCTGGCAGAACTCGACGCCACCATCAATTCGATCGCCGACGGGGTGGTCATCTACGGCCCCGAGAGGACGATCGTGCGTATGAACCCGGCGGCTGAAAAAGTTTTCGGCCCTTTCGAGGAGCAGATGGGGGAGCCGCTGGCCGAACGGGTGCCCCGGCTGAGGGTGGAGACGGCCGAGGGGGCGCAGCTTGGGCTGAAGCAGACGCCGGGATGGCGGGCCTTGCAGGGAGAGACGGTGCACGGCGTCATCATGGTCCTCTATCCTCCCGGCCGTGCGGCGGTATGGGTCTCCGCCAGCGCCGCACCGATCCGTACCGGCGACGGCCGACTGCTGGGGGCGGTGACGACCTTTACCGACATCACCGCTCTGCACGAGCTGCAGCAGGACCGAGACCTCTTTCTGCACACCATTTCACACGATCTGCGGATCCCGCTGACGGTCATTCAGGGATATGGGCAACTTCTGAGTGAGACGCTCACGAGGGAGGGGATGGGTGCAAGCGCGGGTCTGATGTGTGACGAAATACTGAAGGGCGCCCTGAGGATGAAGCGGATGATCGCCGCTCTGGTCGACATGGCACGTCTCGAGGGTGGACAGCTGGAACCCAAGACAGTCGCGCTCCCCCTCGGCCCCTTCGTGCTGCAGCTGTTTGACAGGCTGAAAGGGGCCCGGTTGAAGGGTGCCCTGGATCCGGATCGCCTCACGATCACGATACCGCAGAAGCTGCCCCCTGTCATGGCCGACCCGGACCTGCTGGAGCGCATTCTCCTGAATCTCCTCACAAACGCCATGAAATATTCGCAACCCGAAACCCGGGTCAGACTTGAAGCCCGTCAGAAGGAGGATGAAATCGAAATCGTGGTGATCGATCGGGGCGTGGGAATCGCCCGGGAGGATCAGTCCCGCGTGTTCGAGCGCTTCTGCCGGCCGAAAAGCGTCCAGCGTGTGGACAGTGTCGGGCTTGGCCTCTACATCACACGGATGCTCGTAGAGGCCCAAAAAGGGCGCATACGCGTGGAGAGTGAGCCGGGCAAGGGAAGCGCTTTCTTCTTTACCCTGCCGGTTGCCTGAACTCAGCCCCCTTCCCACCGCCGCCGGAATCGGCTATCATCTCCACCTATGAAAACCCTCCTCCTTGTTCTCTACCTGCTCACCCTCGCCTCCGGTCTCCTGCTGCGCTCCCTGAACCTGCGCCATCTCAAACGGCACGGCCACCGGATTCCCCCGGGTTTCGAGGATGCGATTGACCCGGAAGTGCTGCGCCGGACCACTGACTACACCCTGGCGCAAAGCCGGGCCGTGCTGGCAGAGTCCCTTTTCGGCGGCGTCCTGCTGATCCTCTTTCTGTTCGCCGGAGGGCTTCCCTTCTACGACCGGTGGATCGGTTCGCTGACCGCCTCGTTCATCGGCGGCGGCGTCCTCTTCTTTTTCGGCCTGCACCTTGCCCAGACGGTTCTCGATATCCCCTTCAGCCTCTACCGGAACTTCCGCATCGAGAAGCGCTTCGGCTTCAACACCATGACGCTTAGGCTTTGGCTTGCCGACCTGGTGAAGTCGGCGGCCGTCTCCACGGCGCTGCTGGCCGTGCTCGCCGCCGGCGCCTTCGCCCTCATCCAGGTCAGCCCGGGGGGGTGGTGGCTGTGGGTGTGGGCTTTTTTCGCCCTGGCGACTCTTTTCCTCATGTTTCTCTCCCCCTCTGTGATCGAGCCGCTTTTTCACACCTTCGAGCCGGTGCGCAGGGAAGGGCTGGAGGAGAGAATCCGGGAGCTGATGAACCGGGCGGGGCTGAGGGTAAGTGCCGTGCTGCAGGTCGATGCCTCGCGCCGAAGCCGGCATTCCAATGCCTACTTCACCGGCATCGGCCGGGTGAAGCGGATCGTTCTTTACGACACTCTGATCGAACAGATGGAGGAGGAAGAGATACTGGCCGTCCTGGCTCACGAGGTGGGGCACTGGAAAAAGGGGCACATCCTGAAGCGGCTACTGGTTGCCGAGCTTCTTTCCCTGATCATCTTCTATCTTTCTTTCCGTCTTCTCGGCTGGGACGGACTGCCGGCCCTGCTCGGCCTGGAGGAGGCCTCCTTTTTCTCCCGCCTGGTGATCCTCAGTTTCGTCGGATCCATCGCGGCCTTTCCATTCACCCCCCTGGCCAGCTGGAGCTCCCGCCGCCACGAATGGCAGGCCGACCGTTTCGCCCGTGAACTGACCGGCCAGCCCCGGGCTCTCGCATCGGCCCTGGTCAAGCTCTCCAGGGAAAATCTCGCCAATCTTCACCCTCATCCCCTGTACGCGTGGTTTCACTATTCCCACCCACCGGTCGTGGAGCGGATTCGTTCGTTAAGTGCAGGATCCGAAAACAATTAATTAATCATTTATATTGATATGCAGGCAGAATCTGCTTGAATATTGGGAAAAAAGACGTCTCTCTGCATTGACCGCGGCAGAATTCGCCTCCTTTACCTTATTAAAACGATCGTGAAAAAGTATTGTATGCAGTACTTATTATCATGTATGTTGTCGACTATGGTGCCGAAGGCCTACAGAATTCTGCTGGTGGAGGACTCGGAAGTACATGCCGAGCTGATCCGGGAATCTCTTCTTTCCTGGAAGGCGGGCATTCGGCTCGATGTTGTCACTTCGTTGGCAGCCGCTCGGGCCTACCTGGCGGATCATGCCCCCGATTTTGCTCTGATCGATTTCATGCTTCCCGACGGCAAGGGGACGGATCTGCTCTCCCTTGAGCGCAAAAAAGGGGAGTTTCCAGCGGTCCTCCTCACCGCCAGCGGGGATGAGCAGACCGCCGTGGAGGCGATGAAGTCCGGAGCCCTCGACTACCTGGTGAAGGACGCAACCACTCTCTCCGAACTTCCCCGCATTGTCGAGCGCACCCTGCGGGAATGGAGCAACATCGTCAGCCGGAGGCAGGCCGAGGAGGCCCTGCGGCGCAGCGAGGAAAAATATCGTCGTCTGTTCGCGAACATGCGTGAGGCGGTCGCCGTCGACCGTGTCGTTTACGACGAAAACGGGCGCGTGGCCGACTGGGTCGTCACCGACCTCAATCCCGCTTACGAAAAGGTGTTCGGCATTAACCGACAGACGGCAATCGGACGGCGGGCAAGTGCGCTTTACGGTTCATTCCTCGATCTCGAGCCTCTTCTGCAAACGGTGACCAGGGTCATCGAGACGGGCAGGCCGGAGCAGTTGGAGTATTTTTACCCCCTCTCGCAAAAGCACATCCTTGTTTCCTTTTTCACCATGGGCGACGGATACTTCGCCACCCTGACCAGGGACATTACCGAGCGCCGGCACATGGAAGAAGACCTCCGCCGCCTGCTGGCCGAACAGGAGGCGACTCTTAACGCCATTGCCGATGCGGTGATCATCTATGATTCGGATGGCAGGATTCGGCACATGAATCCGGCGGCCGAAAGGCTGTTCGGCTATTCGCCGGAGGATCGCCTCATGTCGATTGCAGAGCGGATTTCCCGATTCAAGATCGAGACGCCCGACGGTCGTCCCTTCCCGCTGGAAGATCTTTTGCGTCGGGTCGTTGCCGGGGAGAGGATAAAGGGGTCGGTTCTCGCATTCCGGCGATCAGAGGGACGGGAGGTCTGGTTAAGCTGCAGCGCCGCCCCCATTTACACCGAAGACGGGCAGCGGATCGGCGTGGTGGGCACCTACACCGACATCACCTCCCTGCACGAGCTGCAGAAGGAGAGGGACCTTTATCTGCACACCATTTCCCACGACCTGCGCACCCCCCTGACGGTCGTCCAGGGTTACGGACAGCTGCTGCGCGAAGCGTTGGAGAAGGAGCGGGCCGGGGCCAGCCTGGGGATGATGTGCGACGAGGTGCTCAAAGGGACTCAGAGGATGAAGCGGATGATCGACGCTCTGGTCGATCTGGCCCGCCTGGAAGGGGGGCAGGTGGAGCCGAAGGCGTCGACACTTCTCCTCGGTTCATTTGTACAGCAGTTGGTCGTCCGGTTGGAGAGGCTCCGCCTGAAGGGTGTCCTGGACACCGGCCGCCTGACCATCGACATCCCGCCCAGCCTCCCACCTGTACTGGCCGATCCGGATCTTCTTGAGCGCATTCTCCTGAATCTCTTGACCAATGCGATGAAATACTCGGCGCCGGAAACCCCGGTGAGGCTGGAAGCCCGCCGGAATGAGGGCGAAGTCGAAATTGCCGTCATCGATCAGGGAGAGGGAATCGCTCGGAAGGATCAGCCCCACATTTTTGAGCGGTTCTACCGCCCCGGGGAGCACAGGAGGGAAGACAGCGTCGGCCTCGGTCTCTATATCACCCGCAAACTGGTCGAAGTTCATGGAGGGCGCATCTGGGTGGAAAGCGATCCGGGAAGGGGCAGCACCTTCTCCTTCACCCTGCCCGTCTCAGGCCTTGCCGTTTCTGCGAAAGAATAACCCTTCCGCTTCCGGCCAGGGATGAAAGAGCTCCCGCTCCCGGGAGGAAAGCTTTTCCTTGAGGCCGATCATCAGGGCGCCGCCGGGGCGCAAAGCCTGCCACAGCCGTTCAGCGGCAAAACGCCTCCGGTTTCCCGTGTAATAGGTGAAGGGAAGATAGCGCGCGAGCACCAGGTCCATTCCCATCGGGAGGGGATCGGTCATCAGGTTGTGCCTGAACAGGACGACCGTGTCGCGAACCTCGGGGGCGAGATGAAAAAGGTGGCCTTCCCTCCGGAAGGCGCTTTGCATGAAAGGCTCCGGAACTTCCCTCAGGGAGCTTCGGGAATACACGGCGCGCTCGGCGCGCTCCAGGGCATCCGGATCGATATCGGTGGCGAGGACCTGCAGCGAGCGGCCGGAAAGCTCAGGGGGCAGGCCGTAGAGCCAGAGCATCGCCAGGGAGTAGGGCTCCTCGCCTCCGCAGCATCCGACACTCCAGGTCTTCAGGGGCCGTTCAACCGGCATCGATTCCAGCAGCTCAGGCAGCACTCTCTGTCTCAGCAGTTCCCAGCTTTTTCGCTCCCGGAAAAAGCGGGTCACCGTAATGCGCATCAGGTCGGGCAGGGCATCCGCCTCGCGCGGGTCGGCGCGAAGCCGCCCGAGATATTCCCCGTAATCTTGTAATCCGAGCTCTTCGAGCCTTGCATTCACACCGTGCCGCGCAGCGCGGCGGCGATACTTTCTCCACTCCAGGTCGAGGGGAGGACACGCCTTTTGCAAAAAGTCATCGAAGCGCATACCGTCGGGCTTTCTGCCGAAACCAGACTGTTCTTCTATATCGTGATGGCGAAAAACACCCCTCCCGCCAGCCAGCAGTATATGGCGAAGCCGAAAAGGCGTCTCTTGCGGATCACTCCCATGAGGAGGTGGATGGAGAGCAGGCCTGTTATGAAGGCGACTCCCATACCGGCCAGGTAGAGGGGAAACTCTGAGGTGGGGATCCCGTTCAGGTCCCGGGCCGACAGGATGGCGGCGCCGAAGACCGCAGGCAGGGCCAGGAGAAAGGAGAAGCGGGCCGCGGTTTCACCGTTCACCCCCTTGAGCAGGAGGGCGGCAATGGTCGATCCGGAGCGCGAAATGCCCGGGACGATCGCCATCCCCTGCACCGTTCCCACCACCAGGGCATCTCCCCAGGTGAGACTGTCCTCCTTGCGCCCGGTGATGCGGAAGCGCTCGGAAACGAAGAGCAGGGTTCCGGTAACCAGCAGCATCAGGGAGACGGCGGGTATATTATGGAACAGCCCCTCGAAGAAGTCCCGGAAGGTGAGGCCGATGACCGCCGTGGGGATCGAACCGGCGAGCAGCAGCAGAAGAAGTCGGCGGTGCAGCGGGGCAGCCTCGTCCCTGCGAAAGGGGGAGGTGAGAATTTCGACGAGTTCCCGGCGGAAGTAAAGAACGACGGCGCCGAACGTCCCCACGTGGAGAAGCACATCGAAGAAGACGCCGGGCTGTTTGAATCCGGGAAGAAAATACTGGGCGATGGCCAGATGCCCCGAGGAGGAGACGGGGAGAAATTCAGTGAGCCCCTGCAGGGCGCCGAGGAGGATGGATTGCAAAAGTGTCATAATGCGGCCTTTGAGTAAATCAGAGGACAGATTACGGAAGACAGAGGACAGTACCTGACTGGGTTTTCCGTCCTCCGTCTTCTGTCCTCCGTCCTCATCTTCGAATTTAAAGTTCCATAATCACCGGCAGGATCAGCGGGCGGCGTTCGATGGTGCGGTTGAAGAAGCGGCGCAGGGTCTTGCGCACTTCCACCCGCAGTTCCTCCCAATCCGCCATGGCTTCCAGGCTGTGCTCGGCCAACATGGCGCGGACAGCGGCTGCTGCCTCTTCCAGATACCCCCGGCTTTCATCTTCCGGGACGAAGCCGCGGGTCAGAAGCTCCGGACCGTAGATGATCTCGCCGCTGCTCTGGTTGAGGGTGAGCAGAACGATGACCATGCCGTGGTTGGCCAGATGCCGCCGGTCCCGCAGTTCCATCATCCCTACGTCCCCGACCCCCTTGCCGTCTATAAACACCCGGCCGGTCTCCACCCGCGCTTCCCGGCGCAGGCCGTCTTTCGAGACCGTCAGGGGCATTCCGTTTTCCAGGACGGTGACGTGCGCCTCCGCCACGCCCGTTGCCCGGGCCAGCTGGGCGTGTTTGACCAGGTGGCGGAATTCGCCGTGCACGGGAACGAAATAGCGTGGCCGGGTCAGGGACAGGACCTGCCTGAGATCTTCCCGTCCGGCGTGTCCGGACACATGCACCTCGCTGGTCGTCTCGTAGAAGACCTCCGCCCCCCGGCGGTAGAGATGGTTGATGAGGTCGGAGATGGCCTTCTCGTTCCCCGGGATGAACTTGGAGGAGAGGATGACCGTGTCGCCCTCCTCGAGGCGGAGCTGGCGGTGATCGTCCATGGCGATGCGGGTCAGGGCGGAAAGGGGCTCACCCTGGCTGCCGGTAGTGATGATGAGAACCTGTCCGCGGGGCAATTCCCGCATCTGCCGCAGGTCGATCAGCGCATCGTCGGGGATGAAAAGATACCCCAGCTGCCGGGCGATGGCCACGTTCGCCACCATGCTGCGCCCATTGATCAGGATCTTGCGGCCGCAGGCCGCTGCCGCATCGACCACCTGCTGGATGCGATGGATGTTGGAGGAGAAGGTCGCCACCATCACCTGGCCGTCGCAGTGCGGCAGGATCTCTGCAAGGGCCTCCCCCACCACCTTTTCCGAAAGGGTGCGCCCCTCCTTCTCCACGTTGGTGGAATCGGAGAGGAGCAGAAGCACGCCTTCCTCTCCATAGTCCGCCAGCCGTTCCAGATCGGTGCACTGGCCGTCCACCGGAGTTGGATCCAGCTTGAAGTCGCCGGTGTGGACGATCAGCCCGGCGGGAGTGCGGATGGCCAGCCCGGTCCCGTCCACGATGGAGTGGGCTGCCCGGTAGAATTCCACGTCGAAGACTCCCAGTTGGGTCCGCCGTCGCACCTCCACCCGGTGCATCTGCGCCCGATCGTCCAGGCGGTGCTCCTCGAGCTTGTTGCGCAGCAGGCCCAGGGTCAGGCCGGTACCGTAGATGGGGGGATTGCCCAACGCCTCCAGCAGGAAGGGGATCGCTCCGATATGGTCCTCGTGCCCGTGGGTAAGCATCAGGGCGCGGATGTCCCCCTCGCGTCCGGCCAGGCAGCTGATGTCGGGGATGACCAGGTCGATCCCCAGCATGTAGGACTCGGGGAACATCAGGCCGCAGTCGATCAGGAGGATCTCCCCCCGGCACTCCAGGGCCATCATGTTCAGGCCGATCTCCCCCAGCCCCCCCAGGGGGGTGAGGCGAACAGCGTCGGGATGTAAAGGTTCCAGGTTCAAGGTCAAAGGTCCAAGATAAAAGGTTCAAGGCTTGCCCGGGCATAGCCGCAGGCGACGCCTGATTCAAGGTTCAAGATAACGCGTAACCGCCTCGGCGATCGGGCGGCGCACGGCCTCCTGGAGCTGTTCGCGACCGACAGCGGTACGGTCGGTCGTCTCTACGGCGGGGAAAATGCGGACCCGGATCTTCCCTCTCCGAATCCAGCGGCTGTTTTTGGGCATGACGTCCCCGCATCCTTCGATGGCCACCGGAACGATCGATGCACCGGCCTGCTGTGCGAGCATGAAGCCGCCCTTCTTGAAGGGGAGAATGCTGCCGTCGGGGGAGCGGGTTCCCTCGGGAAAGACGATCACCGAAGTCCCGTCGGCGATGCGCCTTGCGGCTTCCGTCATGCTGTGCAATGCCTTTTTCCGGTCGGAGCGGTCCAGGGGGATATAGCCGCTGCGGCGCATGGCGAAGCCGAAGAGGGGGATGCGGAAGAGCTCCTCCTTGGCCAGCCAGCGGAATTGAACCGGCAGTCCAGCATATAAAGCGAGAATATCAAAATTGCTCTGGTGGTTGGCCATATAGATGACGGCCCGGTTTCTCGGGATGTTCTCCTGCCCCTCGGCCTCCAGCCGCACCCCCGCCAGCATCAGACCGAGGCGGGCCCAGGTGCGGGCATAGGCATGAAGATAGTCGGGACTGATAAAGGAAAGGGGAATGCCGGTGAAGATGACGAAGAGAGTCCAAGGGATGAAGACGGCAAAAAAAAAGATGGTGCGAAACATCCGGTCAATCTCCGTAACGCATTGAATGGGCAAGTTTACGAGAGTTGAAGGCAGGGAGTCAAATCTTTTCCGGAATTTATCCTCTCTCCAGCCCCCTTGCCACGATCTTCCAGTCCCCGGAGATGATCGCCGAGGTGGCGCCGGTGCGGGAAGGACATGGTGAGGGCTCTTTTTGTGGCGGTGCGGGGGAGGAAGCAGGGGGCGGTTGAACGTGAATTTTCTTCAAATTCAATCCCCAAAATGATACTTTATGCATCAACTTTCCAGCGCCGCCAGTGGCGGCCGTACTCACCAACACCCCGACTGGAGAAGCCGCACATGCCCCGCACCTTTTCCCCATCTTTCCGCAACGCCCGGGAACTCGCCTCCCACCAGCTCAAGGGTCTGCAGTGGACGGTGCGCCACGCCTTCGAGGGTTCCTCCTTTTACCGCGAGCGGCTGGAGGAGGCCGGGATCGACCCCGAATCGATCCGCTCCCTCGACGATCTGCGCCGGCTCCCCTTCACCGACACCGACGACTTGCGCGACGGCTACCCCTTCCCTTTGCGGGCGGTCCCTTTCGAGCAGATCGTGCGCATTCACGCCTCCTCCGGCACCACAGGCAAGCGCAAGGTCCTCGCCTACACCCAGAAGGATCTCGACGACTGGACGCACTTTTTCGCCCGGGCTTATGAGATGGCCGGGGTGACCCCCCTCGACCGGGTGCAGATCGCCGTCGGCTACGGGGTGTGGACGGCGGGGATGGGGTTCCAGCTCGGCTGTGAGAAGCTCGGCGCCCTGGCGGTTCCCGCCGGTCCCGGCAACGTCGACCTGCAGATCGAGTTCCTGCTCGACTTCCAGAGCACCGTCTTCTGCTCCACCGCCTCGATGGCGCTGCTGATGGCCGAGGAAATTCACCACCGGGGAATCGCCGACCGGATCCACGTGCGCAAGGTCATCTACGGCTCCGAGCGCTCTTCGGTGTCGATGCGACAGAAGATTTCCGAACTCTTCGGAGGCGCCGAGCTCTTCGACATCCCCGGCCTCACCGAACTGTACGGTCCCGGCACCGGGATCGAGTGCCCCGATCATGACTGCATCCACTACTGGGGAGACTACTACCTGCTCGAGGTCGTCGACCCGGAGACGCTGCGGCCTCTTCCCGACGGCGAGTGGGGAGAGATGGTCGTCACCACCCTCTGCAAGGAGGCTGCGCCGCTCATCCGCTACCGCACCCGCGACATCACCCGGATCATCCCCGGCCCCTGCACCTGCGGCTCGATCCTCCCGCGCCACTCCCGCATCAAGGGGCGCAGCGACGACACTTTCAAGTTCCGCGGGGTGAACATCTACCCCTCGAGCATCGACACCATCCTCTCGCAGATCCCCGGCCTCGGCTCGGAGTACCAGGTCCACCTCTCCCGCGATGCGGAGAGCGGCCGCGATCACCTGCGGCTGGTCGTCGAACGAGGCGCGGGAATCGAACGCGGGCAGCTGCCGCAGTTGATCCAGGATACGGCGCACCTGATGAAGAAGCAGCTCATGGTCACCCCGGAAGTGGAGGTGGTGGAGTACGGCTCCTTGCCGCGCTCGGAGAAGAAAAGCAGGCGGGTCTTTGATGAACGCCTCGAAGATTCAGTTGTCTGAAGGCATCTTCATAAGTCTTCATGTTTTTTGCAAGTATCCGCTGTTATTGATTTTTATTATTTGCATGTTGACAATGACAGGGGATGTGAGGCATGCTGACCGACAGTTTCGATTTGGGAAAATGAATATTTTTTTCGGCATTTAACAGAGAAGAACAAGGGAGGCGATCCCCTATGTCCGTGAACAAAGTCATACTGGTGGGAAATCTGGGCAAGGACCCTGAACTGCGCTATACTCCTTCAGGCGCGGCGGTGGCGACTTTCTCCCTGGCCACGTCCGAGCGCTACAAGGACAAGAGCGGCGAGCAGCAGGAGAAGACCGAGTGGCACAACATCGTCGCCTGGCGGCAGCTTGCCGAGATCTGCGGCAAGTACCTGCACAAGGGGAAGCAGGTCTACATCGAAGGCCGTATTCAGACCCGCTCCTATGATGACCGCGACGGCAACAAGAAGTACATCACGGAAATTGTCGCCGATCAGATGCAGATGCTGGGTCGGGTGGGAGAGGAAAACGGAGGCTACAGCCGCCCCGCCGGCGAGTCCCGGCCGAGCCGTCCCGCCGCGCAGTCTCAGACTCGGGAGGACTATGCCGAACCGCCGTTCAATCCCGACGACGATATTCCCTTCTAAATTTCGAGCTTTTTTCACCAGATTTCCAAAGCCGCGGGTTTTCCGACCCGCGGCTTTTTTGCGGTTTTGCATGCCGAGTTTTCACGGATCAGCCGGGGCAGGGTGGCTGACCGGAAGTCGACCTCCCCTCCCTTGACCTTGGCCGTTTCAGCACTTAAGTTTATAGTGATGCGAGGCCGACCTCACCGCGCAGATGGGAGGCATCATGGAGAATACGCTGAACGAAGCCAGACGTGCCATCCGGTCCAATCCCAAACTGGTTGGCGTGGTTTCCCGAGAAGTGGAGGGGGAACTGCACCTGTTTCGGGGAGACGACTTGTTTGTCCGGCTCCTTCCCGGGGACAGGGAGGGGGCGTGGCGCATGGAATATTTCCGCAACCGGGAGAGCTGGGAATGCCTCGATTTTACCGGCACTCTGAAAGAATGCATCGAGTTCCTTTCGGAGAATGAACATTATTTATTTTGGGAAGGTTGATTCTCGGCGGATGCAAATCCGTTGCACCTCGCTGGAGATTCTGATAACTTCCAATTTTACGGTAGCGTGCGGGTGATTCGGAGTCCTTTGGTATTTCCGAAATTCTTTGGCCCCTGCCGCTTTCCATCCATTGGTTATCGAGAGGAAATTGGCGCCGGATATGCTGGATGAGCGTAGAAAACTGCTCAAGGGAGTTCTGGGCGATCCTGACGAGGGAGTGCGTTTTGCCGCTGCGGCCGCCCTGGAACACCTCGAATCCGTTCTGAGTCTGGAACAGATCCTGTCGTCCCTGAACGATGAAAACAGGGGCATCCGGGTCAGGGCGATCTATGCCCTGGAGCGTGTGGATTCGCCGAAGGTCTTCCCGCCGCTGCTGTCCGCCCTCAAGGATTCCGATGCCGACGTCCGCTCCGCCGCCGTTCAGGTGCTGGGGAAAAAGAAAAATCCCAAGATTCTCGGCAGTCTTGTCCGCCATCTCAAGGATCCCCATCCGGCGGTGCGGGTTCACGCGGCGGAAGCGCTGGGGAACTTCGCCGACCGGCGCCTCGTCCCCTACCTTGGCGCTCTGGTCACGGAGAAAGATGCGGAATTGGTCCTTAGCGCAGTCCGTTCCCTCGGGGCTATCGGTGCACCCGAGGCGGAGAAATATCTCATCAGACTGGTGAAGGATCCCCGTCCCGCCGTCCGCCGCGAGGCGGTCGGCGCTTTGGGGATTCTGTCATTGGACGGCGAGTAAGAATCGTACGTTCCAGGGAATGCAAAAAGGAAGGCCGGATCCTGTCGATCCGGCCTTCCTTTTTGCGTCAATCGAAGTAGTCGGTGATCTCGACCCCCTTCACAAAGGGATCGACTTCGGCGACGATGCGGTGGGCCTTCTTGCCGATGAGGGTGAGCCGGGCAGGTACCGCCAGCCGCTCTCCGTTTTCGTCGAAGAGGATCTTGAGCCGGACCGAGTCGGGGTCATGGGTGTCCACCCAGACGACCAGGCCGATTTCGTTGCTGTCGAGACGGACCAGACTTCCGACCGGATACGTTCCGAGGGAAGCGATGAAGTTTTCCGTGAATTGCGGATGTAGAGCGGTGCCGGTCAGTTCCCGGAGACGCTCAATGGCATTGCGGGGAGTCAACGGCCGCTGATAGGAGCGCAGGGTGGTAATGGCGTCGTAAGTGTCGGCAATAGACGTCATGGAAGTCATCGGGGAGAGCTTCTCGCCGCTGACTTCGGCGGGATAACCCGTATGGTCGTAACGAAGATGATGCCCGAGGACGATATCGATGACCTCCGGGGTCACCCCTTCCATCCCTGCGACGATATCCGCGCCGGTGCGGGGGTGACGCTTGATCTCTTCGAATTCTTCCTCGGTGAGCCGTCCCGGTTTGGTGATGATTCCCACATCAATTTTCAGCTTGCCCAGATCGTGAAGGAGGCTTCCGAAGCCGAGAACGCGAAGCTGCTCTTCGGTGAGACCGCAGGAGCGGCCCACTGCCAGGGCGATGACGGAGACATTCACCGAATGCGTAAAGGTGTAGTTGTCATAATCCTTGAGCATGGAGAGGGCAAAAAGGGCGTGGGGCTCGGACAGGGTCAGCTCCGCCATGCTCTTGACGACATTCAGCGCTTCGGTGGAGGAAGGGATTTTCCCCAGACGTACGTCCTGAAAGATCGTATCCACCACCTTGAGAGCGCGCCCGTAGACCTGTCGGGGACGCTTCTCCTCCTCTTCTTCTTCGGGCTTGACCACGGAGATATGAGACAGCTGCCGCTTGGCCAGGGTGTGTTCAAAAACCCTTCCTTTCCCTCCTCCACTCACAAGGAGGCTCAGAAGGGTCCGGAGTTCATCTTCAGCAAGTCCGAAGCGGAATTCCAGTCCGTTGATTTCCAGGTTTTTCAGGAGCTGAACGAGTTCCTCGGCGGCGGGGACGGTTTCCGTGAACAGATGATCCTCTATGAACAGCGTCCCCTCCAGGAGTCCCATCCGGATGCGGTCCTTGCCGCGCATAAAGACGCACAGATCTTCATAGAGGCTTAAAATCTGCCTCTCGACCGCCGGATGGCGCAGCGGATAGAGGCGCAACCCCTTGATGGCGCCGGTAATGCCCTGCACCACTTTCCTAGCGAGTTCCGGAACCATTTTCCCTACCTTTCCTGAGCTGTTTGAGTGCCTGGACGGCGGCCCGGGCCACTGTTTCGGAGCGGTCGTCGACTGCCTTTTCCAGATCCGGAACCGGCACCAGGCTGCCGATCTCACCCAGAGCCAGTGCGGCGGCGGTGCGCATCTCGTCATACTGGCCGCGCCGCCAGAATTTTCGCTTTTGCAAAATGGACAGAAGTATCGGCACGGCCTCTTCCGAGCCGATCTCTCCCAGGGCTTTTATCGCCTCCCTGGTGATCTCCCCGTATTTTAGCCCGGAATCGGGGCGAATGAGCAGATTGATCAGAGCCGGAACAGCGGCGGGATCTTTGATGGCCCCAAGGGAAAGGAGGGCCTGCCGGCGAAGATCCAGATCGCGCCCTTCAAGTGTCTTCAGAAGAATCCCCACGGCTCCGGCACCTCCGATGCGGGTGAGTGCCCGGATCGCTTCCCGCCGCACCCGCAGGTCCGGGTGCTCAAGCAAGAGGGTGAGATGGTCGGCGGTCTTCTGGTCGCGAATATCCCCCAGGATGCTCACGGCGTTGCGGACAACGTACCACCGCTCATCGGTGAGATATTCCACGAGAATCGGAACCGCTGCCGATCTTTGCCGGACGAGGGCTTCGGTAAGAATTCTGCGGGTCGGCGCGTCCCTTTCCGCGGCCAGGCGATCCATGAGGTAACGGATGGTTTTCCCCTTGAGAAAAGCCAGAATCTGGAGGAGGGTCTTCCGGAGATCCTGAGCCAGTCCCTTGCTGCAAAGAGCCGTCGTGAGAAAATCAAGGGTTTCCTCGGTGGTCAGCTGGTTGAGGGCATGCAGGGAGTGGACTCGGCGGGTTTCAGAGAGACGGGGATTGGAAGCATTCATGCAGAGCAGGGTATAGGCCCTTAAAACCTGCAGGCGTCCCGCGTCGGTCAGATTGGGGGGGATCAGCGGGACGAGTTCCTTAATCAACTGCTGATAGCGTTCATCATCTTTCTCCCGCCGCAGTCTTTCAAGGAGTTCTTCCAGGTTCCCGCTGACTTCGGTCAATAAGGGAGAAGGCTGCTCTTCTCCTTCCATGCCGCTCTCGGGGGCAGCCTCCTTCGCGGCTTCGATTTCGTCTTTGCGGGCGAGGACCTGCTCGAGATCAATTTCATTGACCCACAGGGTGGATATCCGCGCCTTCGAAAGAATCTCCTGTATGCCGCCGCGGGCCTGGATATCGGCCGGGGCGAGGCTGAGGCACTGGGTGAACATCCTCAGATCCTTCCGGGTAAGGTCCGGCAGTATCATGAGGCGATGAATGCGCCGGGCAAAGAGGGCGAGGGCCAGCTTCTGCAGGATGGGATTGGCTGGTGCGACCGCGTTCTCCCCCACATAAAAACCCTCCTTGCGGATTCCGAGGCTCAGGTGGGCGTTTTCCCCCAGAAGAGAGACGAAAGCCGATTGCACTTCTTTGGCGGTGGCACTGAGGGCCGGGTGCCCGGGAGGATAGAAGCGGTCGGCCTTGACCAGCTTGATGAGCCCCTTCAGGGCCTCTTCAAGCTGTCTGGTTTTCGGTTCCGCTTCTTTCACGACCAGGGTTCTCCTTGCAGGTACAGGCTTTCAACCTTCCTAAGATAACCCTTTGCGGCGCGCTTGTAAATGGCTTTCGGGCCTCATGAAATCAGTCTTTCTCCTCCTCCAGAACGCAGAACCCGCTGTCGTGCAGGCCATGATCTCGAGGCAGATACATCTCCTCCAGGACCTTGTGGAAGTTTTCGGTGACCAGCTTCCTTTTGACTTTCAGGGTCGGCGTCATTTCTTCCTTTGAGAAGTCCCGCGACAGGAGGGTGAACCGTTTTATCCGTTGAAAAGAGGGAAAACCCTCCTGTAAAGCATCGATGCGCCGCCGGATGAGCTGGAGAACCTGCGGATGATTGACCAGGTCGCAGGGGTCGAGAAAATCAATCTTCTTGTGGCGGGCATAGGATTCGAGGTTCTCCAGGTTGGGGATCAGCAGGGCGGTCAGATAGGGTTTGCGGTCTCCGTAGACCATGGCGTTTGCGAGGAATTTGTCGCTCTTGAACAGGTTCTCCAGATGCTGGGGGGCGACATTCTCGCCGCCGGCGGTGACGATCAGATCCTTCTTGCGGTCGGTGATGGCCAGAAAACCATCGGCGTCGACGATGCCCACATCACCGGTTTTGAACCATCCGTCGATGAGCGCCTCTTCCGTGGCTTCAGGGCGGCCCCAGTATCCCTGGAAAACCCCGGGACCTTTCACCAGGATTTCGCCATCTTCGGCAATGCGGACTTCGGTTCCGTCGATGGGCCGGCCGACGGTGCCCAGGCGGAGAGCCCCGGGGGAATTTGCGGCAATCACCGGGGAGGTTTCGGTCAGTCCGTATCCCTCATAAATGGGGAGCCCGGCCGCCAGGAAGAATTCGGCGACATCCTTTCCCAGGGGAGCGCCTCCGGAGATGAAGAACCGAAGGCGGCCGCCCAGATGCTCTCTCAGTGGCGCAAAGACGATGGTTCTGGCCGTTTCGGCCAGCAGGCGGTGGAGCCGCCCGGGTTCCTCGCCGGCCAGTTCCTTCCGCACCAGGGCCCGGCAGCTGTTGAGAGCGGCGAAAAAAATCTGCTTCCTGATCCAGCGCCCCGAAAGGACGCGCTCCAGGACCCGGGCATACATCTTCTCGTAGAGGCGCGGAACGCTCAACAGGATCGTGGGACGCGCTTCCGTCAGATTCACCGGCACCGAGTCGACATTTTCGGCGTAAGCGATGGCCGCTCCCTGGTAGAGCATTAAATAGTATCCAGCCATCCGTTCGAAGACGTGCGACAGGGGGAGAAAGGAAAGACATTCATCCTCCTCGCCGATATCGAAGAGGCAGCAGCAGGCCTTGATGTTGGAGATAAAGTTCCCGTGAGTGAGGGTGACCCCTTTGGGCGGACCCGTCGTCCCGGAAGTGTAGACGATGGAGGCGATGTCGTCGGGATTCCCCTGACTCAGCAGGCGATCGACCTCCGCATCCGCAACGTCCTCCGCCGATTTCAGGAATTCATCGCGGGAAAGAATCTCCGGGCTCCCTTTCTCTCCTTCCAGGAGAATGATTCTCTCCAGTTCCGGGAGCTGGTCCAGGTGGGGAAGAAGCTCTCCGACCATCAAGGGGGAATGGACGAAGAGAAAACGGCTGCCTGAATCCTTGGCGATATGCAGGAGGGTGGAGAGGCCTTCAGTGTGGTAGACGGGTACCGACACGGCTCCGCAGCTCAGGGCGCCGAGGTCGATATAGGCCCATTCGGGGCAGTTGGGCGCCATGAGCGCCACCCGCTCCCCGTGTCGCAAACCGAGGGCCAGGAGGCCCCGGGCGAAAAGGCGGACATTCTCCTCCAGCTTTTCCCAGGAAATGTCCCGGTATTCCCCTTCTTCCTTGCGGCGAAGGGCTGTCCGGCTCTTCAGCCGCCGTGCCTGATGCAGAACCATGCGGGGGAGAGTGTCACTCATAATGCCTCCAATTCCAGGAAGATGGATCGCTCTTTTTAATTATAACGTAGGATGCGTCCATCGGCTCAAAGATGAACCAGGCCAACTTTCGTATGATTCGAAAAAGATTGACAGGTCCGGGTCCGATGGGGCATTAAAGGCTCGAGAGCGCAATTGGGGAGTGAATGAATCATGATCCTTGGAGTCACCGGAGGCATCGCCTCGGGAAAAAGCACCGTCACAAAGATCTTCCGTTCCCTGGGCGCGGCGGTGGTCAGCGCCGATGAGCTGGCTCGGGAGGCGGTCCGCCCCGGCGGCGAAACCCTGCGTCTGCTGGTCGAGCGCTTCGGGGCGCGGATTCTCCTGCCGGACGGTACCCTGGACCGCAAGACTCTCGCCGCACGGATCTTTGCCGATCCACGGCAGCGGGAAGACCTGAACCGCATCACCCATCCCGCCGTGGCGGCCCTGTCGGTGGAACGTCTCGCCCAGCTGGCCGCCAGGGGCGAGCCGCTGATCGTCTATGAGGCTCCCCTGCTCTTCGAGGCAGGCGCCGAACGCCGGGTGGATGCCGTGCTGGTGGTGAGGATCGATCCCCTTCTGCAGTTGCAGCGGCTCAGGGAGCGGGACGGCATCGACGAAAAGGAGGCCAGGGACCGCGTCGCCGCCCAGATGCCTCAGGAGGAAAAGGTCGCCCGCGCCGATTACGTGATCGATAATTCCGGTTCTCCGGAAGAAACCGAGGCGCAGGTCAGGAATCTTTTTCGGCGGCTGACGCATTCCCGTTCTCCAGACAGCGGAGGAAGTCAAAGGTGAGCCGCAGGGTCTGACGCAGTCGGGGGTTCTCCCCCGTCGTGAGAATGTGCGGCACTTCCGGTCCGAAAAAATGACATTCCTTGCGCCGGCCGGGAAGAGCGTCGAAGAGTTCATAGGCGCTGTCCACCTGAATGGTCCGGTCGCCCGCCGCGCCGATCATCAGCACCGGAGCGGTCACTCTCTCCAGGTGATTCCGCACGCGGCGGATCAGCCGGTACAGCTGATAGACTCCGTTCACCGGCCTGCGGTCGTAATAGAAAGGGGCAAGCTCCCGGGGAACGAAGTGGCGCTGATAGGACCGGAAGAAGCGGACGAGGCCGGCGGCCGGAGCGAGCCGGTGGCGCAGGCGCAGATACGGGGACAGCAGGATCAGTCCCGAAATCGGCAGACGACCGGCCGCCGCCAGCAGCAGAAGCCCGCCAGTGCTCTGGCCGATGCCGTAGATCCGCAGGCCGCGTGCCGACAGCATCCGGCATCCCTCCTCAACCGTGCTCAGCCACTCTTCATAGCGGCGTCCGGCCAGATCCTCCGGAGTGGTTCCGTGCCCCGGCAGGCGCACGCCCAGGGCCGTGAAGCCCGCTTCGGCAGCGGCTTCGCCGAAAAGCCGCATCTCCCAGGGGCTCGCGGTAAAGCCGTGAACCAGAACCACTCCCGCCTTGGCCGGCTGCCGGGGCTCCATCAGGAAAGGGAGGTTTTCCTCCCGGACAACCCCGTCCCGCCTGCTCCTCTCCTGTTCGATGTCTCTACTCATTCGCAATCATCCCGATCCGCCCGCTGGGAACGCAGGGCCCGCTCCGTCATAACAAAAAAGATCCCCCTGGAAGCAGGAGGATCTTTTTGTCGATGCATACGCAGGATGGTTCCGGCTACTTGTGGAAACCCAGCCGCGTGGAAAGCTCTTCCGAGGCCTCCATGACCAGGGGAATCAGTTCCTTTTCCAGGCGCTCGTCGGGGAGTCGCATGGATGGTCCGGAGATGCTCACCGCACCGACGATGCGGCGGGTATAGTCGCGAATCGGGGCGGCGACGCAGCGTACGCCGGGATCGAGTTCCTCGTTGTCGATGGCATAGCCTTGTTCGGCCACCTGCCGGAGCTCGTTCTTGAGAGCCTGGCGGTCGGTGAAGGTGGTGGGGGTGTAGGCTTTCAGTTCCCGGGGGGAAAGGACGGCATCGATTTCCTCTTCGGACATGTAGGCCAGGTGGACCTTGCCGGAGGCGGTGCAGTAGGAAGGAAGGCGTGAACCCACCCGGGAGACGACCCGGACGGTCAGGTCGGTTTCCACGACGTCGAGGTAGACACTGTAGCCTTCCTTGAAGATCGCCACATAGGAGGTTTCGTTGCACTCCTTGACCAGCTTTTCAAGAATCGGCTTCGCCTGCCGCAACAGCCCCATCTGCTTGATGAAGGTCTGCCCCAGTTCCAGGGACTTGAGCCCGAGGCGGTAATTCTCCGTCGCCCTGTTCTGTTCGATGTACCCGCGGGATTCCAGGGTGGCCAGAAGGCGAAAGACGTTGTTCTTGTGCAGCTTGAGGCGTTTGCTGAGTTCGGTAACCCCCAGCTCGTCCACGTCGCCGTGGAACTGCTCAAGAAGGTCGAGAGCGTGAGAAACTGCCTGGATGATATACTCGGATTTCTCTTTTTTCGCCATGGTGAGTATTTCCCTCTTTCAGAGATTTCAACGCAAAAAGCATCCCTATCTTATAAAATTCTGCATAGAATGGTCAAGCAATAATGGGAAAAACCGCGCGATATGTTTATTCTTCGCTCCCGGTGCCGAGTCCGGCGGGCTTTTCGAATTGCAAAAAATATAGAATGTTGTTTTATAAAAGTCAACATGGATCGGACGTCATCCATAAGTATACGTAAATAAATACAGGAATCTTCTCCTTCGGTGGATTCAACCCCTCTCCTCCCGCCTCCTTCTCCCCATCACCTCAAGGGCCAGCGGCACGGTTGTCGCCGCGCCCACCAGCACCAGGGTCCATCCCGCCGCTTTTCTCTGTTTTCCGTTCAGGCGCTCGCCGAGCAGAAGTGCCAACCCGGCCCCGAGCATACCTCGGGTCACGGCGATCAGGCTGATCACCGGCAATGTTACCGTTACCTCGCGCATGGCTGCCTCCTTTTTTTCTGCAAGTATAAAAGGGGTGCGGCGAGTGCGAAAGGGGGGGGATGGAAATTAACTTCCGGATGCGCGGCGGCTTCGCCCGCTTCAGCCGGACCCGCATCGTTTCCTCCTCCTCATTCAGGCAGGCCGGCGAGGAATCGGCGCAGACCGTCCTTGCCCCCGCCGATCCAGGGAGCTCCGTGGGCGAGGAGGAGATGGTCGAACTCCCTCTGCAGATGGTCGGTGAAGACCCGCTTCAGGCCGCGCCTGACCTCCCCCGGATCGTGTCCCATAAGCTCGTCGGGGACGAAGCCCAGGCGGTCGCCGTAGCGCACGATGGCGTCGCCCAGGGCGAGGACTCCCTCCCCACGCGGGATGAGCAGCGCCGTCTCCTCGGGACAGAGCACCCCCACGGCGAGAGCGAGAATCCCCCCCGGCAGTTCCGTTCCGTGAGAGAAGGGCGTGACCTCCTCCCCCTTCGTAAACTCATGCAGCCCCGCCTCGTGACACCAGACCTCGGTGCCGAAGGCCTCGCGGAAGCGGCCGCTGTGGCGGTAGTGGTGGCGGTTGGTGAGGAGGGCGTGGGCCGGCCGGCCATGCTCCTCGAACCATTCGAGCCCCTCGGCCGGGACCCGCGGATCGATGAGAATGCGCGGCTCGCGGTCGGCGATGTAGCCGGAGTGGACCTCCTGGCCGATCCCCTCGTGAAAGGTGGTCCAGTGAAAAATGCCGGGCAGAATCTCCTTCATCGCAGTCTCCTTTCGGGTGTCGCTTCAAAGGAAAATCTAGTGCCGAATCGCCTTATGTCAATGGTTGGAAGACGAGCGAAAAACTGAGACCGCAGAGTTTTCAGGCTGATCAAAAATGTCCAGATGCAAGGCGGACGAAATCCTTCGGCATAAGGCGTACCTGGAAGGTACGTCGTTGACGAAGGATAAGGACAACGCCGCAGATGGGCGTTTTTCATCAGTCTGCTACCGCTTGCGGCGGAAGACGTCGGTCTTGAGGCTGGTCACCCGGTCGAGGAAGAGGAGGCCGTCGAGGTGGTCGAGTTCGTGCTGGATGGCGACCGCCTCGAAGCCGGAGGCGCGGATGACCCGCTCCCGCCCCTGGCGGTCGAGAAACTGCACCACCACGCTCTCGGCGCGGGTGACGTTGCCGGTGTAGTCGGGGACGCTCATGCACCCCTCGCGCATCGTCTCCTGTCCCTCGCGCTCGATAATCCCGGGGTTGATCATCACCAGCCGGCCGTGGTTGTTGTCCCGTCCCGGCTTGCTTCCGGAGACGTCGACCACCACCACCCGGCGGGTGATGCCGATCTGGGGCGCCGCCACTCCCACCGAATGGCCCGATGCCGTCATGGTGTCGAGGAGATCCTGGACCAGGGCGTCGGCCGCTTCATCGAGGGCCGTAACCGGCTCGCAGACGGTTTTGAGGATGGGGTCGGGGTAGAGGATGATGTCGCGGACGGCCATGTGATTACAGTTCCACCGGCGTGATGGAGCGCACCGAGATGTCGACCTGCAGCTCCTCCTTGAGCCCGTCCATGATTCCGGAGATTTCCTCCTCGCTCACCCCGGGGGGAAGAACCGCCTCGATCATCATCACGTAGACCGGCCGTTCCTCGCTGCCGACCAGCTTGGTGTTGAGGTCGGTGATGTTGACCTTGCGCTCCCCGAGTTCCCTTGTCACCCGGTAAACGATCCCCGGCTTGTCCGAGCCGTAGACAGAGATCATGCAGATCTCCCCCTCCATTTTCGGATGCTTTTCACCCCCCGGCTTGAGGGTTCGCAGAAAGACCGAAAGCCCGCTCTCCTCCAGGGGGGCGAAGGCGTCGCCGAAGCTTTCCCGGTCGGTGCGGTCGGGATGGGAAATGATCAGGATCATGGCGAACTGACCGCCGAGGATGCTGCAGCTGGAGTCGGCGATGTTGCATCCCAGCCGGTAGAGGATCTCGGTGACCTGGGAAACGATGCCGGGGCGGTCCCGGCCGATGATGGTCAGGGCAAAATGGCTCATGGGGCTCTCCTGGGCAGGGGATCGAAAGTCGGCTGCGGCGACGGTTTCAGGACAGAAACTAGCATAACGGGATCGAAAATACCAGAGACGCAAAACCTTGAGCCTGTCGCCTCGATCCTTGAACCTGCCTTTTCATTGACATCCCCCTGCCCATGAAGGTATCTTAAGGCTCATTTATTTGTGATGCAGAGGGTGGGATGAGAGTTGGGGAGAGAACGAGAAGGAATGGATGAAACCGCTTGGTGCCGCTAAGGCGCGGGCGGTTTTTTTTGTCTCACGCGGAGCCGCGGAGAGCGCGGAGGGACTATGAAGGCATTGGATGATATCACAGGGGAAATAATCGATGCCTCGATCAAACTGCACAGGAATCTAGGGCCAGGATTACTGGAGAGCGTCTATGAAACCATTCTTTCTCAGGTTTTGTTGAAACGAGGATTGGTGGTCGAGCGGCAGAAGCCGATTTGCTTCGAATACGACGGCATTCGTTTCGATGACGGTTTCCGAGTCGATCTGCTGGTGGAGGGATGCGTAGTTGTCGAATTGAAATCGGTGGAGAAAATAGCGCCGGTGCATGGTAAACAGTTGCTGACTTACCTCCGTCTTATGAATCTTCCAGTTGGGCTTCTGATCAATTTCGGAGCGACAACTCTCAAGGAAGGACTGCATCGCATTGTCAACAACCTTGATGCCTCAGTGTCTCCTGGGTTACGGGTGAACTCGTGAAGAGGTGAATCAGACTCACGCGGAGACGCGGAGATTGCGGGGAAACCATGAAAGATCTGATTGCTTCGATTTTTCTCCCTTGGGTCTCTCCGCGTCTCCGCGCCTCCGCGTGAGAAGGTCCTGTATAAATTATCCTTTTCTTTGACATGAACCGCCGTTGCGGGTACTTTAGGGCATTCTTACATTTTGATTGCTCTGGAGTGTTTCAGATGAGAGTGCTGGGGGAAAAACTGTAGAGATTGATGAGGCCGCTTGGCGCCGTGAGGTGCGGGCGGTTTTCTGTTTACAGGCGAAACGCCAAGAACAAGAAGGAGGGGGAGCAATGCTTATACCGGTAGAACGTATCGAAAAATCGATCCTGTTTCTCCGCGGCCAGAAGGTAATGCTGGATTCTGATCTGGCTGATCTCTACGGGGTGACGACCAAACGCCTGAACGAGCAGGTGCGCAGGAATGCCGAACGGTTTCCACAAGACTTCCTGTTTCGGCTCAATGCCGAAGAGAAAGAGGAGGTGGTCGCAAATTGCGACCACCTCGCCAAGCTTAAATTCTCTCCGGTCCTCCCGTATGCTTTTACCGAGCATGGCGCCATAATGGCTGCCTCGGTGTTGAATACCCCTCGGGCGGTGGAGGTCAGTGTCTATGTGGTACGAGCCTTCGTCAAACTGCGGGAGATGATCACCTCCAACACTGAAATTGCCCGGAGGCTGGATGAGCTGGAGCAGAAGTACGATGCGCAATTCCGGGTAGTCTTCGACGCCATCCGGCAGATGATGATGCCGGAGGGGAAGGGGCGGAAGGAGATCGGTTTCAGGGTGGAGGAGGAAGGCGCGGCGTATCTGTGACTCTTCTTCGCTGATTTTGGGGGCAAAATGGGGGTTTTAAGCGCTGTGGAGTGATAAGAAGCCGCTCTTTGTTGTTTGAAAACGGATACTTGGTTTGGGCCGACCCCGATAACCCCATGGTGAAGTGTCCGAGGTGTCGGGAGGCTGTGGAGGGTCGTGCTAAGTGATTGATGTTGCCTGTGCGATTATCGAAATGGATGGATTGGTTTTAGCGGCTCAGCGCAGTGAAAATATGAGCCTACCGCTGAAGTGGGAATTCCCAGGAGGCAAGATTGATCCAGGGGAGTCTGCCGAGGAATGTCTGCGCCGTGAATTGGTTGAAGAGATGGGGATTCACGTGTCCGTGGGGAAAAGCCTGCCGGCCACCACACACCAATATCCCAAGTTTGCGGTCACGCTTTATCCGTTTGTCTGTTCCATCGCGTCCGGTGAAATAGTCCTCCACGAACACGCTGCCATCGATTGGCTGCCGCCTGAGGAACTTCCCACACTGGACTGGGCCGAAGCAGATGTGCCGGTGATCGAGTCGTATCTTGCAGGCTGTGAGTTTTGCACCCCATGAACCCTGTTGCCCCCGGCATATACGAAGCGCTCATTGATGAGTGCCTTCGCGATACGCTGGATCGGCATCCGGAGCTGCGAACCGTCTTCGGCAAAATCGACCCGGAAGAGCAGCCCGCCCGTTACGCGGCGTTCGTGGCCAAGGTGCTCGAACAGGCTCTGCGCGAAGAATCCGATCCGGAGAAAAGATTGGCCCTCTGCAACCAGCTCCTTGGACAAGTGGCTCAGGAGCCGGGCAGAAGTCATTTGGAAAAGCATCGACTCGTTCAGGAACAAAAACCGGTCCTTCTTGAAATCACGCCGCCGCATTACGGCAAATCAGGCATTCCCCGTCCCCACACTCCCCTCGCCGAAAGCTCTCTCTTCACCGGATCTCCGCAGGAACCACAGCTTGGCCATGAACTGCTGGAAGAGATGCGGTCCGCCGATGGGGTGGATATCCTCGTTTCGTTCATCAAGTGGTCGGGGCTGCGTCTGCTGCTGCCGGCCTTCGAGGATCTGCGCGACCGGCAGGTGCCGGTCCGGCTGATCACCACCTCCTACATGGGCGCCTCCGATGCCCCGGCGGTGGAGTGGCTGGCGCGGCTGCCGAATGTCAAGGTGCGCGTCTCTTACGATACCGAGCGTACCCGGCTCCACGCCAAGGCGTATCACTTCAAACGCAACAGCGGTTTCTCTACAGCCTACATCGGTTCGGCGAACATGTCCCAGGCGGCCATCACCAGCGGCCTGGAGTGGAACCTCAAGGTCACGGCGCAGGACATGGCGCATATCCTGGAGAAGTTTTCCGTCGAGTTCGAGACCTATTGGAACAGCCGCGAGTTCGTCTCCTTCGATCCAGAGAGGCCGGAGCTATTTCGTGCGGCCATTGCTCGCGGCAAGAATGGAAACACCAATATCCCGGCAGTCTTCTTCGATCTGCGCCCCCACCCATTTCAGGAGCGCATCCTGGAGGCGCTGGAGCGGGAGCGCACCGCCCATGATCGTTGGCGCAACCTGGTTATCGCCGCCACCGGCACGGGCAAGACGGTGGTCGCCGCCTTCGACTTCAAGCGTTTCTTCGAACAGAGGCAGAATCAGGCCAGGCTGCTCTTCGTGGCCCATCGTCAGGAGATCCTCCAGCAAGCCCAGGCCACCTTTGCCAATGTCCTGCGCGACCAGAATTTCGGAGAACTGCAGGTCGGTCAGTTTCAGGCCACTCGCCTGGAGCATCTCTTCTGCTCTGTTGGCATGCTCACCAGTCGCCGCCTCTGGGAGCAAGTGGGGAGCGGGTACTACGACTACATCGTGGTCGACGAGGCCCACCACGGCACCGCCAGCAGTTACCGGCCGCTCTTCGACCACTTTGCCCCGCAGATTCTCCTGGGACTGACCGCCACCCCGGAGCGGATGGACGGTGACAACGTGGCCGCCGATTTCGGCAATCGTTTCGCCGCCGAGATTCGTCTCCCGGAAGCTCTGGAGGAAAAACTCCTCTGTCCCTTCCACTACTTCGGCGTTGCCGACCCGATCGCCATCAACGGTGAGCAGTTCTGGCGCAACGGCAGGTACGATGCTTCGGCACTGGAAAACGTCTATGTGCTGGATAACGTCCGCGCCAAACAGCGCGTCGATGCCATCATTGCGGCGCTCCACCGCTACGAGCCCGACCTTGCCGCCCTCAAGGGAATCGGTTTCTGCGTCACCATCAAGCATGCCGAGTTCATGGCAGAGACCTTCACCAATATGGGAATCCCTTCCGCTGCCTTTGTTTCCGGGGTAGACGATGGCCGTTGCCGGGAACTGCTGGCTGATCTGAAAAGCGGCCGGCTCACCTTCCTCTTTACCGTGGACAAGCTGAGTGAAGGGGTGGACGTGCCGGAAGTCAACACGGTGCTTTTCCTCCGCCCCACGGAGAGCCTGACCGTCTTCCTCCAGCAGCTCGGGCGCGGCCTGCGCCATGCGCCGGGCAAGGACTGCCTCACCGTTCTCGACTTGGTCGGTCAGGCCCACCGCCGCTACCGGGTCGATACCAAACTGAAAGCGCTCCTCCCCCGTCACCGCTTTTCCATCGACAAGGAAGTAGAGCAGGATTTCCCCCACCTCCCGGCCGGCTGCTCGATTCAGCTCGACCGCCTCTCCCGGCAGTACGTGCTGGAGAACATCAAGGAGAACTTGGGCCGCCTGGCGGTGCAGGTTCCTGACCGGCTGCAGACTTTCACCAACGAAAGCGGCAAGGAACTGACCTTCGGCAACTTCATCCGCTACCACGATTACGAGCCGGAAGTGCTGCTGGCGAAGGAGTCCTGGTCGGGGTGGAAGGCCAAGGCACAGCTGGCGGCGATCCCCATGGACCCGGATCTGGCGCGGCTGAAAAAGACCCTGCTGCGCGCCGCATTTATCAACGGTCCGCGGGAGCTTGCCCGGTTGCGGCAGGTGCTTGCCAAGGTGGCAGAGGGTGCCATTGATGAGGCGTTGGCCCTGGCCGGGGATGCGGCCATGCCGGTGTACTATCGGTTCTGGGGAGACAAGGGGAGCAATCTCGGCATCACCTCTCTGGATGATGCCTTCCGCCGCTTGGCCCGCAATCCGTCGATCCTTGCCGATCTGGACGAAATCCTCGCCTGGTCGCAGGACACCACCGAGGTCAGCGGTCAGATTCCGCAGCTCCCCTTCGCCTGCCCCCTGGAACTGCACGCCCATTACGGCGGCAAGGAGATTCAGGCGGTCTTTGGCCGGGCAAATCTGGAGACAGCCGGGCAGACCGGCGTGGGCTCGTTCCACTTCGCTGACGTAAAGACCTATGTGCTGCTGGTTACCTTTCAGAAGACCGAGAAGGAGTTCTCGCCGAGCACCATGTATGCCGATTACCCGATCAGCAGGGAGCTCATGCACTGGGAGTCGCAGGCGAATACCGCGCAGCATCACATTGACGGGCAGAACCTGATTCACCATCGGGAGCGGGGTTACACGATCTTGCTCTTTGCCCGTGACCAGAAGAGACGGAACAATGCCACGGTGCCGTTCACCTATCTGGGGCCGGTGGATATGGTGAGTTTCGAGAGCGACCGGCCGATCAAGATGGTGTGGCGGTTGCGGCATCCGATGCCGGTGGAGATGTTTGAGGATAATCGGCGGGGTGGGTAAATGCCTCTATCTGCTTCTATCAAGGGACAATTATGAAAGTTGATTCAAGTCTCAAGCCTAAGCGAGGCAGTTCACGTCGTAAAGGTGATGAGTTTCAAGATCTAACCGCCCTAAAATCAATCTTGAATTATTATATCGAAGGTAAAGATTTCAAAGCGTTTCTCGAATACGAGAAGACGGACGCTATAGATGACATTGTAATTTTTTCCGGAAACAAAATTCGTGCAATTCAAGCAAAATACGCAGTAGACCCTTTGGCCGTTTATATTCAAAATGATTTTACGGAAAAGGACAGCCGTACATATTTTGGGCGCTATGCTGCTGGATGGCGTAAGGCACGTCAGATTCATCCTGGGATGGACATAGATATCGAACTGGTCTCAAATCGTGGCCGTGACTCGTCGCTCAAAGGGATAATCGGAGCAGTGGGGGTGTTTCTCCCCGAATTCGTTGAAGGAAGGAAACGCAAAGAAGCCAAAAAATTTCGCGACGATCTTCAGAAAGCATGTGCATTTACAGGGACTGATGCATCAACACAATTTCAAGAGTTCTTACGGTCGTTTCAATTTCAACTCAGTCAGAGGTCACTTAAAGAATTACGCGAACATATCGAAGGTGAACTGCTTGATCACCAACTAGGAATAACCGATAGAGCGGTTTATCATAAGCTAAAAGATCTTGTCGAACGACATGCCATAGAGATTCATGATCCAATAACACCATCAATCCTTGATGAGATATTTCGCCAGGCACAAAGTAGATTTCTCCTGCCGCAGCAATTCCAAGTCGATCAACAACGATTTGTTCAATTGGAGTCGTTTGAAGTAGCACTATCGCGTCTGATTAAAGAAACGGAATCTGGGTACATTGTAATAACAGGTCTACCCGGCAGCGGAAAATCCACCTCCCTTAGTCAATTCTTCAATACGCTAGAAAAAGGCCAGCAGTACGCAATTTGTCGCTACTTCTGTTTCGTTAGTCCAAATGATGACAACGCTCGTTTACGCCTCGAAGCCGAGTCTCTTCGGATTAATTTGCTTTCAGAGTTTCATAATCAATTTGGTCATTTACTTCCTCGCCGACACGATTACAGTGAGCGCCGCTTTACTGAAGTCCTCGCTGAACTTGGTCAAATCCTGTCGGGAGACAACTCAAAGCTGGTAGTGCTGCTGGATGGTCTTGATCACGCAGAACGTGACCCGCACGTTAAGGACAGTGTGTTACGTGCGTTGCCGACGAGCTTACCGCCGGGAGTAATAGTTGTAATTGGCACTCAAGAGCTGAAAAGCTGGGAGCCTTTGGCCTTAAGCGAAGGGCGTAAGCAACGTCACATCCCAATTCCTCTCTTTTCTTTGCCCCAGACGAAGTCCTATCTCCTTGAGAAGCACGGCTTGGTACTGCAAGACGAAGCAGTCAGAAAAATCTTTAATAAAAGTGATGGTCTACCTCTCTATCTTCGTTATGTAACTATCTGGCTTTCTGCGCATAACGGAGATGTCGAGAGTCTTGATCATATGCCAGAAGCTGTAAATGGCGACATACGAGATTATTACGAACGGTTATGGGCGAATCTTGAGCGCGATGGGATGGCTCTCGCTCGATATCTTTCCGGTGTGCTGGCTGTTCTGCGCTTTCCAGTCGGCGAGGCGGAATTATTTGAGTTCCAAGACGAAGTTCGTTTGTTGGATCTTCCGGCTACGATGAAAGCCGTTTCCCACCTTCTGCGCCATCAGGCGGGACAGGTTTCCATTTTTCACGACAGTTTTCGTGTTTTTGTCCTTGCAAAAATCGACGCGGTAACCCGTCGCCGCATAACTCGAACTATCTCAGAGAAATTGAAAACCGAGCGAGGCAGTGCGCGTTGGTTTGGGTTTGCTTTCAGTTATGCACTTGATGCTGGCGATGAACAATACGTTCTGTCTGAGGTTAATCGCCAGTTCGTTGACTTTGCGCTTCAACATTGCAGACCTGCTGATGATATTTTTTCAGCTATTGACACTGCCGTAAAGGCGGCAGTCCGCCAGAAGGCTCTAATTGAACTGTCTAGGTTGGGTTCTTTGCACTATCGGACGCATGAACGGCTCGAACATCAATTTGACCATAGTATGCTGGCAAAAGTCCTGCTCAAACTTGGTCGTGTGGAAGATGTTCTAGGCTATTGTTGTCACTGGCATGAAAGACATTGGCTGGTGGATACAGATGTAGCCATGCAAGTTATGGTTTGGTGTGCGGCAACAAGCCGACTTGAACTCGGGGAAAAGTTATTTGACATATTCTGTGAAACCCATGCACATCATGAATGGGAGCAGCGTTCTGATTTTGTAAAACTTGCTCGTGTAGTGGCCATTTATTCAAAGAGACCTCACAAATTCCTGCAGTGGATATCAGGATTGAAGTTCACTCCTGATCTTATTGAGAGGAAAGATTATTTTGCCCCTGGATATGCACCGCATCTCGCTGCATTTCTTGAATCATATTTTCTTTACCGGCCAAACAGCGATTGGCCGCGCCTTAAGAAGATAAGTCGGATCTTTCCCAATCACCTTGTCAGGCATTATATCCTGCGTTTGGTCGCACGCCATTGTTCCCAAGAAATTCTTCGGACAGAGCTTGAAGAATATCTTACAAATACTCCGGTCGGTGAAAATCTTGAGATTGCAGGTTACGCTGTAATGGCAGGTTTGCCCGGCGAACAAGTCCGGAAATTGGCAGGACCAGTGAAGTTACCCCCAAATAAGATAATCGGTGATACTCGCCGTGAATCCCAAGAAGCTGACGTAGATGCGTTTTGGTGGTCCGCGTTAGTGCTTGGCTATGAGGATGACCAAAAGACTATCAACCAAGTAAAACATCACATTGGCAATGATGGGACAATGTGGTCTGGATTTCTCAGCTTTATGCTACAAGCTGGGCTTTGTCTTGGCCGAGTAGCAGCAGGGAAACCTGATGACCTTTACATAAGAGCTGTTTCGGCACTAGACGAGCTCGCTTTGGCTGGTACAGAAGATCAGCCCCAAGAAATGGACACCTTGAGGGCTTGCAGACCGATGTTGCCAGAGTTGCTCTCTCGCCTTACGGGTTGTATCGCTGTCGTAAGCCCGCGTGATCTTGAAGATTGGTTCGATAAGCTTCTGAGGTTACGTCAGAGCGAAATATGGACGTCCCATTGGGGTATTGGCGAATCTTACGTCGACTACTCGTTTGAGCTAGCAATTTGGGAGAGGCTGACTGATATTCCCGGTGCAAGTGTGAAGCTCCTTCCCATTCTTCGCGATTGCGCATCTACCTATACCGATACAAGATCTCTTAAAGCCGGCTCCAGATCAGATCACTTCCTGTGGCTGTCATACATTGCCGCAAAATCCGGGTGGAGAGCAGATGCAGAAAAATGGCGTGAGAAAGCAATCGCATGCTCCCTCACATATGGATATCGTAAGGACGCTACTCTCGATTGCCTGATAGATGTACTTGATCTTCTCAATGAATTTGAACCTGCCCTGACGCTTCCCCGCGCTGCCGCCATTCTTGAAATGGTGAAGTGGATGAACGCTGCAACTGACGGTAGAGGAACGAAGCACTTCGAGCAATCCGCATTCAATGTAGTCTTGAAAAGAAGCCGTGAAGCGGCGTTCAGCCTTATTCGATATTTCAGAGAGCATGCTGGTCGTTGGAAGATGCTCGATTGCCTGGAAAAATTCATCCTTAGTGTTGAAACGGGTGATCCTGAGCTGCTATGGGTTCTCAAGGATGTTTTTTCACCCCATTTTGTTGAACGTGGTCGCCATCCGAAGCAACTTGAGCGCGCTGCTCGCCACCTTAAGGATTTAGGAGCACGCTTAGAGCCTGAACAATCTGAGATATGGCGTGTGCGTTTCGAGGCGTTCATTCGCACGCATATCGATCCAGGCTGGTGGCCGGATGACATATGGGCAGTTGTTCAGAAAGATGAAAAAAGGGCCGCATACCACGCTCGTGAACCATATGGTGATGACTCTGCAATACCAAAAGAACTAATTTTAAATGGCCAGCCGATTCAGAAAGAAGAGCTCGAGCAGAAGCTGTCGAGGTCGGTTGAGTCATATTGCCGTACAATGGAGCTACTGCGAGCTGAAAATGGGCATTTCTATGAACCTAAGCTTGTAAATTCTGCTTTTGAGTATCATGCATCGCGATCAAGTTCAATCTCTGAAGCACATCGTCTAAGGACAATCGCAGAAGCGGATGATTCCGTGAAATCTGAAGCCCTTCTCATTCTCGCACATCGCCTATTCGATTATGGAGAATACGATTCAGGCTATGAAACTTTACTTCTCGCTTATCAACGAGATACGAAGTATTACCCGGGTGAAGAAGATGCTGCTCCGATTCTAAAAGAACTGTGCGACCGCGATCAAGGAAGAATAGCAGATTTCATAGTACAACGATGCGATGAACATTTAATGAAAAGTTATGGTGGATTTGATATACCGCGGTTTATCGCTCGTTATTTCTCTGCTTGCGGTGATGTGGCATCACTTCGGAAAGTTTTCGAGGATTACCTGCGGCATTGCCAAGAATTATTTGAGCACTTGCCTCAACAGGAATTGTACGGATGGCTCCGCGATTATGTTGAAGGGAAAACGATCGAAGATGAGGAAATTGTAAATTTCCTCATTGATTTGCTTGGTGAGCCTGAGATCGACCAAGCAAAGCGTCTTCTTCGTGTGCTTACGGCACTTTCAAAGTCGCTGCCCGAAATTGTTTGCCGAATCTGCTGCCACCGGCTTAAAGATGCTGAACCACTTTTGCGAGAGCGTCTTGAAATACTGCTAGATGCCGTTTCTTGCTTGGCCCCCGACGTTATCGCGCCGCATTTGGGGTTGCTTGTCCCATTACTTCAGAAGCCGAATTTTCGATTCCGGATGACGATTATCGACGTCGTTAAACGGGTTTCGAAATCACTATCGCTGCCAGAATCGGTAGTTGAGGCTGTCAACGAAGCTGAACGCACTTACTCTCCGTTGATCAAATATCCCTATCGTCGTTTTCTTCTAACTCCACCGTCATCTGGTTTTATTGCATTCCTTAAGAGAGGGGCGCTGTTTAGCCTGCTAAAGGAGATTCAAGGTGTTAGCGACCTTCTGCAGGTGAAATTGAATATAGTGATTGCATACATTGAGCAAGGTCTTATGAAACAAGGTTGGAAACTTGCTGATGAACAAGATCGACTTAAAGATGAATGGGAAGGAAAGGCACATGGTGGTCATGTGATTTGGTTCATTCCATCTTTTCATACACTGGTTTCTGAACTTCTCCAGAGCTTCATCCATGAGGCTTTAGAAAATGGAAGCTACGGAAATGATGTACTAAATGCCATATTTAACGTTGTGAGAAGTGGCGACCCATCCTTTGTTGCAGAGTTGTCACGACAAAAGCCTTTAAATATCCAAGCCTTGAATGTGAAAAATTCATCAGAGTGGATAAAGGAAATTGAACGGCAATCGCCGAAGCAGGTTGATGTTTTACCTCCAGATGAATGGACGACTGTTTATGAGGAAAGATTTTTGACACAGACAAGCGATTCGAGTTCTAAGCTCTGTTCCGAATTAAAGGTCCGCACCCTCCTTGTCTCGCCTGAATATAGCTCTGATGAAGATTTATGGCCTGATCCCTCAGATTGGTCTGATGTTATTCCTTGTGTACATCCGGAAGAAAGGCTTACGATCGATGCTGCTGCTAATATTATTTCGAAAGGAGCAATTTTTGTAGAATCAGATCAGAATTATCCAATGTATCCATTTGTAGCTCTCCATGTGAATAACCAGGGTTTTGTGGGTTATAGACACATGCCATATATTCATCCGATGTGGGTCGGTAGATACAGCCTTGAAGTCGAGGGGTGTCAAATTAAACACGATGAACAAATTATTGCTTATTTTGAGGAATGGCAGGAGGGCTATGAAGATGAAGCGTACAGCCGCGACCTTCTATCTGCCGGCATCCGTTTAATCGTAAAAACGGACTGGATACGTAGGATGCTCAAAGCCGCTAGTTATTCAATGGCGATGTGGACTTCAGAAAAGCGTATGAAAAGAGATGCTTGGACAAGAAAGGCTCCTTCAGAGATTTCGGAGCATGAACGGTATTCAGTTTATATTCCCTATGGGCCAGCTAAATAACCTTGGTGGGAATCGCCCGGGGTCAGGTCATAGGAACGAGTGCCAAACCTTTCTGGTACAGGTCCGGTTTCCCTTATTGTCAGATACTTAGGGATATACTTTTAATCGAATGTTTTGAAGACTCGCGCTGGGGATCGAATGACCTCTCCTGAGACCTATATAAATAACTTCACCCACCTAAACCGCGCCCCCGGCCCCGTGTGGGGCGAAGCCACCAGAAAACGCGCCCCGCACAAACCGATCCTGCTGCTTGCAGTGCTGGATCTGGTGCATCGCGGCGCCATCACCTCGCCATTCATCGACGTCACCGGCGATCTGGTGGAGCTAAACGAGCTGTTCAACCTCTATTGGCGGCGGATCATCCCCCTGGGGCAGACCAGCAGCATCGCCTTTCCCTTCTCCCGTCTCGACAGGGAACCATTCTGGGAACTGGTGCAGCAACCGGACTGAATTCCGGGGACAGTATATTTAACTTTACCGGCTTTCACAGGGATAGTGGGGGTCGGACCAAAATAACTACCTTAAATTATTAAGCAATATATGAAATTCAATGGCCAAAACGGGCTTACAGGCCGATTTTCAGGGGCAAAATAGCCGGCTTAACGACCTCCCGCTGGAAACGGCGGGGCTGGTGCTGTTAACTTACCCCCTCACCCGCTTGCCCGCCACCCTGTACACCGTCAGATTCTCCCGCTTCCTCTCCGCCACGACGATGACCACCACCCGGCTGTCATCCACCTGGTAGACCAGCCGGTAGCCGGCATTTTTCAGCTTGATCTTGTAGCAGTCGGGCATTCCCTTGAGCCGGGCCGCTTCGATGCACGGCCGGACCAGGCGCTCGGCAAGCTTCTTCTTGAACTGTTCACGGATAGCCCTATCGAGCTTCTTCCACTCCGGGAGCCTCTCGGAATCGGGGGATCGTCACGAGAAGATGGGAAATCGAGGACAGATTTTCGTAAATTTGAGAGCGAATAGTGAATCTATTTGTCGAAAATTTGCGGAGATCTGGCCCGATTTACCTCTTTCGCAGTAGATTCATCCCTGAGTCGAGAGGCTCCTTGGGCCGATTCCTTGAACTCGAGACAGGAACGCTAGCGGGGTCGGACCAAACTAAATGCCTTAAATTTTAAGCAATGTATGAAATCTGACGGTCAAAAACGGGTTTAGAGGCCGATTTTCAGGGGCAAAATAGCCGGCTTAACGACCTCCCGCCAAACCCCAGCTCAAAACCAACCTAATCGAACCTCTCCAGCTCCCCCCGTCGATCCGCAAGGAAGAAACGAGAGACACCCTCCCGGCCCCAGCGTCCGGACCTGAAGCTCCCCCTGTTCCACATCCAATACCGGCCGATCTCCAGGATGGTTTTTGTTTTGCCGGTGCTTGGGCGCGTGCTATATATATGTAAAATCAACTTCTTGTGGAATGATTGTCGGAGTCGCCATGGACAGGCTCATCGAAGAACATCGTGAAGAAATCAAGCACCTTGCCGCCCTGCGAGGCGCCAGTCGGGTTCGGGTTTTCGGTTCCAGGGCGCGCGGAGAGGCCCGTCCGGACAGTGATGTGGATATCCTGGTGGACCTGGAGAAAGGGCGCTCCGCCCTGGCACTGGGGGGGCTGCTGATGGACCTGCAGGATCTTCTGGGCAAGAGGGTCGATGTGTTGACACCGGCGGCCCTGCACCCGAAAATCCGGGAAAACATTCTCAAGCAGGCTGTTGACCTGTGATGCTCAGCGAACGAGATCAAGTTTATGTCGAGCACATGCTCGAATGTATCGGCCGCATAGAACGATACGTCGACGATGATCGCGGCCGGTTCATGCAGTCTGAGATCGTTCAGGATGCCGTCGTGCGAAACCTGCAGACGTTGGCCGAGTCTAGCCAGCGCTTGTCCGATGTCGCAAAACGATCCCAGCCCGGAATCGACTGGCGCGCCATCGCCGGCTTTCGCAACGTCCTCGTGCATGACTACCTGGGCCTTGACCTCGACACGATCTGGCTGGTGATCGAACAGGACCTCCCGCAGCTCAAAAATGGTCTCGAAGCGATGATAGAAGGGGAATAGTCCTCGTCTCCCATCAACCCCAACTTCCTCCTCGTCCATCGGTCTCCATAAAAATCCCTGCCAAAAACAGTCCTGCTGAGCCTAATCGGGAAATCCACTTGATTTTTTCTTCCCGACTCTTTATTTTAGGATGAACGGTAAAGATAAAATAAAGGCGAATCTTATTTTAGGCTTGAGGCAGGCAGGATGAAGCGAGAGCTCCAGGGCAGATACGTGACCATATCGACGGTGGGTGAGAAGGCCCAGGCCTTCGTGCCCGCGCCGCTGCCGCCGCGTCCGCCCATCGACTGGACGCCGGAGCTGCGCAGCAAGTTCGACCAGGCGCTGCTGGCGCTCGGACGGCTGGACAGCGTCTCGACTCTGCTGCCGGACACCTCTCTGTTTCTCTACATGTACGTCCGCAAGGAAGCGGTGCTCTCCTCCATGATCGAGGGGACACAATCCTCGCTGTCGGACCTGCTGCTGTTCGAGCTGGATCAGGAGCCGGGTGTCCCGCTGGATGATGTGCGGGAGGTCAGCAACTATGTCGCGGCCCTCGATCACGGCCGGCGCCTGCTGGAAGAAGGGCTGCCGCTGTCGCTGCGGCTGTTCCGGGAGATCCACGGCGTGCTTCTGACCAAGGGCCGGGGCAGCAATCAGACCCCGGGCGAGTTCCGGCGCAGTCAGAACTGGATCGGCGGCACCCGGCCGGGTAACGCGGCCTTCGTTCCACCTCCGGCCGAAGAGGTGCTGGAGTGCATGAGCAAGCTGGAACTCTTCCTCCATGACCAGCCGGAGCCGACCCCGGTGCTGCTCAAGGCGGCGCTGGCCCATGTACAGTTTGAGACGATCCACCCGTTCTTGGACGGTAACGGCCGTCTGGGGCGTCTGCTGATCACGCTGCTGTTGTGCGAGCAGAAGGTGCTGCGAGAGCCGATGCTCTACCTCAGCCTCTACTTCAAGACGCACCGCCAGTATTACTACGAGCTGCTCAACAACGTGCGACTGACCGGCGACTGGGAAGCCTGGTTCGACTTCTTCGCCGAGGCGGTCATCTTCACCGCCACCCAGGCGGTGGAAACCGCCCAGCAGCTCCTCGACCTGTCCAACCAGGATCGAGACAAGATCAGCGGTCTGGGCCGGGCGGCGGCATCAACCCTGCAAGTTCACCGGGCTCTGATGGAGCATCCCCTCGCCACCTCGGGCTCGCTGGTTGAGAAGACCGGCATCACCTCGGCGACGGTCAACAAGGCGCTCGGCCACTTGGAGCAGCTCGGCATCGTGAAGGAGCTGACCGCTCGGAAGCGCAACCGACTGTTTAGCTACGCGGGCTATATCGAGATCATGAGCCGTGGCACGGAGCCGCCAGGCAGGTAGGGGACACCTGAGGGGACGCAGTCAAGTTGTCAAATAGGACTGACGCCATGCTGCGGAGATCGGACCAAAGTAACTGCCTGATGAAGGATGCTGTAACCGGGGGTACGTTACGGGGGCTTCAGGGGTCAGGCAAACAAGCACCTTGCCGCCCTGCGAGGCGCCAGTCGGGTTCGGGTTTTCGGTTCCAGGGCGCGCGGATAGGCCCGTCCGGACAGAATAGCTATCCAACAGAGAGGGATTGTATGGGCAATTACCCCGTCGTCGTCCTTGACTTCGAGACGACCGGTCTGTCACCCGATCAGGGAGACAGGGTGATCGAGGTGGGGGCGGTGCTGATCGAAAACAATCGAATCACCGACCGGTTCCAGAGCCTGATGAACCCGGGCATGAGGATAAACAGCTTCATCGAAAACTATACGGGCATTACCAACGACATGCTGAAGGACGCTCCCCCCGTCCCCGAGGTCATGAAGGAGTTCGCCTCCTTCCTGGGGGATCATCACCTGGTGGCCCACAACGCCAGTTTCGACCAGCGGTTCCTGGACGCCGAACTGCGGCGCGTCCGCAGGCGCCGGGTGCGGGATTTTGCCTGCTCCATGCTGATCTCCAGGCGCGTCTACCCCGAGGCGCCGAATCACCGGTTGGAATCGCTCGTCCTTCATAAGAAAATCAAGAGTACGGGAGCCTTCCACCGCGCCCTCGCCGACGCGGAAATGACGGGACACCTCTGGGTCAGCATGATCCGTGACCTCAAGGAGACGTACAGGATCCGGAATGTCCCCTTTCATCTGATGCTCCGGTTGTCGAAAGTCGCCAGAAAAGGCGTTCCGAATTTTCTGGAAAAATTCGCCCTCGAGGAAGGGTAGACCTGGGAGGTAACTCATGCGTCTCTCTACAATTCTCATCCTGATCCTTCTGCTCTCGGCTTGTTGCCCCAAAACGCCGCCTGCACCGAGCACCGAAGAAGCCCTCGCCCGGGAGGCGGAACTGCTGGTCCGCGCCAGCCTTACGGACCGGCTGGTGCAGGATACGGTCGCCTACTACCTCAACCAGGCGGGCTCGATGCTGTCCGGGCAGGGGCTTCCGCTCGAGAAGGCCGAAGCCGAGGTGAGGGAAACCATGCAGCCGCTGATCGAGACCGAGCATCAGCGGCTGGTCGAGACGCTGGTGCCGATCTATCGGCGCTACTACACCGCAGAGGAAATCCACCAGCTGCTCTCCTTCTACCAGACCGAGGTGGCGCGCAAGTCGATGCGGGTCAGCACGCAGATCGCCGCCGAGTCCCAGCAGTACGTACGCTTGTGGAGCGAGAATTTCGGCGAGGAGTTCCTGAAGCGGATCGATGCCACAGTGATAAAGTAGACCCATGACCGGCGAGCTTCTCGACCATCCTCTCATCACCCAGCGCTACTTCTTTCCCCGCCCGAGTGCCCTGGCCGATCCGCTCTGGGTGGACGCCGGTGACGTTCGCCTGGCCTGCCACCTCCACCAGGTGGAGGGCGCCGCCCGCACCCTGGTCCTCTTCCCAGGCAACGGCGAGATCGTCGACGACTATTTGGGGGACTTCGTCGAGTTGATCGGCCGCATGGGGTGCAGCACCTTCCTGGTCGGTTACCGCGGCTACGGGCGTTCGCAGGGGCAGCCGCAGCTGGGGCGGATGCTGGCCGACGTGGACTCCATCGTCCGGGTGGCCGGGGACCCGCGCCGCCTGATCTTCTTTGGCCGCTCGGTCGGGTCGATCTTCGCCATCGAAGCGGCGGCCCGTTTTCCGGAAGCGGCCGGGCTGGTGCTGGAGAGCGGCATCGCCGACGTGCTGGAGCGGCTGCTGCTGCGGGTCGATCCGGAGGAGCTCGGGGCGAGCCCGGAGGCGCTGGCCGGGGCGGTCGCGGAGCGCCTCGATCACCGGCGGAAGCTGGCCCGCTTCCCCGGCCCGGTACTGGTGATGCACACGCGCCATGACGGCCTGGTCGATGTCAGCCACGGGGAGCGGCTCTACCGGTGGGCGGCGGGAAAGAAACAGATGGAGGTTTTCCCGCGGGGCGATCACAACAGCATCATGGCCGTCAATGCGCGGGAGTATTTTGATCTGCTGGAGCGGTTTGTCGAGGAACTTTCCTGTTGATCGTGCCCGGCTGGGCGTTGGCGTGAAAGAACCATGCGAAGACATCGGCCATGATGCCGGGAGGGTAGCCTTTGCCCCTGATTGAAAACAACGTTGACCTCCAGCCATACAACACGTTCGGCCTGCCCGGTCGGGCCTCCCGCCTGGTACGGGTGAGGAGCGAGGACGATGTGCGCTCGGCGATCGCTCACCCCGAGCTGGGCCGCATGCCCCGATTCATCCTGGGGGGCGGCAGCAACGTCATGCTCACCGGTGATGTGGATGCCCTGGTCGTCAAGGTGGAGGTGCCGGGGCTGAAGCTGGTGGAAACCCGCGAGGATGAGTGGATCGTGGAGGCGGGGGCCGGCGAGTCGTGGCACGGTCTGGTGGAGTGGACCCTGGCCCGTGGGCTGCCGGGCCTTGAGAATCTGGCCTTCATCCCCGGAACGGTCGGCGCCGCCCCGGTGCAGAACATCGGCGCCTACGGCCTGGAGCTCTCTGAGCGCTTCGAATCGCTGGACGCGGTGGAGCTGGCCAGCGGCCTCACCCGCACCCTGGATCGCGAAGAGTGCCGCTTCGGCTATCGCGACAGCATCTTCAAGGGGGACGCGGCCGGCTCCTTTCTCATCACCCGGGTTCGGCTTCGTCTGCCCAGGCCGTGGCGACCGCTGCTCGGCTACCCCGACCTGTCCACCCTGAAGGAGCAAGGCGCCACCCCTTCTGTAGCCCCGACCGAGGTTTTTGACCGGGTCTGTACGGTACGCCGGGCCAAGCTGCCCGATCCCGCGGTGCTCGGCAATGCCGGCAGCTTTTTCAAGAACCCGGTGATCTGCGCCCGGCAGTTCAGCGCCCTCATCGAACGGGAACCCGCCATCGTCCACTATCCGCTCCCCGGAGGCGACTACAAGCTGGCCGCCGGCTGGCTGATCGAGGCCTGCGGCTGGAAGGGCCGCAACATGGGGAGGGCGGGGGTTCACGACCGGCAGGCTCTGGTTCTGGTCAACCGCGGAGGGGCGAGCGGCCGGGCGGTGATGGACCTGGCCGCAGCCATCCAGCAGAGCGTCTTTGAACGGTTCGCCATCCGCCTGGAGCCGGAACCGACCGTGTTTTGATGAGCAGGCAGGGGTGCAGGCTCAAGAGCCGACGACCTCTTCCCCTGTGTTTCCCTCGCCACTCTGGTATTCTCTTCCATATAGCTTTCATCTCTGCCGATTCCGGTTCTCCGGCGCCGGCGATCCAATTCACACGGGAAGGGAGTAACCGATGAACCTCTCTGAACTGTTCCAGAAACCAGGCCTCGGCATCTTCGCCACCGCCGGTGCTGACGGCAGCGTCAATACAGCCATCTACGCCCGCCCCCGGGTGATCGACGAGAAAACACTGGTCTGGGGGATGACCGACGGCCGGTCGTACCGCAACGTGTCGGTCAACCCGCATGCCTCCTTTCTCTTCAAGGAAGAGGGGCACGGCTTCCGGGGGGTGCGTCTGGTGCTGGAACGGCTCAAGGTAGAGGAGGGTGGAGACATGCTGGAGGAGATCAGGAAGAATACCTCCGAGGTGGTCGGCCCCGGCGCCGGCAAGGCCGTGACCCATGCGGTGTGGTTCAGGGTGGTGGAGATCCGGTCCCTGGTCTAGTACCCGGCGCCAGCGCCCTCCGGTCGCAGAGATCGATGCGCTTGCGGTGAAGCTGTTCGAAAGGGATTCCCCAAGGAGTAGAGTGAGTTCCGGGGGACACCATATTTGAAGGATGAGGGATGCTGTAACCAGGGGCACGTTACGGACCTTGCCAGCGTCCGATAAGGGGACATTGTCAGAAGGGAGCCAACATGTGTCGAAACATCAAGATGCTGTTCAACTTCGATCCCCCCGCCACGGCAGAGGAGATCCGTGCTGCCTCGCTGCAGTTTGTGCGCAAGCTGAGCGGCTTCAACAAGCCGTCTAAAGCGAATGAGGCTGCGTTCACCTCCGCTGTCGAGGCGGTCACGGAGATTTCGACGGAGTTATTGCAGTCGTTGGAGACCAGCGCTCCTCCGAAGAACCGTGAAATCGAAGCTGCCAAAGCACGCAAACGCTCCGCTGATCGTCATCCGAGCTGACAGGTCCTCCTCACCCTTCGCCGTGCCCTCAGAACGTAAAAAGGGGGAAGATTTATTTTGAAACCCCTGTAAAATTGATTTATCCCTTTTCCTGTGCCGGACTCCCGGCGGAGTGTGATCGGACACGGCAAGGAGGGTGGCGGCTGTTTGTGAGCCGAGCCTTTTATGGAAACTCATACTTATAAGAAAGGAGGCAGTATGATTAAAAAGGGTATTAAGATCAGACTCATGGAACCAAAAGACTTGGGCGCTGTGGCTGAAATTGATCAAAAGTTGGTGAATGTTTCCAGGTTGGACTATTTTGAAGAAAAGTTCGAACTGCTTTTTAAATCGGGTGAGTATGTACCAACATCTTTTGTTGCCGAGGATGAAAACGGGAAAGTAATCGGTTTTATAATGGGTAAGCTATACATAGGAGAATTCGGTCTATCGAATGAAGGAGCAGCCATAGATTCAGTTGGGGTCGATCCAGCCTGTCAACGCCAGGGTATTGGTGATAAGTTGATGGATCAATTCATATTTCACCTCAAACAACTTGATGTGAAGAAAATCAATACACTTGTAGACAAAAATAATCATCAAATGATGAGTTACTTCGATGCTGAAAAGTTCAAACCCTCAAAAACAGTCATAAACCTGGAACGGAGCATCTGAGGAGCCGTTGACACCAGCATCGTTGTAAGGTTGCTGACGGGCGACGACCAGACCCAGACGGCACAGGCACGTGTGCGCTCAGCCGCCGGTTCGCAAGGTCCGGCATCCCTGATTTCCGTGCCCTACCGTGCCCACTACTCCACCCTGCAGGGCCCCAAATGACCTTCCCCTCTGAGAAGGAGCAGCCATGACAACCATGACCCTGCGCGGCATCGACGAGAATGCGCGGAAGTATTTTGATCTGCCGGCGCGGTTTATCGGGAGTCTTCAGGAGCAGGAAGGCATGAGAGCATGATCGAGATCGACGAAAAAGACCTGGCGGTCACCTTTTACAAGTCTTCCGGCCCCGGCGGGCAGAAGAAGAACAAGACCGAGTCGGCGGTGCGCATCAGGCACCTGCCCACCGGCATCATCGTCACCGCCGCCGATTCACGCTCGCAGCACGACAATCGCGAGAAGGCGATGGAGAGGCTGCGCGAGCGGCTCCCCGCCCCTC
>NZ_KI421428.1:153093-218213 GCF_000472285.1 Desulfuromonas sp. TF
CTGGTGGGGAAGAAGCAGCGGGGGGAGATCAAGAAGGGAAGGGGGAGGGTGGAGGACTGAATTTTTGGTGATAGAATAAGACTCCACTCATTTTCTCCCCGCGGAGGTGAGATGAAGTCGTTTTCCATCCCGGAAGATTTCCCCGACCGCCTGGTGAACAGCCTGGGTGAGTGCCGGCGGCTTTTCGGGCCCGCAATCGGACAGGATGGCGTCTGCCGGCTGACGCTGGCCGAGGAATGGAAAGAGCTGTCCCCCGCAGCCATCCCCCTCATCCCGCCCAAGAAAATGCTCCTGCCGCCCAATGATCCCCTTTGGACCCTGACCGAAGACATCTACCGCTCTCCCGCTCCTCCCGAACCGGCCGCCCTGATCGGCATCCCCCCCTGCGACCTCTACGGACTGGCCTACCTGGACCTCGCCTTCGCCGAAGATCCCCTCTACACGCGGCGCCGCGAAGCCCTTCTGCTGGTGGGCGCAGCCTGCACCCCCGGCCCCGAATGCTTCTGTCCTCCGCGCCGGGAGCCTCCGCCCTTCGACCTCTTTCTGGATGATGGCCGGATCTGGAGCGGCTCCCCGGCCGGGGACGGGATTCTGGCGGCCCTGACGAAGGAGCTCGGCGAGCCGGAGGAGCTGCCGCTTCCGGACGGGGTCCTTGGCGGCGAAGGGGTCCGGCCTCCCGAGGATCTGGAGCGGATTTTTCACGCCTCGCTCCACGACCCCCTGTGGCGCGAGGTGGGAGCGCGCTGCGTCTCCTGCGGAGCCTGCTCGGCGGTCTGCCCCACCTGCTACTGCTACGACGCGGTGGACGAGGCGCTTCCCGGTGGGGAGGTGACCCGGATCCGGCAGTGGGACAACTGCTTTTTCCGAAATCATGCCCTGGTGGCGGGGGGGCACAACTTCCGGCCGACCCGCTCCGAGCGGCTGCGCTTCCGCTTCGAGCACAAGCTGCTCGGGTTCGGGACCCTTCGGGGAGTCTCCTCCTGCGTCGGCTGCGGCCGCTGCGGCAGGGCCTGCCCCGTGGACATCGACATCTCCGAGGTCCTTGCCCGTCTCGTTTCCGGGGAGGGGACATGATCGATTTCCTTCCGATACCGGCGGTCATCGAGCGGATCGACCGCACCATGCCCGACCATCTCTTCGACTTCCGCCTCGCCTCGCCCCTGGAGGCGGCGCCTGGACAGTTCGTGGAGCTCTCCGTTCCGGGTGTCGGCGCCTTTCCTGTCTCCACCGCCGCCTTCGGGCCGGACCGCCACCTCTTCCAGGCCTGCATCCGCCGGGCCGGCAAGGTGACCTCCGCCCTCTACCGGATGACGGAAGGGGACGAGGTGGGCCTGCGGGGACCCTTCGGCAACGGCTTCCCCCTGGCCGATTTTACGGGCCGGGATTTCCTCCTGGTGGCCGGCGGGCTGGGGATCGCTCCCCTGCGGGGGCTGCTGCAGGCCCTTCTGGCCCGGCGCGAGCGGATCGGGGAGATCATCCTCCTCTACGGCGCCCGCGAGCCCGAGACGATCCTCTTCAGGGAGGAGCTGGAAGATCTGGCCGATGCTGGGATGCTCCGCCTGAGCTTCTCCGTCGACTTCTCCTCCGAGCTTCCCTGGGCGGCGGATGCCTTCATCTGCAAGGTGGGGCTGGTCACCGAACTGCTGAAGAACCTGCGGTTCTCCCCGGAGAACACGGTGGCGGCGGTTTGCGGCCCTCCTTCCCTCTACAGCTGTGTCCCGGAGGAGCTCGCCTCGCTGGGGATCGCTCCCGAACGCATCTTTGCGACCCTTGAACGCCGGATGAAGTGCGGCGTCGGCGAGTGCTGCCACTGCGTGACCGCCGGGATCTACATCTGCCGGGAAGGGCCGGTCTTCACCCTGGAGCAGCTGCGGAGGATGGAAAATGCGATCTGAAAAACCTCTGCGCCTCGCCTACGTCCGCTTCACCTCCTGCTGCGGCTGCCAGCTCACCTTCCTCAACTGCGAACAGGAGCTGGCGCGGGTGGCCGAGGAATTCGAAATCGTCTCCTTTGACATGGCCTCCTCCCGCCCCGACGACGGCGGGCCGCTCGACGCCGTCCTGGTGGAGGGGTCGATCTCCCGCCCGGAGGAGCTCACCAGCCTGCTGGCGCTGCGCCGGCGGGCGAAGATCCTGGTGGCCGTGGGGGCCTGCGCCCTCACCGCCGGGGTGAACGCCCTCGCCGGAGGAGACCGGGCGCCGCTCTGCGAGGAGGTCTACGGAGAGACCGCCGTAGGCAAGACCACCTTTCCCCCTCAGCCCCTTTCGCTCTTCGTGCGGGTCGACCTGGAGATCGCCGGCTGCCCTCCCGAGCGCGGCGAGCACCTGAAGACCCTGGGCGCCCTGCTGCGCGGCGGCCTTCCTTCGTCCCTGCCGGAGTACGCCGTCTGCATGGAATGCCGACAGAGGGAGAACCTCTGCCTTCTGCTGGAAGGGAAACAGCCCTGCCTGGGGCCGGTGACCCGGGCGGGATGCAACGCCCTCTGCCCCTCCTTCGGGGTGATCTGCGAAGGGTGCCGGGGCATGGTGGCCGAGGCCGGCCGGGGGGAGGAGTTCCGCCTCCTCCTGGAGCTGGGGCTTTCGGAGCGGGAAGTGAAGGCGCGGATGCAGCGCTTTACGGGAGTCTTCGATGAGAACCGTTAGGATCGAGCCCCTCACCCGGGTGGAGGGTCACGGCCGCGTGGAGCTGCAGATCAGGGGAGGCCGGCTCGCCGGGGCGCGGATCGCCATCACCGAGTCGCCGCGTCTTTTCGAAGGGCTGCTCCTCGGCCGCAGCCTCTTTGAGGTGCCGGCGCTGATCTGCCGCATCTGCGCCATCTGCAGCGCCGTTCACCGGGTGGTCTCCTGCCAGGCCCTGGAGAAGGCTCTGGGAGTGACAATTCCCCCGCAGGCGGCGCGGATCCGGGAGCTCCTGGTTCTGGGGGGGCATATCGAGAGCCACGCCCTGCACCTTTTCTGCCTGATCCTGCCCGACCTGGAAGGGACAGCGAGCATTCTCGACCTGCTGCGCAAGGGCAGCGCCGTCGCCCGGGAGGGGCTGGCCCTCAAGTCCCTGGGGAACCGCATCCAGGAGGCGGCCGGCGGCCGCGTCATTCACCCGATAAACGTGGAGGTGGGGGGCGTCCTTCGGCGGCCGGACGAAGCCCGGATGTATGAACTCCTCGCGGACATGGAGAGCTGGAAGGAGCGCCTTTTCGCCGTTGCCGCCCCTTTCTCAGATGCCGCCCGCTTTCCCGCCTCTCCGAGGGCCGTCGGGACTCGGATCGCCGTGCGCGGCGACGCCGGCTTCTCCCTCATGGGGGAGGATCTGGCCCTCTCCGACGGCCGCATCATTCCGGTGGGTGAGTATCGGGAACTCCTTCGGGAATATCCGGTCCCCTACTCCAACGCCCGGCACTCGCGGGAGGGGGAGACCCCCTTTCTCGCCTCCGCCCTCTCCCGCCTGGAGCTTGCGGGTGACGGGGAATTCGCCGGCGGCATCCACGGCAACAACGCCGCCCAGGCCGCCGAGCTCTCCTGGGTCCTGGCGCGGGCGGGCAAGCTGATACGCGAGATCCTGGAGGAGAGGGAGGGGGAGTTGCGCGTTCCGGTTCAGCCCGGCCCCGGCATCGGCACCGCGGCCATCGAGGCCCCCCGCGGGCTGCTCATCCACCACTACGGTCTGGACGATATGGGGCGGGTCGCCGCCGCCGACATCGTCACGCCCACCGCCATCAACCAGGCCGCCATGGAGGCCCAGCTCCTCGCCGACCTCGAGGGCGTCGTCGACGAAGCCGAGCTCGAGGCCAGCGCCGAGCGCATCGTCCGCGCCTTCGATCCCTGCATCTCCTGCTCCGTCCACCTGCTGCGGCTCGGCTGAACTCGTCCCCCGTCATCGTTGACACCCTTTTCGCCTCTGGTACCTTTTAATGGAGACACCCACCGGAGGTTCAATGATATTCAATGATTTCGATCCCCTGAAAAACCAGAGACTGCAGATCCTTGCTCCTGACGGCACGGCCGACAGCACGCTCCTTCCGGAGATGGACGACGACACCCTGCGCCTCATCTTCCGCCGGATGCTGGCGGCGCGCCTGGTGGACCGCCACTGCGTCGCCCTCCAGCGCGAGGGACGCATGGGAACGTACGCGCCGGTGGAGGGGCAGGAGGCCTGCCAGGTCGGCAGCGTGCTGGCCCTCTCCGAGACCGACTGGATCGTCCCCTCTTTCCGGGAACTGGCCGCCGCCCTGAGCCGCGGCATACCGCTCGAACTCATTCTCCTGTACTGGATGGGGAGCGAAGAGGGGAGCCGCATCCCCCGCTCCTTCCGGGTGCTGCCGGTAGCGATTCCCGTCGGCACGCACACCCTGCACGCCGCCGGCATGGCCATGGCCATCCGCTACCGACGGCAGGAGGATGCCGTTCTCTGCTACTTCGGCGACGGGGCCACCAGCGAAGGGGATTTCCACGAGGCGCTGACCTTCGCCGGGGTAAGCCGGGCGCCGGTGATCTTCTTCTGCCAGAACAACGGCTGGGCCATTTCCGTTCCCCGCAAGATCCAGTGCGCCGCCGAGTCCCTGGCCCTCAAGGGGATGGGGTACGGCATGGCCGCCATCCAGATCGACGGCAACGATCCCTTCGCCGCCTATGCGGCGACGCGGGCTGCCCTGGAGCGGGCCAGAGCCGGGGAGGGTCCGACCTTCATCGAGGCGGTCACCTACCGGCTCGGTCCTCACACCACATCCGACGATCCTTTCCGCTACCGCGACCAGGCCGAAGTGGACCGCATGCGTCCCCTCGAACCGCTCGAGCGCTACCGGCGGTTCCTCGCAGCGCGCGGCCTGTGGAGCGAAGCGGAGGAGGAGAAGCTGACCGCCGAACTCGAGGAGTGGATCGACGATGCCGTCGCGAAGGCGGAGGAGCGTCCCGCCCCCGGCCCCGAGGAGGTTTTCGACCACATGTTCGCCGAGCTGCCGCCGCATCTGGCCGCCCAGAAGGCCGAGCTTCTAGCCGCTCTTGAGGAGGAGGGGTGAGATGGCGCAGATGAACATGGTGGAGGCCATCAACCTGGCTCTGAGGGAGGAGATGGAACGGGACGACGGGGTCGTTCTCCTGGGCGAGGATGTCGGCCGCGAGGGGGGGGTGTTCCGGGTCACCGAGGGGCTGCAGCAGACCTTCGGAGAGGAACGTTCCATCGACACTCCCCTGGCCGAGTCGGGGATCGCCGGCTGCGCCTATGGCATGGCCCTGATGGGGCTGCGGCCGGTGGCGGAGATTCAGTTCATGGGGTTTCTCTACCCCGCCTTCGACCAGATCATCTCCCATATCGGCCGCATCCGCAACCGCAGCCGCGGCGAATACAGCGCGCCGCTGGTCATCAGGATGCCCTACGGCGGCGGCATTCATGCCCCGGAGCACCACTCGGAGAGCACCGAGGCGATGCTGGTCCATACGCCGGGGATCAAGGTGGTCGTGCCGTCCACCCCCGCCGATGCCCACGGCCTGCTCAAAAGCGCCATCCGCGATCCCGACCCGGTTCTTTTCCTCGAACCCAAGCGCATCTACCGGGCCTTCAAGGAAGAGGTCGCCGGAGGCGAGCACTTGACACCGCTGGGCTGCGCCCGGCTGGTTTGCGAGGGGCGGGACGTCACCCTGATCGCCTGGGGGGCGATGGTTCGGGAGGCGCGGCAGGCCGCCGAACAGCTGGACCGCGAGGGGATTAAAGCCGAAATTCTCGATCTGCGCACCCTCTCGCCCCTGGATACCGGGGCGGTGATCGCCTCGGTGGCAAAGACCGGCCGCTGCGTGGTCATTCATGAAGCCCCCCGCACCTGCGGCCTGGGGGCCGAGATCTCGGCCCTGGTCATGGAACGGTGTCTTCTCGACCTCCGGGCGCCGGTGGAGCGGGTCACCGGCTTCGATACGGTGATGCCCCTCCCCAAGGGCGAGCACTTCTACCTCCCCGACGTGCGGCGGATTTTGAGGGGGGTGAGAAAGGTTTTGAATTTTTGATTTCGACATAGGTCCCATAGGACCTATAAGACGTATAAGACCTATGAAAGGCTGTTTATGATTGAATTCAAGTTCCCGGACGTCGGTGAAGGGATTGCGGAGGGGGAGATCGTCCGCTGGCTGGTGCGGGTCGGAGACACGGTCCGGGCCCATCAGCCCCTGGTGGAGATGGAAACGGACAAGGCGGTGGTAGAGCTTCCCGCCCCCCGCGGCGGAGTGGTCAGGGAACTGCGCGGCGAAGAGGGGGAGACGGTGCCGGTGGGGGCGGTTCTGGCGGTCATCGAGGAGAGCGGTGCCGGGACGGAGAAGGCTGAGGAGCGCAACCGGGCGCTGGGCGTGGTGGGAGAGCTGGAGGAAGCGCCGGAGGAAGAGGCGGCGCAGGCGGAAAAGCGGGGCAGACCGGCTGCCGGTCCGCAGGCCCTCCCCCGCGACCGCAAGCTGGCCGAAGAGCTGGGGGTCGATCTCGGCGCTCTGCACGGCAGCGGTCCGCAGGGGCGCATCACCGAGGCGGATATCCGCGGTGCGGCCGGTGCGGCGGAAGAACCTGCGGAAGAGCGGATCCCCCTCAGGGGGGTGCGAAGGGCCATGGCGAAGTCGATGACCGCCTCGGCCCGCAGCGCCGTTCACGTCACCATCATGGAACGGGCCGACGCCCAGAGCCTCCGCGATCTCAAGGAGCGGGAACATGCCCTGGCGGAAGGGAAGGGAGTCCGTCTCACCTATCTCCCCTTCATTGTCAAGTCCCTGACCCTTTCACTGGAGCGTTTCCCCCTGCTCAACAGCACTTTCGATGAATCCGCGGGCGAAATCGTTCTGCACAAAAAAATCAACATCGGCTTTGCCGTGGATACCCCCGAAGGTCTGCTGGTTCCGGTGATTCGCGATATCCGGTGCAGGAGCATCCTGGACCTTGCCGCCGCTCTTCAGGACCTCGCCATCCGAGCCCGGGAGCGCAAGATCACTCCGTCCGAACTCAAGGGAGGCACCTTTACCGTCAGCAATTACGGTGCGCTGGGGGGGGTGTGGGGGACCCCGATCACCAATCCCCCGGAAGTCGCCATCCTCGGGGTGGGGCGCATCGAAGAGACGGCGGTGGTCCGAGACGGGCAGGTGGTGGCGCGCCCCGTGGTTCCCCTCTCCCTGACCTTCGATCACCGGATCATTGACGGGGCGACCGCCCACCGCTTCCTCAATGGCTTGATCGATCACATCGAGAATCCCGACCTGATTCTTCTGGAAACGTGAGATGTGGGGCGAGGGACGCGGGACGAGGGACGTGAAAGGGCGTGAGGCGTGAGGCGCCGCCTTTGCAGGCGGCAACCAGCGAGGCAACGGTATGATCCCAAAACGCACCTTAGGCAAGACAGGCGTGGAGGTGACCCGGCTCGGCCTGGGCGGCGAGGGGGTGCTGCGCACCTACGGGCGGGAGAACGAAGCGCGGGCGGTCATCGCCCGGGCGCTGGAGCTGGGGATCACCTACTTCGAGTCCGCGCGGGCCTATTCGGGGAGCGAGTCCTATTACGGCCTCGCGCTGGGGGAGAGAAGAAGGGAGATCTTTCTGACCAGCAAGTCCCACGAGCGCGGCGCCGAAGGCGCCCGGCGGCACCTCGAAACCACCCTGGCCAATATGAAGACCGACTGGCTCGATCTGTGGCAGGTCCATGATCTGCGCACCGAAGAGGACCTGGACGAAGTCTTCGCGCCGGGCGGCTGTATCGAAACCTTCGAACGGGCCAGAAAAGATGGAAAGGTGCGCTTCGTCGGGGTGACCGGTCACCAGGACCCGGCGATTCTCGTCAAGGCCATGCAGATTTACGATTTCGACACGGTCCTGCTCCCGGTCAATCCCGCCGAGCCGGCCCACCTCAGTTTTATCGATTCGGTGCTCCCCGAGGCGCGGCGTCGGGGGATGGGGATCATCGGCATGAAGGTGCTCTGCCGGGGGCTGGGGCTGCAGGTTCCCGGACTGAACACGGTCGATCCCTGGATCCGTTACGCCCTCTCCCACGAGGTCTCGACCGTCGTCATCGGCTGCGACGACCCGCGGCAGGTGGAGCAGAACGTCGCCGCGGCTACGCTGCCGCCGATGTCCGCTGACGAGATGGAGGAGATGGAAAAAGCGGTTGAGGTCTACGCCCGGAATCTGATGTACTACAAGTAAAACTGATCTCAAAAGTCCTTATCCGCAGATGACGCAGATGAACGCAGATGAATCTAAAAATCTGCGAAAATCTGCGTCATCTGCGGATGATGCTTTTTAACAAAATAGGAGAATGCTATGAGCGAAGAGGCGATTGAGATCGTTCAGGGGGACATCACCCGCATGGAGGTCGACGCCATCGTCAATGCCGCCAACACTTCCCTGCTCGGAGGCGGAGGGGTTGACGGCGCCATACACCGGGCAGCGGGGCCGCAATTGCTGGCCGAGTGCCGGACCCTGGGGGGATGCCCCACCGGCGAGGCCAGGATCACCGGGGGATATGAGCTTCCGGCCAGGCACGTCATTCACACCGTCGGACCGGTATGGCACGGAGGCGACCGGCGCGAGGACGAGCTGCTGGTCGCCTGCTACCGCAACAGCCTGCTCCTTGCGGCGGAAAACGCAGTGGAGACGATCGCTTTTCCCTCGATCAGCACGGGCGCCTACCGTTTTCCCATCGAGCGGGCCGCCCGCATCGCCCTGCGGGAAAGTCAGGACTTTCTCCGCCGCGGCGCCACCTCGGTGCGGAAGGTGTATTTCGTCTGCTTTTCCGAAGGGGATGCCGAGGTCTACCGGGAGGCGTTGCGGGAAATGACGGGATGAAATCCAGCAAACTCTTATAGGACCTATGGGTCTTATAGGACCTATGAAGGTAATCTTAGCCGGTCGGGCGAAAGCGGGCCACGGCCAAGCCGAGCAGCAGGGCGCCGCCGGCGACGGCGAAGAGGGGAGAGAGTCCCGCCAGGTCGCCGACCACTCCGAGAATAAAAGAGCCCAGGAAGTTGCCGGCATCGATGGCTCCCGTGAAGATGCCGGTGGCTTTGCCGCGGACTTCGAAAGGCTCGCCGCGTACGGCCAGGGTGTTGAGAACGGGAAAGAGGAGGCCGTGCCCGCCGCCGGCCAGCAGCCCGGCCAGTGCCAGGGTGAAGCCTCCCGTCACCAGGGTCAGGGTGAGAATGCCGGCCGCCGAAACAACCAGCGCGTAGGGGAGCATCCTGCTTTCGCCGATACGGTCGGTCAGGCGCCCGCCGATCAGGCGTATGCCGATCGCGCCTGCCGAATAGGCCAGGAAGAAGATGGAAATGACGGGGATTCCCCGCTCCTCGGCCAGGGGGGCGACGAAGTTGCCGGTGGCCGCCAGTCCGAAGCCGAAAAGGAGGGAAAGGCCTGCGACGACCAGGAATTTGCGCTGCCGCAGCAGGGCGAAGAAGGAGTGCCGGCTGCGTATTTTTCCGGCCGGTTCCTTTTCCCTCAACGGCAGGACCAGGAAAAATGCGAGCCCTGCGAGGGCGGCGGAAAGCAGGAAAAAAGAGGGAAAGCCGAAACGGCGCAGGACCCCTTCGGCGAGCAGGGGGCCGATGGCGAATCCGGTCAGTCCGGAGATGCCGAAAATGCCGATTCCCTCGTTCAGCCGTTCGGGAGGAATGAGGTCGGCCACGTAGGTGAAGACGGCGGTGAAGCAGATGGCCAGCGCCACCCCGTGGGCGGCCCGCAGAAGGAGCAGGGGGGCATAGCTGATGCCGTTCAGAAAAGGGAGATAAGCCAGCGGGAGGGCCGCCATGAACAGGGCGCCGAGACAATAGCTCTTTTTGCGTCCGAAGCGGTCGATGAGCTCCGCCACCCAGGGTCGGCTGAGGGTCGAGGCGAGGGCGAAGACCCCCATCACCAGACCGATCTCCGCTTCGCCGCCGCCATGTTCGGTGATGAAAAGGGGAAAAAGGAAGAAGGCGGCAAAACTGGCCACCGTGGTCAGGTTGGCGGCGAAGAGAGCCCAGAAGGCCGGGGTATAGAGCATCGCTGAGGCTCCTTGGAGTTGGGCGGAAAGGCGAGTTTAAACCCCGGCGGCGGTACCGTCAAGGCCGAAGGCTTCTCTGGAGGAATCAAATTGATTGGTCGAAACGAGGGGATGGTGCTATGATGTTGCGCTGAATCCAGACGGGGGAAAGCGCATGAAGGAAAAACGAATTCTGGTCGTCGACAATGAATCGCAACGGCGGGACAATCTCAAACGGCTCCTTCAGGAGCAGGGGATGGAGACGCTTGAAGCCGCCTCCTGTGAAGAGGCGCTGGAGATTCTGGGAGTAGACGAAAGGATCGGTTTGGTCCTGACCGAAACGGAACTTCCGAGCATGAGCGGTCTCTTTCTGCTCAGGAGGGTGAAAGAGCTCCGTCCCGAAATCGAAGTCATTCTGATCACCCATAGTGCATCCTCCTACAATCTGCTGCAGGCGTTGCGCAGTGGAGCCTTCGATTTTATCGTCCGCCCCATCGACAGTGGCGAGATCCTCTTCAGCGCCCTGCTGAGGGCCTTCGATCACATGGCCCGGCGTCGGCGGGAAGCCGGTATGATCGAGATTCTGAAGAAAAAGAATCATTCGCTGCAGAGATCACTGAAACTGCAGAAGGCACTCAACGCCTCGGCCAGGCAGGTGGCGGCAACGAACGATATCGAGGAGCTGTTTCGCCTGCTGCTCACCTCCGCCATGCGTGAACTTGAAGCGCAACGCGGCTTTCTTGCCCTCTTTGATCGAGTCTCCGGACAGCTCGGTCTCAAGGTGTGCGAGGGGATTCCATCGGAGATATGCCGGAAGTATGCGGGAGCCCTGCCGGCCGGTTTCACCCGGGCGCTTGCTCAGCGGGGGAAGCCTGTAGCCATTCCGGACTTCCTGCCCGCCAAGCTGACGGAAATCTCGGCCCCGGATGAGCTTGAAAGCCTGCTGGCCTTTCCGGGCGTTTTGGCGGCGCCTCTGCGCCTGAAGGAACGGGTCGTCGGAGTCGTCGTCCTCTCCGGATGTCAGACCGGCCTACCCTACGGAGAGCATGAACTCAATTTCCTGGTCCAGCTTTCCCATCACGTGGCTCTGGCTCTGGAGAAGGCCGGTATCATTCATCAGCTCAAACGGGGGAAGGGGATTACGGCCGCGGCGCCGTGAATGCGAAATGACAGCGAAACTTACAGGAAAGGGCCCTCAGCTATGACGGGCCCTTTTCTTTTGATCGCCTCAGCCCTGCCCGGCCAGCGCGAGCCCAGGGTCGAAAGGTGTCTTGGGGGAGAAAACGATGATCCGGTTCCTGCCGGAGGACTTGGCCCGATAGAGAGCCTGGTCTGCACTGCCTACCAGCTCTTCCGGTGAGGAGGTGCGGTGTGCACGGCGGGCGGCCAGGCCGATGCTGGCGGTGATTTGGATCGTCTTTTGCTTTTTGTGAAAAACATGCTTTTCGATGCCGTGTCGGACGTGTTCGGCCGTCACCTTCGCTCCATCGAGGCCGGTATCCGGAAGAATGATGGCGAACTCCTCTCCGCCGTAACGGGCCACCAGATCGGTCCTTCTTACGATTCCGCGGATCAGGGAGGCGGTCTCCTTCAGGATGGTGTCGCCGCAAGGGTGGCCGTAAGTGTCGTTGATGTTCTTGAAATGATCGAGGTCGAGGAGGACGACGGCCATGTCCGCATCGTTGCGTTCGGCAAGATTATAATCGCGATGGAGGATCTCATAGAAGTAGCGGTGGTTGAAAAGCCCGGTCAGCCCGTCCCGGATGGAGCGCTCTTCCAGAATCCCGTTCAGACGCTCCAGCTCCCTGGCATGGGTGACCAGTTTCGCTTCGGCCTTGCGTCGCTCTTCGGCTTCCGCCATGGCCTGGTTGAGGGCCAGGCGATGGTTCCCGATGGCCTCGGTCAGGCTGGTGACATCCTGGATGGCGAACATCGCATCGAACGATTCTCCGTCTGCTCCGGGAACCGCGGTGACCACCGTATATTGAAAACGGAACTTCCCGCCGGGAAGGGGGGCGGGGATGATGTATCTGTGCAGTTGGGAGGAAAAGACCGTCGGCGGCCCTCCGTTGAAGATTTCAGCGATGCGGCTGGCGTATTTTGGAGCCCCCAGGTGGGGGAAATGATCGAGGATGCGGGAGCCGACGATCTTTTCGCGGGGCACCCCCGTCCAGGCCTCCAGGCAGCGGTTCCAGAAAAGAACCACATGATTCCGATGCAGGATGAACTGACCGATCGGGGCATGATCGAGAATGGCGTAACGCTTGGCCGCGGTATCGATGACGTCAATGGGCCCACCGAGTTCAGCTGGGATCATACAGGTCCCTGATGGTGCGGAAAAGAGAGTCGAAGGACCCGAGTTCGAAAATCATGAAAATATTCCCTTCGATCTGCCTCTCCTGCACCCTGAAACTGGTCCGGATCAGCAGTACGGTCAGCCCGGCGGACTGGCCGCCCATCTTGAGCAGTTCCTCCAGGCTCCCCTCGATGTAATTCGGCAGGGAAAATTCGAAGGGTTTGGCGAGGATGTTGCCGATGGTGCCGATCACGCCGTTGATGACGATATTGCCGACCTCGTTGAGGGTTCCGGCCATGACCGCGTTCAGCGACGGTCCGCCGGGAAGCTCCCCGGTGAGTGCCGCGACAAGCTTTGCCGCACTCTGAGGCGGAAAGACCAGGGCCGCGGTGCCGGTGAAGGAGCCGTAAAAATCGAGCCGGACGCAGGAGATGTCGCTACCGGTGAAGCCGTGCAGGTCTTCATCGAGATCCTCGAGCTCAAAGAGGGTGATAGCTGGAACCTCCAGCTCGATGTGGGCCTCCAGCATCTCGTTCAGCGAAGAAGCCGCTTTGCCGACGCCGATGTTGACGATCTCCTTGAGAGCGTCGAGCTGAAAATTGCTGGGGACGTTCATCATCGATCTTCCCGCGATCCGAGGATTCCGTCGACCAGAGACAGAATTTGCTGTTTCTGTGGGGGCTTGTAGGCAAATCCGACGGCTCCCAGCTCCAGGCACTGCTGACGCTTGGTCTCCTGAATGTCGGCGGTCAGGACGATCACCGGCAGGCGCAGGTTCTTCTCTTTCAGAGCGGCGAGAAATTCGATGCCGTCGAGTTCGGGCATGAGCAGGTCGGAGATGATGCAGTCCGGTCTTATGGTGCCCGCCTTCTCCAGACCATCCCGGCCGTCCGCCGCTTCCACCGTTTCATGCCCGGCGGATTTGAGCATATTGCAGATGTTCAATCGCGCGAACATCGAATCGTCAACAACAAGTATTGTTGCCATCGCCATCTCCAAATAAATAAACAAATTGCAATTAATACCAGAAATAAAATAAAAAGGCGGTAAAACTCATTGAAATTCAATATAAATTCAGTTCGGATAGATATCCGCCGATTATATGTATTTTAATGATTGATTGCAAGATCAGTTTTTTACATGAAGAAGATGAGCAAGGGCTGTTTGAGGTTGTCGACCATGCCGGGAGCCCCTTCCTGATCCGCCCAATCTCCTTGAGGAGGCGGCTGCCGGTAGGGTTGCTCCCGCCCGAGGTATCGAGCACATTCAGCCTGTTGACAGTCCGGAAAGAAAAAATATGATTATGCAGGTCAGTTGCAATTGTGCTCAGTTCCGGCTCCGGCGGGGTCGCGACCGGTGCGAGCCGTCCAGTCTTTCTCGGAATATATCCTCTCCTTTGGAAAAACCTTCGCAGGAAACGGTGGAAAACTTCAGAATACCTGATAATTCTATTATGAAGTCCAATGTGATGGTTTGCATAAACACGACAGGAGATCAACGATGAGAATTCTGCACAGCGCATCCTCAAGCGGGCTTCCAGCCCGGTGGATGGTCGCCATTCTGATTGTTCTGGCCGCATCCCCGTTCAGCCTTCAGCCCCTTAGTGTCTTCGCACAGGAGGAAGCCATCGAAAGCCTGCGCCAGACGGGTGAAGCGTTCCGGGCGGTGGCCAAGAAGGTGACGCCCGCCGTGGTCTTCGTCAAGGTGGAGAAACTGGTCAAGGGCCGTTCAACCGGCGAGATTCCCTTCCCCTTTGGGGGGCAGGGCCCTTTCGACGATGATTTTTTCCGTCGTTTCTTCGGCATTCCCATGCCGCAGCAACCCGACCAAGGTGAACCGCCTCAGCAACGCAGGTACGGGCAGGGCTCCGGTTTCATCATCTCGCCGGACGGTTTTATCCTGACCAACCACCATGTGGTCGGCGATGCCGACAAGGTCACCGTGCAGATGCAGGACGGCAGCGAATTCACCGCCAAGGTCGTGGGCAACGACCCGCGATCGGATGTGGCGGTGATCAAGATCGATGCCGCCAACCTGCCGGTCCTGCAGCTGGGTGATTCCGATGCCCTGGAAGTCGGAGACTGGGTTCTGGCGGTGGGCAGCCCCTTCGGGCTTTCACATTCCATCACCGCCGGCATCGTCAGCGCCAAGGGGCGCAGCAGTGTGGGCATAGCCGATTATGAGAACTTCATCCAGACCGATGCGGCGATCAATCCGGGGAACTCGGGTGGGCCGCTCGTCGACGTGGACGGCCGGGTTGTGGGTATGAACACCGCCATTTTCAGCCGCAGCGGCGGCTACATGGGAATCGGCTTCGCCATTCCCATCAACATGATTAAAACGATCCGCGATCAGCTCATTGAACATGGCTCGGTGATTCGCGGCTATCTCGGGGTGGCTATCCAGAACCTGACATCCGAGCTTGCGCAAAGCTTCAATCTCGAAGGGCAGAAGGGGGCACTGGTGGCTGGAGTCACCAAGGATTCTCCGGCTGAAAAGTCCGGCCTCAAACAGGGCGACGTCATCATCGAATTCGCCGGCAAGCCGGTGACCGAGATCGGCGATTTCCGCAATCAGGTGGCGATGACGCCTCCTGGGACGGAAAAGAAGATGACGGTCGTGCGGGACGGAAAGCGACAAACCCTTGAGGTCACCATCGGCACGCTGCCCGGGGAAGAGGAAGAGGGTAGGAAGGAACCGAGCGCGGTCAGCGAACTGGGCCTCACGGTGCAGCCCCTGACCCGTGAACTGGCCCAGCAGCTCGGGTTCGTCGGGGAAGAGGGGGTGATCGTATCCGGGGTGTCTCCGGGTTCCGCCGCTGGGGAGGCGGGAATCCGTCCAGGATTCCTTGTTCAGGAGGTTAACCGGAGACCGGTGAAAACTCCGGCCGAATTCCGGCAGGCGGTGGCCAATACTCCCAAAGGCGGAACGGTCCTTCTTCTGCTGAGGGACGGAGAATCAAGCCTGTACGTGGCTCTCGAGATGGAATAAGGAAACTCTGCGGGGCGGCTCCCGCGGCCGCCCCATGTCTCTGTCGTCTTCCTGTACTTTCGGCGGGCGTTTGTCTGAAAAGAATTCGATGGAAGGCTTCCCATGCACCAGGAGGAAAAACGAATCTACATAGTCGGCCAGAACCGACTTCAGAATGAAATGATGGCATCCTTCATCGGCAACAGTACGGAAGTGGATTGCCGGGTTGAGGACGACATCTGCAAAGTACCGCCGGGGAAGAGGAACGGACGGGAATTGATACTATTTGACTGCCGTGATCAGGGAGCGGATGCTCTGCTCTCCGGACTCCGTTCGGAAAAGAAATTCACCGTGAACCATTTGGTGGCCCTGTTCAATGTCAGGGAGGCTATGGAGATCGAGAAAGAAACCCTTGCCTTGGGTGTCCGGGGATTTTTCTATGATCATGACGGATCCGCCACCCTTTTGAAAGGTGTCGATGTAATCTTCGACAACCAGCTCTGGCTCTCCCGAAAAAAATTTACCGAGGTCCTTGAACGTGGTTTCGACGGACCCACGGAAAGGAAGAAAACTTCGGGAGGACTGACGGCAAGAGAGACTGAAATCCTGAAGGCACTGGCTCTCGGCATTTCTAACGAGATGATCGCGAAGGAGCTCTGCATCAGTCCACATACGGTTAAGACCCATATCTATCATATCTTCAGGAAGATCAGCGTCAAAAACCGCATCCAGGCTGCCCGCTGGGCGATGAATCATCTCCTCTAATCCCCCTTTTTCCTGATGGACTCTCCTCACATCCTGTGAAACAATATGCGGGATTTTTCGCATTGCTTTCCCGGCTGCAGGAGGTAAGCTGAAATTCAGGAGTTGGGCAGCCGGATTGCCGGGAACCCTCCGCTTGAGCGCTTTCATGTTTTGGCGCGCGCCGGAGATATATCTGCAAGGAGATTTCCATGGGCTTGTTTGTGAGGGTGTTTATCACTTCTGTTTTCGTTCTGTTTTGCGGCTGCGCCCCCGACCCACCGCGCCGCCCCGAGGTGGTCTCCTATCTCGACGTGACCCAGAAACAGCAATATATCCAGAATGCCATGTCGACCCTGAAGATTTTTCACGAGGCAGCCATTGATCTCAGGTCCCGCCGCAAACCTATGGCCCGGAAGGAACTGGCCGAAGAGGTGGATCACTATATCGACGTGCAGGTGAAACCGATCATCGGGGATTTCGAGGCCAACCACAACCTGAAAACCCGTCTGCAGGTGGCCGAGCTGCAACTTCTCTGCGGCCTGGTCTATCTTGAGTTGAAGGAATACGATGAAGCGCTGGCGCTGCTGAACACCATGAAGAGACGCTACAGCGACAGCCCGGAATTACTGAGCGCGGCCATCGACCGCAAATATATAGGTTTCAGAAATCTCGAGGACGGAATGCGGGTACTGAATGAGAGGATCTGGCGAGAATTTCTGACCTTTTCTCCCCCACCGTCTTCATGATTCCAGGAGATTTATCCATGGAGAACAACATTTTCAACGAACTGTCCGAGGCGATCATCAATTCACTCACCCATTTCATCAATAACTTCTCAGGATTGCTCCAGATTATCGTCTATTTCACCATCGGCATCATTTTTTTCTACGCTCTGGTTAAATGCGGACAGGCCCTTCGATCGCTGGCCCGGTTCAACTTCGCACGTCTTGATGAAAAAGGCGTTTCCACCTTCGATTCGCTCGATGATCGGGCTCCTCTGGCGGTGGTGGCCGCCTCTTTCTTCTGCAGGACCAAAAAGCATTACCTCCTGGAGAGGAAAAACGATCTGCACTCCTCAAAGACAATCCCTCCGGACGGATTCATCCGGGATGCGGCTTTTCAGTACAGCGAACGCTACTTTGAGGAAAAATTTCTCGAACCGATCTCCCTGACAGCAAACCTGATGCCTTCTCTCGGCTTTATCGGCACCATCATCGGAATGGTGGTGCATTTCCTCTCCAACTCCGGTTCCCTCAACAGTAATCTCACTGTCGTCGGCATAGCCACTGCCCTCTATACCACCTTTATCGGCCTGGTCTGCTATACGATCCTTGAATTCATGCTCAAGGTGCTGTCTTCTCTCGGCCGACGGCGTATCGACGAGGGGCTTGCGGCGGTGGCCGGCCTGCGGCCGGTTTCGGAAAGAAAGGCGGCCTGACCGATGCGTCGGCGGAAAAACAACATGTGGCTTTTCGCCTTCACCGATCTCGCATTTCTGCTGCTGATCAGCCTGAGCCTGATTCCAAGCGCTCCCGAAGACATCTCCCTGCGTTTTGCTGAAATGAATCTGCCGGTCGTGCCGGACAGCCGGAATCTGCAACCCGTTCGGGAGCAGCAGGAAGTCTGGGAACTTCAAATTTTCGCCATAGGCCCCCAACATTCCGTACCCTTTCAGTTGGTAAGGTCCGGGGAGAAAGAAGGGATGGCCCTCGATGAAGGGAATCTTATTCCGGCTCTGGAGAGATTGCGGGAACGCCAGTCACGGCCGGTGCTGCTGCCTGAGAAGACCTCGCTGAGCCAGGACTTTCTTTTCGCCGCCGCGGCGATGGCGAAGGTCTGGTCTGCGGCGGACAGCCGGACCATTGTCAAGCCGGTTGATACGGGAGCGACCGAGTGATTTCCGGAAACGATCTTTACGGATGGGGGGTATTCGATATCCCGATGGAACGCGAACTGCGCTCCGCTGGATCTGCGGCCTCGCCGCAGGGTCCCCTTAAGGCCGAACCCGTCCGGAAGCTCTTCAACGACGTAAACTGGAAGGCGCTGGGATCGAGTTTTCTGCTGACCCTTCTCTGCCTGGTCGGCCTCCTCATGCTGGGCAGAAATCGGCCTGAGTCTCCGGTTTCGCCCGAGCCGCAACCGGTCGAAGTGGCCGTGCGCATCTTCGAGGAGGTTCCGAGTATTCCCCCGCAGGATGCTTCCGAACCTCCGGCGCCGGCGCCGCAAGAAATCGTGGTGGCTGTTCCGGAGGATTCGCCGACCATTCCTGAAATCCGGGTCACACCGCCGCCGGTGCCTCAAAAAACGGTGCGAGCAGAGCCCGTAAAGCCCCCCGAACCGGCGCGGATCCAGCCCCCTCCGGTGAAGATTCAGATCCCTCCGCCGTCTACTCTCAGGCCGACCCGGGCCGAACCGCCGCAGGAGCGGCCCGCTCTTCCGGAGCAGAAGGCACCCGTAATTTCCCGGCAGGAAACGGTTCTGCCGGAGCCCTCACGAACGGACTATGAGGAGAGAACAGGCACGGCTTCAGAGAGTTTGCCGCAGCAGCAAGCCGCGCTGCGAAAAGAAATGGCTTCCGTCGATCTTGGCGCAGGACCGCAGACGGCGCGTGTCGCCGAGAGGGGAACGGCCGAAGCCGCCTTGCCGGAGTCGCCCGCAATAGCCCTTGAACGGTCGGACGGCACCGATCTGGGAGGAGCGGCGCCCCGGATGAACGACCGATATGAAAAGCTCGCGGATTCATCGTCCGTGCCCCTTCCTTCTCCTCGAAGAACCGCTGTTCCGGACAGCGGCGGAGAGGAGGATATGCTGCCGAAAGCGACCGCTTTCGCTTCACCGGGTTCCCGTAAGATGGTTGCCATGCTTCCTGCCGACCGCAGTGATTCTTCTTTCGGCGGTATCGGTCGGAATGCGGACCCTGATCTTACCGGACCGGCTGTGCGGACGGCGTCATTGCCGCATGACCGGCATGGTGCGGAAGCTCCAGGGAAATCCTACGATTTTCTCGATCTGGTCGGACCGGCGGATCTCGACCGCGCGGTCATGGTGAATCTTAATCAGCTGCAGACCTGTCTCGATCCGGAAGAGGAACTGAAGCTCAAGACCCGGCTGGCCGCCATGCTCAGCCGTCCCGGTCAGTGCCGCGCCGGCGGGGTGGTGTTCGATATCCGGCAGCCTGAATCGGCTTATTCCATCCACATCGACCTCTATAACTACGAACAGAGAGAATTTCAAGATCGCTGCTCGGCCCTCCGGCTTGCGGTCTATTCATGTGACGCGAGGAGATGAAAATCGATGAATATACCTTATCGCCTTATCCTTCTGTTAGTTCTCTTCCTGGGATTCGGCTGCCGGGTTGAGGCCGCCGAGACTCCCGCCCGGATGTGGGACAACCTTCTCGATATCACCCCCAGGTTCAGCTGGTATCCGCGGCAGGATCTGCAGAATCTGCTGGAGATCAAATCCGAAGAGTACGGGCAGAGTCTGGAAGAATACAGGGCGGAACTCCTGCAGGAAGTTACCGGGGGGCGTCCTGCTGCGGCCCGGGTCCGACCCGAACAATTTGTGACCGGGCTGCCGTGGCGGCAGTACTACCGATTGTCGCTGGCGGAGTTCTGCCTCTTTCTCTCAACCGACAGGGCGGAGCACCTGCAGAACGCCCAAAGCGCCCTTTCCTTTCTGGAACAGAAGAGCGATCAGCCGGAGATTGAATTCTGGAATCATCTCTACCGTACTCATCAAGCAGCACTTTCCAAGGATAGAGAAGCCTTCATCGGGCTGGTATATCATCTCTGGCGAAACATCGTCATGCGTTATGAGACCGAAAGCCTGGCGTTCCCTTCGGAAGCAGCGCGCGCCGGATTCGTGAGGCACCTTCCCTATCTCTACGAGAATCTGGCTCACCTTGTGCTCCGCAAGGCCATTCTGGAGCAGGAAATCCCGGAGCTTTATCCTCTTGTGCCCCTTGTCCTCGATATCCAGCAGAAGCTGACGGTCGAAAACGGTTACAAAAGCATGGTCGACCAGATCGTCGAACGGATGCAGGGGTCGAATTCGGACAACAGGAATCTCAATTTTGCCGTGGCCCTTCTCGAAGCGACGGCCAAGAGGTACGAGTTCGAGGACGAAAAGGATGCCTCACTCCTGGCATCCAAATTCAACCTGGCCCGCAGATATCTTCTGCTGGCCTACGACTGGGCCGATACGGACAAGGGACGGACCGTGATCCTGAGTCAGCACATGGGTTTCCTGAATTACGTCGTCCGCCGCCTCAATGATCCTTCAGATCCCGTGGCGTCCAATCCCTTTTTTCGGAACATTCCGGTCATGGCGAACGATCATATCGAGAAGCTGGTCCCCTTCTTTCATCGCCTTGCGGCGCCGGCTGTGAGCTCGGAAGGAGAGGGGCTGGCGGACGGCTTCGAGGACCGGGAAACCTATCTTCAGGCGATGCATCAGCTCCTGGATTCCTTTGCCAAGTTGAGCGTCGTCCTGTCGGAATTCTACAAAGCGGACCGCGCGCAAGAAGGCGCCGATATCTTTCCGGCCGCCAGGCCGCTGGAGCAGTACTGCGAGCTCTTTGATCGCTATGCCCGGATAAATTCGGTAATTCTCCCCGACAGCGCCTACTTCATGGCGGCCTATGCTGCCCGCGAACTGGGTGAACTTTATCGGGAGCGCGCCCGTTACAGCGTCGACAACCACGCCGACGATCTAGCTTTTGCCTATCAGATGCAAGCGGCCGAAATCTTTCCTCTCGATCTTCCCGGAATCCTGCAGATGGCCTTCCAGTGCTCCCTCAACGGGCAGGTGCAGGATTATTTCCGCAACTCGCGTCCGCTGGCGGCCCGCCTGAGAGTCTCCCACGGCGCCGCCACCTGGAGCGCCCGCAATCCCACGGACTTCAACGATCTGGTCGAACTGGTTCCAGTGGTGGTTCCCGAGGTCGTCGACAATGCCTTCACCCTCCTCGGTCATGTCTCCGGCGAAGCGACGGAGGATGTCCTCTTCTCCCGCGCGGTCTCCATGGCCCGGGCGATTGAAAAAGGCCAAAGCTCCAACCCGCACGACAAAACCGAAGAGACCCTGGCGGCGATCGGCCGGGGGCAACCGGGCGAGACGATTCTTCCTTTCTATGAACTGAAAAGCCAGCTCTTCGGCGCTCCGGACAGCCCGGTTCACACGTACATCCGCACTCTCTACAACGAGGTTCCCTACGAGAACCACCAGTACGTTGCCCTTTTCCGCGATCTCCAATAGACTTGAGGTCCGGCTGATACTATCGGTCGGACCTCAGTCAACTCCCACTGGACTGAATTCATAAGGGGGCTGCCCTCAGACACGCCCGGCTGCTTGGGATCGACGCCGCTGCCGACCGCCACCTGTTATCTCTTTCCCGGCAGACGGTCAGGATCAGGGGCATGAAGACCAGAACGGTGGTGGTGACGTAAGACAAAAGGATGGGGCTGAGCGGCTCGGCTTGCTCTGCTTGGGGTGTTGAAAAGACAAAAGGTGCAGGAAAGGGGCTCCGCGCCCGGTGAAGGGCGCGGAGGATCAGCTCGCAGCCTGCGGGTGTGCTTTGAGAAAGACGCCGAACTTTACGTCGATGTCCTTGATATGACGAATGATCCACTTGAGCAGGATCTGATTGGTGGAGATCACGAGGTGGGCCGACACACCCTTCTCCTTGAGGTCGGCCTTGAGAGCGTCGAGCCGCCCGATGAAGTAAAGGTGCTGTGACTTTTGCTCCTCGAGGCCGGGGTAGGCGCAGAGTTCCATCAGACGCTCTTCCTCCCGGAAGTGGATCACGACGTAGCTGTCGAGAAAACCGATCAGTTCCTCGATCCGCTCCTTCCCGCTGGCCCGTCTGCAGGCTTCGATCAAGTTGTCGAAGCGGCGGAAGAGTTCGCGGTGCTGCTCGTCGATTACAGCGTGGCCGACCGCCAATTTTTCAGTCCATTCGAGGGCCATGTTGTTCACTCCCTTCTCTGTTGCTGCTCAAAAGTTACTAAATTAGTCCTAATTGTAGGCATTCCACCGCCGCTGGTCAAGGGAGAATTAGCCCGACCCTATAGAATTATCCCCACCCCTTTTGCATTGCCGCCGCCCAAGCCGCAATTACCGCCGCCGCACTCCCCCACGCCAGCAGGGTGTTGAGGCGCCGTCCGGGGCGGCCGTATTTTTTCAGCAGATGCCCGGCACTCCAGCCGAGTCCGAAACCTGCCGCGAAGCCGAAGAGGTGGGCGCCTATGTCGGTATTCTCTCCGGCGGTGCCCAGCAGGGCGAGAATACCCAGAGCCGCTGCCAGGGGAAGGGGCCAGCGCTTGAGCAGATTGCGCCTGTAGCGGACCTGGCCGAGGGCTGCGAGGAGGCCGACGGCTCCGAAAACGGCCGTGGACGCGCCGACGGAGCGATGGTCGGAGGAGTGGACGAAGGCGTTGAGCAGGTTGCCGAGAGCGCCGGATGCCAGAATGAGGCTCCAGGCCAGCCCCGACCCGAGATCCCGGCAGAGGCGGACGATGAATACGCCGCCGATCGCCAGATTGCCCAGAAGATGCAGCCAGCCGGAGTGGAGGGTAAGGGCGGTGAACAGGCGCCACCACTCGCCGGCCAGGATTTTACCGGCATGGGAGTTGCCGAGGGCGACCCAGTCGATGGGATCGAGCCCGGGGAGGCGAAGATCGAGAAGGGTCAGATTGTGAAAGGTGGCCAGGAGCAGGAGGACCGAAAGGGTCGCCAGAGAGTTCTGTGTGGGCGGGTGCTGCGGGGGCAGGGGAGGGGGCCAGTGCCGGTTTTCCTCTTCAAAAAGGCGAAGTTCCTTCAGCGCCGCTTCCCGGCATGCAGCCGGCACCAGCAGCCGCCAGCCGTCTCCGGAAGGTTCGGCTCGGCAGGGAATTCGCCGGGCCTCCAGGACCAGGGCCCAGCGGCCGGTCCTCCAGCGGGGGAAGACACCGGTCGGCTCTTCATCCGGGTTCGGGGAAATGGCCAGCCACCCTTCTTCCGGCGGCTCATTCTGGTGCGTGATTCCGTCCATCGGCCCGTGTGCCGCCCTTTAATCATTCTGCTTCAGGTGCGCGGCCAGTCTGGTGTCCACCTCCCGTATATGCTCGGTCAGCCAGTAGATCAGCGCCTTGTTGGTCCGGATAATCACCTGGATGGTCGGTCCTGTCGCCGCCAGCTCCTGCTTCAGACCGGCCAGCTGCGCGACAAAGTAGCGGTGTGCCTGTTTGTGGCGCTCCGCCTCAGGATAGCCGGAGCGATCCATCAATCCCTCCTCGTCCCGGAAGTGGCGGTTGACGTAAAGATCGAGGAAGGCGAAAAGCTCCCGCAGGTGATCAGGGCCGCGGCGTTCCTCGCAGGCGACGATAAAGCGTTCGAACTGATCGAAAAGGCTCCTGTGCTGATCGTCGATCAGCGGATACCCGACGGAAAGGTCTTCGGACCACTGCAGTGACATGGCGGAACTCCTTGAGTGAAAAAATATAACGGACATATAATCATTTATTCTCCCCGGAGTCAAAGGTTGACACATTCGATTACATTCGATGTAAAAACTTGAACCATCATCATTGAAATCCCGGGAAAATCCCTTTAGTATCTAGCCGGTTGAAAAACTCAATTCGGGCCCGCACGGGCTTCATAGGAGAACAGCTGTGGGAAAAGAGAAAGAGGCAAAGGTGTGTGTCGAAGCGTGCCCGCCGGTCGACCTGAGCGGTGAGGAGGGGTGGACTCCCTTCGATGCGCCTTCGCTGGTCGGCGCTTCGCTGCGTTTCGTCTCCGGCGAGCCGGACGGCAATCGTTACCGGGTGCGCTATTACCGCGATGAGAATCAGGAGCTTCGGGCGCGGATCTGGTTCGGCCCTGAAACCGAGGGCCCCCCGGGGCATTCCCACGGAGGCGCCATGGCCGCGGTTCTCGACGAGGTGCTCGGCCTGGCCGCCTGGGCGGCAGGCTATCCGGTCGTGGTGGGAAACCTCAACGTCAGCTTCCGCAATCTGCTGCCGCTGCAGGAGGTGGTGACGGTGGAGAGCAGGATCATCTCGACCGAGGGGCGAAAGTTGATGGTGCACGGCCGGATCTGCCTCGGGGAGACCGTCTTCGCCGAGGCGAAATGTCTCTGCATCACCATCCCGGGGAAGTGATCGCCAGGCTTATGAGCTCAAGCTCTCCATCCCTGATCCTTGCGGGCGACCTTTCTCGGATCCATCCGGAAACGGGACGAGCATGATCCGCCTGATAATCAACGCCGATGATCTTGGCTGCTCCCCCGCCATCGACCGGGGCATTTTATGCGCCTTCGAAGCAGGGGGGATAACCAGTGCCTCGCTCCTCGCCAACGGCCGATCCTTCGGTGACGCGGCTCGCGAAATACGGGCGCAGGGGATTCCGGTCGGAGTGCATCTGAACCTGAGCGAGGGGCGGCCGCTGAGCGGCCCCATCCGGGGCCTGACAGACCGTGCAGGCGATTTTCCGGGGAAGACGGCGACGCGCAGGGCTCTGGCGGGGGGAGACGTCGACCGGGCCGGGCTGCAGCGGGAGCTGTCGACCCAGGTGCTGCGGACGCTGGAGGCCGGACTGACTCCCGACCACCTCGATACGCACCAGCACGCCATCCTCTTCCCGCCGGTCTCGGCTGCTGTCCTGGAGGTGGCCCAAGCTTATGGCATCGGCGCCCTGCGCCTGCCGGAACCTGCCGATCCCCCGGTCGCCGATCCGCCCGGTCTCCTGGGGGAAGAGCTAGCATTTTATCGCCGCAGCGCCCCAGCCGTAGCGAAGGCGCTGCGAAATGCGGGACTTGACGCTCCCGACGGGCTATGGGGAATGCCCTTTCTGAACCGGCTGGATGAAGCGGCCCTGTGCGGAATCCTCGGCGCACTTCCGCCTGGCACCTGGGAGCTGATGGTGCATCCCGGCTATTGTGATCCGGCGCGTCCTTTTGCCGGTCCGGAACGGGAACTGGAACTGGAGGCCCTCACCGCCTCGGCCGTTCGCGGTTTGCTAGGTGAACGCGAGATCCGGCTGATCACCTTCGGAGACCTTGCATGCGCCTCCTGATCGTCACCCCCCTTCAGCCCCAGGCCACCGGCAACCGGGTCACCGCCCTGCGCTACCGGGAGGAGATGGAGGCTCGCGGGCACGAAGCCCGCCTGGTCATGACCGACGAGCGAACCCCCGTTCTGCTGCAGCGGGCGCTCGATGATTTCCGCCCAGATCTGGTCCACCTGCTGCACGCCTACCGATCCGGCCGACCCTGGCTGGACTGCACGCCCCCATCTCCGTTTTCCGTAGTGGTGACCCTGACCGGCACCGACATCCATATGGGTATAGACTCCCCCACCCAGGGGCCGGTCATCCGTCAGGTGCTCGAGCGGGCGGATGCCGTCATCACCCAGAACAGCGTGACGTTCGCCGAGCTCAAGGGAAGCACGGACGCCTGGGTTGAACGTCTCACCTATCTTCCTCCAGGCATCGTCCTCGGCAACACCCCGTATCCCCTGAAACAGCTGCATGGCATCCCCTCCGGCCATGTGCTCTTCCTGCATCCTGCCGGTATCCGGCAGGTGAAGGGGAATCTCGAGCTGCTGCGGCTTTTCGACGCCGTGGCGGCGAAGCGCAGCGGCTTCACCGTCGCGTTCTGCGGCCCGGTTCTGGAGGAGAACTACGGCCGGCAGTTCCTCGCCGAGGTCGAAAGACGCCCCTGGGCCCGCTATCTCGGCACCGTCCCCACCCCGGCCATGCCCGCCGCCCTGCGGGAGGCGGGCGTGGTCCTCAACAACTCGAGCTGTGAGGGTCTCTCCAACGTGCTGGTGGAAGCGACGGTCCTCGGCCGTCCCCTCCTCGTACGAAACATCCCCGGCAATGCGGCCGTCGTGGAGGAGGGAGTCAACGGCCTGCTGTTCGGGGATGCCGACGACTTCATCCGGAAGGCCCTCGCTCTGATCGACTCCGCCGACCTGCGGCAGACCTTCTCCCGTCCAGCCCCGGAACGCTTCGACCCGACCGGGGAGGCTCGGGTCCTCGCGGACATCTACCGGGAGGTCCTTTCTTCATCCCGAGGGGCTCATATTGGGGTCTTGAAGACTTGAACGGGACGTTGACCGAGTTGGCAAGCCATGTGGGAAGAGACCCGTCCACGCTCTCCTGTGCCGTCAGGGTTGGAAAAACGGAGGGAGAAAGATCCTCAAGTTTTCGGTAAAATGGAAAAGCTTCGGCAGATTTTGATGGATATTCAGGCTTCAAGGCCTGACCCTAAATTTGGAGTCGCCAATTGTCCCCAGAAGCACCGTTACGACTTCCCCGCGTCCAGGTTTCCGCTGATCGCGTCATTGGAGAGCTCGTCGGACTTCGTCCCTACCGACCCGGTGGATTCGTCGTTCGTCCGGAGGTGATGGACGGAAAACTCGTCATCCACAATTACGGTCACGGCGGCTGCGGCTTGGGGTTCTCATGGGGAACGTCGCAGCTTGCGCTCGAGGAGGCTCTGAAGGCCGAGTCGCGAGAGTGCGCCGTACTGGGATGCGGGGCCGTCGGCCTCTCGGCCGGCATCCTCCTTCAAAGGCACGGCTTTCAAGTCACCATCTATGCCCGGGATTTGCCGCCGAATACCACCTCGAACATTGCCGGGGGGCTGTGGTTGCCCTACTTCGTGGGCGATGAGGGCTCCCTGACCCCCGCCTTCCGCGAACAGTTCCAGGCCGCGGCGCGGCACGCCCACAGGCATTTCCGGAGTCTGGTCGGATCACACTACGGCGTCCGGTGGGTCGACAGCTATTTCACGGCCGAAGAGAGAGTGGCCGTACCGTGTTACTTCGACGATCTACCCGAACTTTTTCCCCGAGCCGCCGCCTTCGGTCCGGGCGAACATCCATTTCCCCGGCGCCACGCGCGCCGGTTCGGAACCATGCAGATCCAGACGCCTGGTTACATGCGGGCGATCGAGCGCGACTTCAGAACGGCGGGAGGACGAATCGTCGTGCGCGAGTTCCGGAACGTGCGGCAAATTCTGGAGCTGGCCGAGCCGACGGTTGTCAACTGCACCGGCCTGGGCTCCCGCGAGCTGTTCGGCGACACGGAACTCCTCCCGGCAAGGGGGCAGATGACGGTCCTGCTTCCGCAGCCGGAGGTCGACTACATTCTCGGAATCGACGCAGAAGCCTTGTACATGATCCCGCGTGAAGACGGGATTCTTCTGGGCGGCACGTTCGAACGCGGCATATGGGATACGACACCCAATCCACATGAGGCCGAACGGATCTTTCAGGGGCACCGCACCTTTTCCGATAACATGGAGAAGCCGTAAACCCCGGGGGATCCTGCATGCCTTCACGCATCCTGATCATCAGCGACACCCACGGCCTCATCCGGCCGGAGATCGCCGAAGCCGCTCCCGGTTTCGATTTTGTCCTGCATGCCGGGGACATCGGGAGCCGGGAGTGCCTGGAAGGGCTCAGGGCCGTCAACCCCAACCTGGTTTCCGTCGCGGGGAATGTGGACTGGTATCTGATTGCGGGCGGATTTCCGGAGCAGGTGGAATGGCGGCACGAGGGGTACACGTTCAAGATCGTTCACGACCTCCAGACTCTTAAGGGCGATTCGTTATCCGGCTGGGATTTCGTGATCTTCGGCCACAGCCACAAACCCGCGGAGTACAGATCCGGCAAGACCCATTTCATCAATCCTGGATCCGCCGGCCCGAGACGGTTCCGGCTTCCGATCTCCTATGCCACCCTGGAATTAGATGCCCAAGGAGGCCATGCCCTCCGGTTCCATGAAATTCCCCCGCGAAAATCCTGAAATCAATCTCCCTACGTTCGTTCCCTTTCCGCCGTCTCCGATATAATTTCGAACAAGAGGAATCATCGAAGGGAGAGATATGAAAAAAACCCGGCATTGGTGGGAGCGGGGGATCGTCTACCAGATCTATCCGCGCTCCTTCATGGACAGCAACGGCGACGGCATCGGCGATCTGGCCGGGATCGCCTCAATGCTCGACTACCTGAAGTGGCTGGGGGTGGACATCCTCTGGCTCTGCCCTTTTTATCCCTCGCCGATGGCCGACTTCGGCTACGACGTCTCCGACTTCACGGACGTCGACCCAGTCTTCGGCACCCTGGGCGATTTCGACCGCCTGCTGGCGGAGGCGCATCGCCGCGACCTGCGCGTCCTTCTCGATTTCGTCCCCAACCACACCTCCGACCGCCACCCCTGGTTCATCGAAGCCCGCGCATCTCGAAGCAGCCGGCGGCGCGACTGGTACATCTGGCGCGATTCGCCGGCGGGAGGGGGGCCGCCGAACAACTGGCTGAGCACGTTCGGGGGGAGCGCCTGGGAATGGGACCGGAGCGGGCAATTCTACCTGCATACCTACCTGAAGAAGCAGCCGGACCTCAACTGGCTGAATCCGGAGGTGCGGCAGGCGATGTTCGCCAATATGCGCTTCTGGCTGGATCGCGGGGTGGACGGCTTTCGACTCGACGCTCTCTGGCACATCATGAAGGACGGGGAGCTGCGGGACAACCCTCCGGACCCCGACTACCGGCCGGGAGGGAAACCGTACCGGGCCCTGCAGGCCCTCTATTGCGGCGACCGGCCGGAGATCCACCCGCTCCTGCGGAGGATGCGCAGGCTGGTCGACGGCTACGGCGACCGCCTGCTGGTGGGTGAACTCTACCTCCCCATCGACCGGCTGGTGAACTACTACGGCAGCGTCGGGCAACCGGAAATCCATCTGCCCACCAATTTCCACCTGATTACGACCCCCTGGCGGGCTCGGGCGGTGGCGGTGACCATCGACCGGTCGGAGGCGGCCCTCCCGCCGGAGGCCTGGCCGCACTTCGCTCTCGGCAACCACGATCGGCCCCGTCTGGCCGGCCGCCTGGGGGAAGGGCAGGCGCGGGTCGCGGCGATGCTCCTGGCGACCCTGCGGGGCACGCCCTCTCTGTACTACGGAGATGAGCTCGGAATGCCCGACGTGCCGGTGCCGCCGGAAGAGGTGAAGGATCCCTGGGAGAAAAACTGTCCCGGGAGGGGACTGGGGCGCGATCCGGTCCGCTCGCCCATGCCGTGGGACGATTCGGAGAATGCCGGCTTCTCGGCGGGGCGGCCGTGGCTCCCCCTTGTCCCGGACTGGCGCTCCCGCAATGTGGCCGCCCATCAGAGCGACCCCGGATCGCTGCTCAACCTCTATCGCCGGCTGATCGTCCTTCGCCGACAGGAGCCGGCCCTGCACTCCGGAACGTACCGTCCGATTCCGGCCGGCGGCGATTTTCTTCTCTTTTTCCGGGAGGCCGGCCGGCGGCGGCTTCTCGTCGCCCTAAATTTCCGCTCCGGAGCGGGGGGCTGGCGGTCGCGGGGAGACCCGGCGGGGCGCATCCTGCTGTCAACCTTTCTCGATCGCGAAGGAGAGCGTTTTCGCGGCAGATTGGAACTGCGGGGGAATGAGGGGGTTGTTGCGGAGCTCGAGTGAAATGCTCATTCCTGATGAGCGAAGAGCGTGATGGGTTTCAGCAGGGGCTGAGCGGCAGCGAAACCGTAATTGTTGTTCCCTTGCCCGGCCGGCTTTCGACCTCTATGCGGCCGCCGTGGCCATCGATAATGGCCTTGGCGATGTTCAGCCCCAGCCCGAGGCCGGAGGCGGTGGTATTGGAAGTATCGGACCGGTAGAACCTTTCGAACATGTTTTCCTGCTGTTCGGGGGACATGCCGATTCCTTCATCCATCACGGAAAACCGATATTCCTGGCCGCTCGCCTGGACTTCCACGCGGATGCGCCCACCGTCGGGGGAATACTTCACCGCATTGCTGAGCAGGTTTTCCAGGACCTGGTCCATTTTTCCGGCGTCGAGGCAGAGGGCGGAGGACATCTCCGGCAGAGCCAGCTCAAAGCGGTGCCTGGGATTGCCGAGACGGAAGTTTTCGGTGATACGGGCTATGCGCCGGGTCAGATCGCAGGGGCCCGTCTCCAGGGGGATGCCGCGACCTGATTCGATGCGCGAGACATCCAGCAGTTGATTGACGATTTGGGCCAGGTCCTCACATTTGGCATATATTTCTGCAAGAAAATTCTGCTTCTCTTCCGAGGTGAACTCCCCGAAATCCTGGGGACCGAGCAGCAGTTCGGCGTATCCCATGATCGAGGTCAGCGGTGTGTTGAGTTCATGGGCCGCGTTCGATACAAATTCGCTCTTGAGGCGGTCGAGTGTCCGCTCGCGAGTAACGTCCCGAAGAACGGTGACGATGTCTCCGGCTCCCGCGCTCCGGCCGAGGACCCTGGCCGATCGGGCTTGATAGTGCCCTGAATTTTCCTGCCCGGGCAAGCGAAGTGTGATTTCCTCGAAGATCTCGGGTGAGGAGCAGCCGACAGCGGATTCCAGATGCCCGAGCAACCCGGACAGGGTGCCGCCGAGGATCCTGTCGGCGTGGCTGTGATGAACCTGATCCAGGGATACGCCCAGCATTCTTTCCGAGGTCTTGTTCATGAATACGATCCGCAGATCCCGGTCGGTCACGATCAGAAAATCACCCACCGAACGAATCAGCGCCTCCATCTTTTCCCGTGCCTGCTCGGCTTCGAGCAGGGCGTCGGTCAACACCCGTTCTTTCCTTTTCCGGGCGGTGATGTCGCGGAGGATCGCCGTATAGGCACGCCGTTCTCCCAGGCGCATCTCACCGATGGAAACGAGGAGGGGAAATTCTTCCCCTCCTCGGCGCCTCCCAAGGATCTCCATGGCTTCACGGGGGCAGGTGGAGGGTTCCTCCTCCAGCATGTCCTGCAGCCAGTTCGGACGGCTGGACGCATGAGGGTCAAAGAGGAAATCTATTTTTTCTCCGATCACCTCCTCCGGCCGGTAGCCGAAGAGGCGTTCGCAAGCCGGATTGAAGCTTTCGGCAACCCCCCGGTGGTCGAAGCTGAGGATGCCTCCGGGAGCCGTCTCCAAAATTGACCGGATGCGGGCTCCGCTCTCCCGCAGCAGATCGACCGCCTGAAGCCTCAGATGGGAGAGTACGGCCGTGGTCCAGATGGCGAAAACCGCCAGGGAACGATTGATCAGAACCTTCCAGAGCTCCCCCCCGTCCGGGGAGAGGAAGTAGCCGGCGACGACCAGCAAGGTGCAGAAGCCGGCGGCCATCAGGAGGAGGTTTTTGCGGGAGGAGCAGAACGCCGCGAGAATCACCGCCACGTATGGAACGCCCCCCGCCACTCCCAGGGGCAGGGAAATATCGATAAGGAAGACCAGGACGGCCAAAATGACCAGGCGCTGTTCCATCGACCCCCTGCGCTTCCCCGGGCCCGTGAGGAATTTCTCAACCCTATGCAAAAATTCACCGGGATACCGCTGCTTGCCGGGTTTATCCCTCAGCGGGGCGGGCTCGGAGGGAAATCTGCGCGATGAACAGCATTCATCCGATCCGTCCAGACATCTTTTCGTGTCAGCTGCCATTTTCATCCCCTTTTGGAAAATATCCGGATTTTTGGCTGAAGGCTGAGGGGGTTCTGTCTTGTTGGGGATGCCGTAAAAAAAGAGTCAGTTCGAAAAGAAGTTTACATTGATTCAGAAAGAAAACAAAGGAAGAAATTCCGGTATCTTGCGGTATTTTAATCATTTGCGGGGAGATAGATTTGAAGAGCATCGGGGGCATGTTTACAGGTCAAGCCTCTGCCATAATCCTAGCCTCCTCGCGTTTTTCCTCCTCGACCTCGACATCAAAATCCATAACCAGCGGGAGATGATCGGAAAAGCGCACCCGCGGCACTCGGAAATCCCGGATGTTGATTCCTTTGCTGTACAGGATGAAGTCGAGGTGCCGGTTCGGCTTGTGGCACGGATAAGTCGGCAGGTGTTGCTCATTCGCATTCTGCAGACCCGAAGCCGCCAGAAAAAGATCGATCTCCCGTTCGCCCCACAGCATGTTGAAGTCGCCTGCCACGATATACGGCTTTTGCGCTTTTTGCAGCAGAGTGTACAGCGAACCCAACTGATGATGCCGCGCCCGCGCCCCCACCGCCAGATGGACGAGGTAGACCACCACATGTTCCAGTTCAAGCTCCATCACCAGCCGCTTCATGCCCTGTTTGAAAAAATGAAAGGTCTCGTTTCGGATACGGTCGCGCGCCAGGAAGGCGTTCCCCTGATGACTCAGCACCGGAACATTGCGCCACAGCGAGCTTTCCTCATACTTGGTGGAATACGAATGGTAGTGTCCCAGCGATTCCGCCAGTAGTTCCGCCTGATTCTTTCCGCCCATCCGATATGATCCTTGATCCACCTCGATCAACCCGACGATGTCGGGTTTCTGTTCGTTCAGAAATGACGTGATCCTCTCAAGATTTTTGATCGATGAGCGCATGAAATTGTGCGTTCTGATACCGGTCCCGTAGCGGATGTTGTAGAGTACGAACCTCATCAGATCCTCCACTCGTGTTGTTCTTTTGGTCCCCTTGGGCCGTGCGGCTCCTTGCCAGGCAATCATTCAGGATTCTTTCAGAATCCGTCCCACCTCCTCATCGCTGACCTGGGAAAAATCCTCGTACCAGAGACCAATAGCGTGGAAGGGGGAAGGACGAAAGGGGCAGATCAGTTCGTCTGCTTCGCGGCTCAGAACCGCGCAGGTATCCGGAGGGGCGACAGGTACCGCAACCACAAGTTTCTGTGCCCCGCCCTCACGCAGTGCCTTGATCGCCACGCGCATCGTTGCCCCGGTGGCGACGCCGTCGTCCACCAGGATGACCGTCTTGCCGGAGATCTCAGGGAAGTTTCGGTCACCGCGATATTGGTTTTCACGCCGGGCCAGCTCGCTCGTCTCCTCAGCGGCCACTTTTTCGATCTGCTCCTCCGAGATGCCCATGGAGCGGACGACATCCATGTTCATCACCCGCACTCCTCCGGAGGCGATGGCGCCCATCGCCAATTCCCGATGGCCGGGAACGCCCAGTTTGCGGACGATGAACACTTCCAGCGGCGCTTTGAGCTCCCTGGCGATCGGTTCCGCCACCGGGACTCCGCCCCGGGGCAGAGCGAGCACGAGGACATCCTTTCTTTCCTTGTAGGCCGCCAATTGCCCGGCCAGCTTTTCTCCCGCCTCTTCACGGTTCCTGATCTTTTCCATTCTCGCTCCTGATCTCTTTTCATAGAAGCCTTGCAGCCTTCAAAGAGATTCGATCACCCGTTGCAGGCTGGCACGAACCTGTTCGCCGATATCCCGCAGTTCGGGATTTTCAACCGCCTGCATCGAAGCGACGGGGTCTATGGCAGCCACCTCGACACGCCCCGGCCCTGCATCCTGAACGATGACGTTACAGGGGAGCATGGTGCCGATCTTATCTTCGACCTGCAGGGCCTGCCAGGCGAAGGGCGGATTGCACGCGCCGAGAATCCGGTAATTGCGAAAGGATTTCCCAAGCTTCTCCCTCATCTTGGCCCGGATGTCGATATCGGACAGGATCCCGAACCCCTCTTCCTTCAATATCCGCGAAACATGGTCGATAGCGGTGTCGAACGGCATCTCCAGTGTCCTGCTGAAATAATATTTCATGGTAATCTCACCTCCTGTGTGATTTGGAGAAAAGGCCGGGATTGATCACCCGGCCCTTTCTTTTGGTTCCTGAGTCATTAATGGTCGCGGCTAGCTCAGCCGGCTCTTGAGAAGTTGCTTTCCTTTCTCCACCAGTCGCTGGTTCTGCTCCCGAACTTCGTTGAAGAACTGTACCGCATCCCGGTCGCCTTCCCTTTCGGCGTCCTTGCAGTACTGGTCGCAGGTCTCGTATCCCTGGGAGGCATGATAGATTACGCTGATCAGGTCATAGTCCTTGTTCTGTAACGGCTCTTTTCGCATAACGAAAACTCCTTTCTCCTGGTTTTTCCCCTCCGCCGGCCGCTCTCTTTCCCCACCGGCCGACACACGTTCCTTTGAAATATATCGGTAAATCGCGCGTCTGCAAGAAGCCGGAGGGGGCTGGTAGACTGCCTCGGCAGTTCTCAGAGGAAATTAGAGCCTGCTCTGTCATCCAGGGTTTCCGATCCCGAAGATTTGTCGGATTGATGAAGCGCCTCGTCCCATTCCCGGGCCTGCCGCTTCTCCTCCGCTGTCTCCTCATGCTTTTCGCGATGGACGAAACTTTCCCTGAAGTGCTGCCAGGTTTCCTTCCATCCCATGGTCCCACCTCCCTTCCTCGTGGATCTACCCTTATTATACTCCCGAGCCGGAGGTGAGAGGGGATAGCAGAAGGTTAAACTGGCCCAGGTACGGCGATAAGGCCGAGGGATTATGGACCGACCAGAGCGGCTGCGCCGATTTCCTCGCCGATGGCGGTACGGTCGCGATCTGGATCGAGGACGGTGTCGGCCTGCAGTAAACCTAGAAAGGGGACAAAAAGAAAAAGGGGACAGCTAGGGGGCTAGGGACAGGCTGTTTCTCGGAAAAAAGGTAGCCTGCCCTTATCCTGTCCCCGGAACACCCAAGAGCATTGTCAAAGGGAAATTCTGCAGTAGTATTTTTTGCAGAAAGGGGGTGATCGCGTGAAACGCTTGACCCTTGTCGCTGTAATTGCAGCTTTGCTGGCGGGGTGCGCCAGCCCGGAACGGAGTGCCATGTGGGCGCCGTATGAGGAATATGGTCCGCTTTGTCGTGAATACGCCAGGCAAGTCCGGGCGCAGGCAGACGAGGAGAGTTATTACCGGGAGTGTATCCATTATTACGTCCCGCCGCCGGAGTCGCCTTTTCCTCTGAAGGGTTCCTTGGCCGACTTACGGTGAATGCCGGTGCCAATGGAAGTGGAGTGATGTGGGCCCTGGAAAGGGCTTTTTTTCTTTCCGGGCAGCAGAGGAGGACACAGTCCATGGGCTCCTGGTTGCCTCCTCAATCTTCCACGTAGGTCTCGCCAGCAAATTCAATGAGACAAAAGCCGTGTCCGAAAGGATCGGAGAACGTGATGCACTTCGAGCCATCCCATTCGACGCATTCGCTCTCCCGAATGCCGCCCGCGGCCGCAACCCGTTCTGCGGCTTTTTCGATGTCGTCCACGACGAAGTCGATGTGCACCGGTGTCCAGTGGCCGGCATACCGACGCGGCGCCGCAAGTCTGCGTCCGGGGTTGGACCCTTCGGCATTTTTAAGAAGATAAATGACGGAAGATCCTCCCGTGAGCTCCGCAACATCGTCGTCCATCGTGCGGCTGAGAGACAGTCCGAGAGCCGAGCGATAGAATTCGATGGCCGGCGCGAGTTCCGGTACGTCGATGTTCACCAGGATTTTCATGGAGTCACTCCGCGGCCCGACAGCTTAGGAAATCCGGGGAAACTCCTCTCGGATCGATCGCCAAAAATTCCTCCTGCGTCATCATGTCCCACCGCATGGATTCATCCAGGGGCTCGGAGGAAACGAACCAGGAGTTTTTCGAGAACGCTTTGTACAGAGAGTAGTAGTCCGGCTCCTTGGCGTAATCGCGATAGGCGAACAGTTTCAGGCCATCGCTGAACAGGCAGTTGAGGGCCGAATAGGTGTGTTTCCGCTTGATGGTCGCGACCGAATCGAGAAAAGCCCGGCCCAGATCACGACAGTGGCCGCTCATGACGTGATAAAAGAAGACCTCCGTGTCGCGGGCATCGGCTCCGAGCCCCGGGATGGTGATGGCGGGGAGAAGGTTCTGGTAGTCGTAAACGACGCCGTTGTGAAAAAAGACGGTGTTGTCGCGGTGGAAAGGATGGGCGTGACGGGCGCTGGAGGTGTTCGTCCAGGCCGATTTGCGTAGATGAAGAATCATCATCGGCGAGGTTTCCACTGCGTTTAATGGACCGAAAACCTTGTCGGTTTCTTCGAGAAGATTGACTCCGCTCTTGTGAACGACCAGTTCCCCGTCCCGGTAGAAGGCCAGCCCCCAGCCATCCTCGTGCCCGGGAGGGTCGCCGGCCATGACCGCGCCGCAACGGGCCAGGGCGCAGAAGCGTTCGACGATTTTCCGATGCCTGGAAGTGTCAAAATTGGTGATACCCAGAACCCTGCACATCTAAAAAAAATACCTCGCAACGCAAACGGCCACAACGATGCCGATCAAATCCGCCACCAGACAGACCGGCACCAGATAACGGGTCTTCCTGATATTGACGGCGCCCAGGTAGACGGCCAGCACATAGAAGGTGGTTTCGGCGCTGCCCATGATCACGGCCGACATCCTGGTGGCCATGGAGTCAGTGCCGGAGGTTTGGACGATGTCCGTAAAGAGCGCGGTCGAGGCGCTTCCGGAGAGCGGCTTGAAGATCGACATGGAAACCGCCTCGATCGGGAGATCCAGAAAAGCAAAGACGCCGTAAAAGGCATCTCTGACATAGTCGAACGCACCCGAGGCCTGGAACCCCTTGATGGCCATGAAGATGGTCAAAAGATAGGGGAAGATCTTCAGGATGATGGCCGGCCCCTCCTTGGCTCCCGCAACAAAGGAGTCATAGACCCTGACCTTCTTGAACGTTCCGTACCAGACCGTGAACAGGATGAACAGCGGGATGATGAGCAGCGAGATGGCTTCGACGGCACGGATCATCCGAAGAACCTCCTGAACGCCGCCAGCACCAGCAGCGCCGTCATGGCGGAAACCGCTGTGGCGATCAGCACGGGGAGGACGATCGCGGCCGGATTGCTGTCTCCGAAGGTGGCCAGGATCCCGATCACGGAAAAGGGGATCAGCTGGATGCTGGCGGTGTTGAGGACGATGAAAACCATCATCTCCGGCGTGATGGTCTCCTTGTCCTCATTGAGCGCATCGAGCTCCTGCATGGCCTTGATCCCGAGCGGAGTGGCGGCGTTGCCGAGCCCGAACAGGTTGGCCAGGACATTCAGGGTGATGGCCGTGATGGATGGATGATCGCCGGGGATGTTTTTGAACAGCCGGGAGATGATCGGCTTGAAGAGATGGGCGATGCGGTAGATCAGGCCGGAGTCTTCCAGGATGCGGGTGATCCCCATCCAGATCGAGACGATGCCGAGGAGAAAGAGGGAGACCTCCACCGCCGATTTGGCGCCGTCGAAAATGGACTTAGTGAACGCCTCCAGGTTGCCGGTAAAAATGGCGAAGACGACACTGACGGAGATCATGACCAGCCACAGGACGTTCATCGGCCCCCCCCGGGGAAGGACATTCTTGTGATCGAGAGCTGCTTCCTGTCCGTATTCAGCTCGACCTCGGCTCCGATCGGCAGGGTGATCTTGTCGGCGACGTGGCCGATGTTGGGGCAGTGGACGACCGGGAAGTCCAGTTCCATCTGCGAGGCGAGGATGTCGTAGACCTTCCGGCTTCTGATCCCCCGAAAATCTCCCAGAATGAGCCCCTTGATCCCCTTGAATTTCCCGGCGAGGATCCACTGGGTCAGGTAGCGGTCCACCTGGTGCAGCTTCTCATCGACATCTTCGAGAAAAAGGATCGAACCGTCCGTGTCGATTTCCCAGTCCGTATCGATCAGGGCGGTCAGGGTGATGAGATTGCCCCCCTTCAGGGTCCCGGCGGCGGCCCCGGGACGGTAGACCTTGATCCGGGCTCCCTTGAGCAGGTTCTTCTCCGGATAACCGCCCAAGGCGTTCGCCAGCGACTTGAGCGTGAAGGCCGTCGGCGTGCCCAGGTTGATCACCATGGGGGCATGCAGGGTCGCCAGCCCCGTGCGCTCGAAGATCGGATTGAGCAGTGCGCAGAGGTCGCTGAAGCCGGCGATGATCTTGGGATGTTTCCCGATGTGCTCGAAGTCGAGGAAGGGGAGCGCTTTCATCGCGCTGTATCCCCCGCGCAGGGCCAGGATCATATCGACTCCGGGATTTTCAAACGCCCCGTGGAGCTGCTGCGCCTTCTCGCGCGGAGAAGGGAGCGCCGTCGGGAATTCCGGATTCAGGACGTTGAAACCCAGCTTCGAGAGCTGGCGGATCCCGCCGGTAAAATCACTCTTTTTTTCGATCAGATAACTTGGCGTTACGATGAAGACGTTCAAGGGAATAATCTCCGAAATGTCTAGAATTCCACCCCGGTTGACCGCCGGGGGGGGGAGAAACTGAAAGAACCGTCTTCCTCAGCCTAAAGAGGCCGGTAGACGACCAGCCCTTTCTTTCCTCCCAGATACGAAGCGAGTTCTTCGTCTGTCACTTTTTTCAGGCGGGAGGAGGCGTGACGGAGAAAGACCTTTCCCTGCCTTTTGACCACGATGCCGCAATGGGACACGTCCAGCCCCGGCAGAGGGGTGTAGATGCCGACGTAGTCCCCGCTCCTCAACCGGGCAAGCACGGACTCGTCGACCGCTTCGGGAGGGATGAAAGCAACCTGCCGCTTCCTTACCGGATACCCGGGCAGGTAAAGCGTGCCCTCCTCCTTTCCGTTCAATTGTTTCTCCCCGCGGCGAACGTCCTCCTCTCCTACCAGGGCGGTCGCTTCGCGCAGATGGCCGGAACCCGCCTCTCCCCATTCGGAGAAGAAATGGTTCCTGATGAAAAAATCGACCCGTTCTTCGCGGTATCGGACGCGACGCAGAGCCTCTTTGAATCTCTCGAAATCGGAAGCCCTTCGGAGCGCTTCCACATAGTCGAGGAGGGTGAAGCAGTCGACCCCGTCCAGGCGGAGAACAAACACCTCGGCTGTCTCGGCGCTGCCGATCAGGGTGCCGGCCAGATAGGGTGTTTCCAGAAAGGCCGCGGAAATGAACTCGACCTTGTCGCCCGGCTTCGGGATGCGTCCGGCATCGGCCAGCAGGCGGTCGATTTTTTCCCGGCTCCAGCCGCCCAGGTCGACGACTTCCTCCCCAAAAGCCGGGAGGGGAAGCAAAAACGTTGGGAGGACAAGGAGAAAGACCAACCCCATGACCAGGCAGCGGGTGGCGCCAAACTTCATTTTTGCAAAGATCCAGGTCAAAAAATGTTTCCTCTCTCGCGGCGGACTTCTGCCCGATGCCCCCCAAACCTGGAGGCCTTGGAGCGCGAAGCTCAGGCGGGGATATTCTCAGACAGGATAATATGTGAACCGCGGGCAGATTTCCAGTCGTTTTTCAGCAGGTTCCATCACGCAAGGACGCATAAAAAAGGGGAAAGGCTACTTTGCTGACGCATAAAAGAGCATAAAAGCGGGAGTCGTCAGCACCGAACGAAGGGCTCTGCGGCAATGGCTGGCTGAGTTGCCTGGCCTCTGGATGGGTGCAATGGAAGCAAAGATATTCACCGGTACCTGGCTCCGGTCGCCCGCCTTACCTGAGGCAGTCGTCCGGGGACCTGGATCTGCCGGGGGAGCGGGGATATTACTCAACCGCCCTTCTCTGCACGGCGGGGGTGTTCGGTCTGGGGATCATTCCGGAGGGGCGATGAGGGTAGTCAGGGTGATTGCCTCGATTCTGCCGTAAAAGGAGTTTTCACCTATGGGGGCGAGCTGCCGCTATCCCGCGCCAGGCTGCTAGCCAGTCATTGCGCCGAGTGTAAAAATACGCCGCCATGAGAAAGTCGTATGCGGCGCAAAAGAATCCGTAAGCCAGTGGCACGGATGTGGTCCGCCCAGAGCCCAATAGAGAGCCGGCATGGGCGTTGAACTCGTGGACCCCGTCCCAGAGGCCATGCAGCAGGTATCCGATGATGAGAGCAGAAGGGACTCGAATTCCCACCAGGCCGAAAACAGCAAACACTGCCACTGCGGTCGCCTCTAACTGCCACGCACCCTTATCTCCGAAGTGAGCCGTGAAGGCCAGGTAAAAGCCCGCGATGGGGATAATGAACAATCCGAAAAATATCTGCTCTGCCTTCGCGCTGAAAATTGACTTCGATATGTACACCGTTCCAGCGGCCGACATGAACCCGATACAGAGGTAGAGAACCACGATCACAATGAGTCCGATTGCGCTCGACGTGGGTTCCATCTTTGTTCTCCTGATTGGCAAAGGGTCCACCATTCTCCTATCCCCTCCATTGTACCTTTCGCTCCTGCCTTCTGCAGAAAGGTGAAGGGGCGTATTGAAAAGCCGCGCCGTTGTGATTTAGTGGCTCTAAGAGGATTTTACGTTTTCTGCTTACGCCATTGCGGAAACACACCAGAGAAACGGAGGTATCATCATGGCTCTTTGGAAACCCGATCCATCTTTTTACCCCTCGCCGAGAATGGCCATGCAGGGCCCACCCGAACGGCATGCGTACGTCGTGGCTCTCAACGTGGGGCGCAACGAGCGCCCCGATGTCCTCAACGTTGTCGATCTGGATCCCCATTCCCCCACCTACAGCCAGACCGTCAACACCCTGGAGATGCCCTATGCAGGAGACGAGTTCCATCACTTCGGCTGGAACGCCTGCAGTTCGGCCCTATGTCCCTACGCGCCGCATCCCCATCTCGAGCGGCGCTACCTGATCGTGCCGGGGATGCGCAGCTCCCGGATCTACATCATCGACACCAAACCCGATCCCGTCCGCCCCAAGATCGTCAAGATCATCGAGCCCGAGGAGATCTTTTCCAAAACGGGCTACAGCCGCCCTCATACCGTCCACTGCGGTCCGGACGCCATCTATATCAGCGCCTTGGGCTCGGGGCCTGACGGCAGTGGTCCAGGAGGGATTTTCATGCTGGACCACTTCAACTTCAACGTCATAGGCCCGTGGGAACTTCATCGCGGCGATCAGAGTCTGGCCTACGACTTCTGGTGGCACCTGGCGGACGACATCATGATGACCAGTGAGTGGGGCAAGCCCGCTCAGTTCGAGAACGGCCTGGTACCGGAAGACCTGCTGGCCAACCGGTATGGTCACCGGGTGCACTTCTGGGACCTGCGCAAACGCAGGCTCGCGCAGACCCTCGATTTCGGCGCCGAGCACCAGATGGTCTTGGAGCTGCGCCCGGCCCATGAACCGAACAAGACCTACGGCTTTGTCTGCGTAGTGATCAGCACCGCCGACCTGTCCGCTTCGATCTGGACCTGGTACAAGGAAAACGGAAGTTGGGCAGCCAAAAAAACGATCACCATTCCGGCGGTTCCGGCCGAGGAAAAGGACCTGCCCCCGGCCCTCAAGCCCTTCAAGGCGATCCCTCCGCTGGTGACCGACATCGATCTGTCTCTGGATGACAAGTTTCTCTACGTCTCCTGCTGGGGAACCGGGGAGCTGCACCAGTACGATGTATCCGACCCCTTTGCTCCGAAACTGGCCGGAAAGGTCGCCATCGGCGGGATCGTCGCCAGGAAAGGACATCCCAAATGGCAGGGAGAGCTGGCGGGCGGTCCTCAGATGGTGGAACTGAGCCGCGACGGGCGGCGGATCTATTTCACCAGTTCCCTCTACAGCACCTGGGACGATCAATTTTACCCGGACCGGAAGCTGGAGGGATGGATGGTCAAGGTCAACGCCAAACCGGCGGGCGGGATCGAAATGGACCCGGATTTCTTCGTTCACTTCGGTGAAACCCGATCCCACCAGATTCGTCTCGAGGGCGGCGATGCTTCCACAGACACTTTCTGCTATCCCTCTTGAGGAGTTAGGCCCGTGGCTGGCGATGATCGGTTTCGGCGCCTACCACGGGATCAATCCGGGAATGGGGTGGCTCTTCGCCCTCTCCCTGGGCCTGCAGCAGAATAGCGAGCGGGCGCTGCGGATGGCGTTGCTGCCCATAGCGGCCGGCCATGCCTCATCCGTGGCGATATTCGCCCTGCTGGTCTATGCCGGCGCCCACGTCATTCCGGTTCGGCCGCTGCAGATTCTCACCGCGGCGCTGCTCATCGCCTTCGGGATTTTCAAGCTGTTCAACTACTACCGCCACCCCCGCTGGGTCGGCATGAAGGTCAGCCTGGGCGATCTGTTCGGATGGTCCTTCCTGATGGCAACGGCCCACGGGGCGGGGCTGATGGTCGCGCCCGCCATGGTCGGCATGACGCACGGCCACGGGGGGCATGAGATGCCCATGCAGCCTGGAATGAACCTGTTTTTCGCCGTCATCCTGCACACCCTGGTCATGCTGACCGTCATGGGCCTGGTCGCCTGGATTTTTTACAGGAAATTCTCTCTGGCAGTCCTGAGGAGAAACTGGATCAACTTCGACCTGATCTGGGCGGTTGCTTTGCTGGTGGTGGGAGGGATTGCACTGTTTATCGCATTATGAGACGTTTATTTGATTGTTTTCTCACAGATCCCCCTTTTTGGCCGGGGAATTTGTATGTGAAAAAGAGGATCCCCGCAAAGCCCCCTTCCAGGATTTATCCCCAGCTCGCGGCAGCCGGTTCATTGGCCTCTTCAATCGGTAATATCTGCTTGAAGTGGCGGACGGTTCGTGAGGTTCCGAAACGAGCGGTACAAAAGGGGAGAGGCTGCTATTGCTGTAAAGCAGCCTCTCCCCCTTTTTGACGCCAGTTTTGCCATAGGCCCATTTTGGGCCTAAAAAATCGAGCTATAGGGAGGTTTTGGTAGAAAATTTGGCCACGTTTTTTAACGGTTTCAGCTCGTTGGCTTGGTCCGACCCCACGGCTATTATCCCCGCTGCAACGGCAGCCAGATCGCGCACAGTACGCTCCCTATCCAGTCGGGATCGTCCATCTTCTTTGAGAGAGATAAGGTAGAGGTCAGCGGATGAAGTGCATGTAAGCCTTCTGTTCCTGCATCGGCGGCGTCACAGCCCCCCTGCCGTGCTCCACCAGCTTCAGCAGCCACGCCATGTTCCTCCCCAGGACCCGCATGATCTGCGCCCCTTCCTCATCCTGGAGCACCTCCCCCGGCATCCGGCCGTGGATCACGTTCCAGTAGTTGGAGGTGGGGATCAGCATCTCGGAGTACATCAGGAAGTTGTTCAGCTGCTCGAAGGCGGGGATGCCGCCGGAGCGGCGCACGGCCACCACCGAGGCTCCCACCTTATGGCGGAATAGTCCGCCGTTCTTGCCGGCCACGTAGAACGCCCGGTCGAGGAACGACTTCATCGCCCCCGACATGGCGGCGTAGTGGACCGGCGAGCCGAGGAGGATTCCGTCCGCCCCCTTCATCCGCTGGATCCACTCGTTCACCTCGTCGCCGGGAAGGACGCACTTCTCGTCGAGGTTCTTTCCGCACATGCCGCACGCGATGCACCCCCGGATCGCCTTGTCCCCCACCGTGACGATCTCCGTCGCGATCCCCGCCGCCTCCAGCTCTGCCGTGACCATCCTGAGGGCGTGCCAGGTGTTTCCTTCCCTGTTGGGACTGCCGTTGAATGCCACCACCTTCATATCCGTTTTCCTCCGTGCGTTGGTTCGAAAGGCAAGAAGGGCGGCCTGGTCGGCCGCCCTTCGCGATTCTGATCAGGGAGATTTATTTCCCCCACTTCTCCCGGATGCGGCGCACCGCCTCCTCGACGTTCTCCCGTTCGCCGAAGGCGCTGAGTCGGAAGTACCCTTCGCCGCTGGGGCCGAAGCCGCTGCCGGGGGTGCCGACCACGTTGCACTCCTGCAGGAGCTTGTCGAAGAAATCCCAGCTGCTCATCCCCTCGGGGGTCTCCAGCCAGATGTAGGGGGCGTTGACGCCGCCGTAGCATTTAATGCCGGCCGCGGTCAGCCCTTCGCGGATGATGCGGGCATTCTGCATGTAGTAGTCGATGACCTCGCGGACCTGCTCCCACCCCTCGTCGGAGTAAACGGCCTGGGCGGCCTTCTGCACCGGGTAGGAGACGCCGTTGAACTTGGTGCTCTGGCGGCGGTTCCACAGCTTGTTGAGAGCAACGGTCTCCCCCTTGGCGGTTTTGGCGGTCACTCCCTCGGGGACGACGGTGAGGGCGCAGCGCACGCCGGTGAAGCCGGCGGTCTTGGAGAAGGAGCGGAACTCGACGGCGCACTTCTCGGCCCCCTCGATCTCGTAGATGGAGTGGGGGATGGATGGATCGGTGATGAACGCCTCGTAGGCGGCGTCGAAGAAGATAACCGCGTCGTTCTTCAGGGCGTAGTCGACCCACTGCTTCAGCTCATCCCGAGTGGCGACGGCGCCGGTGGGGTTGTTGGGGTAGCACAGGTAGATGATATCCACCTTCTCCGCGGGAGGGGCGGGGGTGAAGTTGTTCTCCGCGGTGCAGGGCATGTAGACGATCCCCTCGTAGTACCCCTTGTCGTTGGCCTCGCCGGTGCGGCCGACCATGACGTTGGTGTCGTTGTAGACGGGGTAGACCGGATCGCAAATGGCGACCTTGTTGGAGAGGTCGAATATGTCCAGGATGTTGGCGCAGTCGCACTTGGAACCATCGGAGATGAAGATCTCGGAGGTCTTCAGCTCCACGCCCAGCGGCTTGTAGGACTTCTCGATGATGGTGTCGATCAGCCAGTCGTACCCCTGCTCCGGGCCGTAGCCGTGAAAGTTCTCGGTGCCGCCGAGGTCGTCCACCGCGGCGTGAAAAGCCTTGAGGACCGCCGGAACCAGCGGCCGGGTGACGTCCCCGATGCCGAGGCGGATGACCCGCGCGGCTGGGTTGGCGCTGGTGAATTCCCGGACCCGGCGCCCGATCTCGGGGAAGAGGTAGCCGGCCTTGAGTTTGAGATAGTTGTCGTTGATGCGTGCCATGCAAAAGCTCCTTCCTATGTTGATTCTCGAATGATTGAAAGTTCCATCTGCGGCAATCGAAGGACCAACGGACCGGCAGATTTAAGATTTTAAACTCAACAACCCGTCCGCAGAGAGGTTGAGAGCTCGACGACTGTTCAAGGCTGCTGATCGTTCGCGCAAGGGGAGTCGCCACGGAGCACGGCAGGTCAATCCTGTACCCTACTGAAACAGAAGAGCAATCTCCGGGGCAGAAATGCCGTCCGCAGGACAACGCCCTTTTCTTGCCGACTTCTTTTGGGCGAGCAAAAGAAGTCGGGCGGGGTGCGGGGCGCAGCGCCCGCGATGAACGAGCCCAAACTTGTCGGGCTTGCCCCTGCGGTCTACTTCAGCCCCAGCACATCCTGCATGTCATACAGCCCCGCCCCCTTGTCGCCGGTCCAGGCGGCGGCGCGGGCGGCGCCTCGGGCGAACATGTCGCGGCTCATGGCCCGGTGGGTGATCTCGATGCGCTCGCCCATGCCGATGAAGTAGACGGTGTGCTCGCCGACGATGTCGCCGCCGCGGACGGTCTGCATGCCGATCTCCTCGTGAGTACGCTCACCGCACATCCCCTCGCGGTGGAAGTTGGCCACCTTGTCGTAGTCGCGGCCCAGCTCTTCGGCGACGATCTGCCCCATGCGCACGGCGGTGCCGGAAGGGGAGTCCTTCTTCTTGTTGTGGTGCAGCTCCACGATCTCAACGTCGAAGCCGTCACCGAGAATCCGGGCCGCCTCCTTGAGGAGCTTGAAGCAGGCGTTGACCCCGACGCTCATGTTGGGAGCCATCACCACCGGAACGGCCGCGGCGTGGCGCTTCATCTGCTCGCGCTGCTCGGAGGTGAACCCTGTGGAGCCGGTCACCAGCTTCTTTCCGAGTCGGGCGCAGACTTCGGCGTTATGGAGCGTGACTTCGGGAAAGGTGAAGTCGATGAGGACGTCGGCGTCGGCGAGGGCGCCATCGAGGGAATCGAGGATGGGGACCCCCAGCGGGCCGCAGCCTGCGACTGAGCCGGCGTCCTGCCCGATCAGGGGATGACCTGCGCGCTCGACGGCGCCGGTGAGTTCGACCCCCTCGGTCTCCTTGACGGCGGTGATGATCCGCCCGCCCATCCGGCCGGCGGCGCCGGTAACGGCAATTTTGATCATGTTTTTTCCTTCATAGGTCTTAGCGGTCCCATAGGTCCTATGAGACCCATGTTTTCTAAATCAGCTCGTACTTTTTCATCATCGCATTGAGCGTCTCCAGGCTCCCCGACGAGAGTGGAGCCAAGGGGAGGCGTACGCCGGCTTCGCACTTGCCCATGAGGGAGAGGGCGGCCTTGACCGGAACCGGATTCGACTCGATGAACATGGTGTTGTGGAACTCGAGGAGGCGAAGGTGCATCCGGCGGGCTTCCTCCCACCGTCCTTCGTCGATCGCCCGGACCATCGCCTTGACTTCCCCGGGAATGGCGTTGGCGGAAACGGAAATGATCCCCTTGGCGCCGATAGCCATCAGCGGCAGGGTGAGAAAGTCATCGCCGGAGAGGACGTCGATTTTGTCACCGGCGGCTGCGAGGATCTCGCCTGCCTGTGTGACGTTGCCCGAGGCTTCCTTGATGGCGACGATGTTGGAGAATTCGGCCAGACGGATGGTGGTGGCCGCCGTCATGTTCATTCCCGTGCGGCTCGGAACGTTGTACAGCACCTGGGGAATGGCGACAGCTTCGGCGATCGCCTTGTAATGCAGGTAGATTCCCTCCTGTGAGGGCTTGTTATAGTAGGGCGAGACCAGCAGCACGCCGTCGGCCCCCATCTCCTTGGCATGGCGGGAGAGCTCGATGGCCTCGGCCGTGGAATTGGAGCCGGTGCCTGCGATGACCGGAACGCGTTTTTTCACCTGGTCGATGCAGGTCTGAATGACCCGGTCGTGCTCCTTGTAATCGAGGGTGGCCGACTCTCCAGTTGTCCCGCAGGGGACGAGGACGTCGGTGCCGTTCTCGATCTGAAATTCGATGAGTTCGCGGTACTTCTCCTCGTCGAAACGACCCTCCCTGTCAAAGGGGGTGACGATGGCGACCATGGATCCCTTGAACATGATTTCTCCTCCGGAATGGTTTGAAAATTGATCCAGTTTCTTGCGGGCGCATACCCGCTATAAATGTCACGAATGTGCTGAAAATATCTGAATCGTAAGGGAGTATTGGTAACATACCCGCCGGTGAATGTCAAAGAGGCTTCTAAAGACCCTCCCGGGGAACGGCTTCCGCGATATTGGAAAGGAGGCTCTCAACGGGATGGTCCATGATGCTCACAACTGTGCGTACGGCATAGACATAAGTCGTACCGTTCTGCACGTCGAAATCCTCGAAGGCGTTATTCATCAGCGGTTCGCGGTTCAGCGGACGAGGGGGGAACGCCTCGCCGGGCGTGCGGCGGTAAAGATTATAGCCGAGCAATCCCGCTCCCTGACGATCTTCCACCGCCGGTTCCCAGGCGAGGCGCACCAGCCGGTCGTGGGCTGTGGCAGCGAGTCGGTCGGGGGGGAAAGGGGGGATCAGCATGGGGCGCCGCACCTGAGCCGGGTCTCCCTCGCGATTGCGTCGATTGTAGGGAACGACGGTGTATTTGTAGCCGAAATCGGGCTTAAGTTCGGTGTCCCAGAAGTAGAGACGGTCGCCGCGCCGGATCACCTCCCGCAGAAAGTCAAGATCAATTTCCTCGAGCAGTACGGAGGTATCCCGGCACTCGGGGCAATCCTCGGCCAGATCGTACCTCATCCTCAATACCTTGAAACCCTTCAGGTCGGTCAGAGGGGTGCCGTTCTGGTTCACCTTTGGAATATCCCAGGCGAGGACGAAGCGCGTCCCCATCTGCCGCAGGGCGAGTTCCTTGGGGGCGGCGGGAAGAGGCTGCTTGAGAGGCTGCACCGGGCCCTTCTTGCCGCACCCGGCAAGGAGGACGAGAAGGACTGCGAGGATCGTCAGGAGGGGTCTGAGCACAATGAGTCTCCAATCTATGACGCCGTTTTTCTTATTTGCTTTTTTGCCGCTCCGCCCTCGCTCGGGCGATCTCCCGCTCGACCGCCTCGCGGGCGGTGCCGCCGGTGGCGCGGCGGGCATTGACGGAGGCTTCCAGGGTGACGAAGTCGTAGATGTCCTCCTCAATGGCGTCGGAGAACTGTCGGAATTCCTCCAGGGACAGCGCGGGGATGTCCTTCCCGCTTTCGATGCAGTAGCGCACGGTTTTGCCGACGATTTCATGGGCGTTGCGGAAGGGAATCCCCTTGCGCACGACGTAGTCGGCCACATCGGTGGCGGTTGAGAAGCCCCGGGCGGCGGCTATCCGCATATTTTCGGCCTTCACCTTCATCTCGGCGATCATGTCGGCAAAGATCTTCAGACTCCCCTTGACCGTGTCGATGGTGTCGAAAAGGGGCTCCTTGTCCTCCTGCATGTCCTTGTTGTAGGCCAGGGGGAGCGATTTCATCAGGGTGAGCAGGCAGATCAGATTTCCGTAGACCCGGCCGGTCTTTCCGCGGACCAGTTCGGGAACGTCGGGGTTCTTCTTCTGCGGCATGATGGAGGAGCCGGTGCAGAAGGCGTCGGTGAGCTCGATGAAGTCGAAATCGGCGCTGGACCACAGAATCAGTTCCTCGGAGAGGCGCGAGAGGTGCATCATCAGGATGGAGGCGGCGGCGCAGAACTCGATGGCGAAGTCGCGGTCGGAGACGCTGTCGAGACTGTTGCGGGTGACCCCGTCGAAGCCGAGCTGCTCGGCGACGAACTCCCGGTCGATGGGGAAGGTGGTTCCGGCCAGGGCTCCGGCCCCCAGAGGGAGGAAATTGAGCCGCCCGAGGACATCCCGGAGGCGGCCGGCGTCCCTGCGCGCCATCTCGTAATAGGCAAGCATATGATGGGCGAAGAGGATCGGTTGCGCGGTCTGCAGGTGGGTATAGCCCGGCATGATCACCGCCAGGTTCATCTCGGCCTGGTTGAGCAGGGATTCCTGCAGGGCGTCGAGATAGCCGAGAATCTCCTTGAGCTCGTCGCGCAGGTAAAGCCGGACGTCCACGGCGACCTGATCGTTGCGCGAGCGCGCGGTATGCAGCTTTCCGCCTACCGGGCCGATGCGCTCGATGAGGCGCGCCTCGATGTTCATGTGGATATCTTCGAGGCTGACCTTGAACTCGAAGCGGCCCGCCTCGATGTCGCACAGGATCGCCTCCAGTCCTCCGATGATCTGCTCGGCGTCTTCGGCGGCGATGATTTTCTGTTTCGCAAGCATCCGGGCATGGGCTATGGACCCCTGGATGTCATAGCGGTACATCCGCTGGTCGAAGGCGATGGAGGCGGTGAATTCCTCGACGAACTTGTCGGTGGGCTGGGTGAAGCGGCCAGCCCAGGGTTTGTCGCTCATGATTCGGTTTCTCCTGTATCCGTGTAGTGGTATTCCTCATCCTCGATGCGGATCCAGCGGTTCCCGGCCGGACGGAAGATGCCGTGGATCTTCAGCGGCACCCGGGTGGTGCGGGGATCGAGTTCGTGGAAAAGAGGCAGGTTGAAATAGTAGAGCCGGGTCTTTGGGCCGAAGCGCAGGCGACACACCGGCAGGCCGTCGAAATCGTCGCTGCTGAACTCGGGGTATTGGAAGGGACCTATCTTGTGGCTCTCGTGAATGATCACCGAGGAGTAGCCGAAGGTGCAGGTGTCGGCGCCGGGGAGCCCGCTGGTGCGGTCCGAGGAGTTGCAGAAGACAGTGATCGTATCCCGCACGCCGGGGGTGTAGGCCAGGTACTCGCCATAGAAGCCGTTGATGACGTCGCGGAAGGCCTTGTGCTCCGGCTTGGGGTTGCATTCCAGGACGATCAGCAGGTCGAGGCGCTGGCGCGTTTCGTAAAAAAGTTCGTTGGCCTTTTCGATGACCACGCTGATGTTCGACTGGTAGAGATCGCGATAGACGTAGTCGAGGCAGATCACCGACATGAAGTTGAAGCAGGTCGGATGACAGCGGAAGAGGGGAAAGATCTTCCCCCTGTAGAGGTCGTGGACCGAATCGATGGCCTCTTCTCCCACGAAGGGATGGCTCTTGGCCTGGAGAAAGACCCTGAGCTTGCCGTTTGCCTCCTTGACCGCGGTAACGCTCCAGTTGACCGCCAATTCATCGATGTCGCCGGCATCCAGGTCTTCCTGTGCTGAGGCCAGAGCCTCCTCGTTGTCGGACCGGTAGAGCTTGAGAAAATCGAGATATTCGCTGAGACGGATGTGTTCGACGCCGAAGGTGGTGATGGTGTTGGGCCGGAAATGTCGATCGATGAACGTCAGCGCCTTGTCCACCGAGCGGGCCGGCATGGCCGATTCGGGGAGAAGCAGGAAGTGACATTTTTTCAGGTTGCCGGGACCTTCGGCCACCAGTTCGAGAATCGTGCGGATCTGATTCCATTTGCTCTCGGGGTCGGCCAGGCGGCAGGCGAAATCCTCCATGGCCAGATGGTTGGGAATCTGGGCGATCAGACAGTGCTGGTGATGTCCCCGGGGGAACTCGATGGAGAGATCTTTTTCGACGATGCGGATCATGTCTGCTCAGGGTCCGGGCGGTTTGAAGCCGCCAGGGATCTCGCTTTCGGCGGTGCGCTCCGGCGGAGCGCCGTTGCCCCAGCCCAGCTCGGGAAAGACCTTGGAGAGGATGTGGCGGGTGCCGGCCGGAATGTCGAAATCCGGCAGCCGTTCCTTGGGCACCCAGCTCGCCTCGGTGCACTCCTGGCCGTTGGGGGTCAAGTCAAAAGTCAGAGGGGTGGTCCGATAGTAGAGGATGACGAAATGATCACTCCTCTTCCCGACTTCAAGGTGCTCGAACACGTCGATGAGTCCCTCGACATGGATCTCGATACCCACCTCCTCCTTGACCTCGCGGTGGAGAGCCGCAAGGATCGGCTCCCCCAGGTCGATCTTCCCCCCCGGCATCACCCACTGGTCGCAGAACGGATGTATGCAGCGTCGAGTCAGAAGGACCCGCTCTTCGGCATCGATGACGCAGGCGACCACCGAGGTCTTTATATGCTGTTTGGTGTAGTCCATTCGGAAACCGTAAAGCGTGAGGGGTGAGGAGTCAAAGCAAAGCAGAGTTAATCCCCTCACTCCCCTCCCCTGACCCCTCACTTGTTCTTAAGCATCATGCTGCGGATGCGCAGGCGCAGGGCATTGAGCTTGATGAAACCTTCGGCGTCGGCCTGGTTGTAGACCTGGTCGGCTTCAAAGGTGGCGAACTCGACGTTGAACAGGGAATCGGTATCAGATTTGCGTCCGACGGTGCGGCAGTGCCCCTTGTAGAGCTTGACCCGGGCCATCCCGTTGACGGTCTTCTGAGTTTCATCGATGAGGGCCTGCAAGGCGAGGCGCTCGGGAGCGAACCAGTAGCCGTTATAGATCATCTCGGCGTAGCGGGAGACCAGGGAGTCGCGCAGGTGCATGACTTCGCGGTCCATGGTGATCGACTCGACCGCCCGGTGCGCTTCCTCGAGGATGGTGCCGCCGGGGGTCTCATAAACGCCGCGGCTCTTCATCCCGACGTATCGGTTCTCCAGCAGGTCGACCCGTCCGATGCCGTGTTTACCGCCGAACGCATTGAGTCTGGCCAGCAGGGCCGCCGGGGCAAGTCGCTCGCCGTTGACGGCCACCGGATCTCCGCCCCTGAATTCGATTTCCACGTATTCGGGCTGGTCGGGAGCGTCCTCGGGGCGGACGGTCAGGGCGTACATCTCTTCCGGAGCTTCGGCCCAGGGATCTTCGAGAATCGCCCCTTCGAAGGAGATGTGCAGCAGGTTGCGGTCCGAGCTCCAGGGGAACTTCTTGCTGGTCGGCACCGGGATATCATGCTGACGGGCGTACTCCTCCAACGCCGTGCGGCTGTTGAGATCCCACTCCCGCCAGGGGGCGATGACATGGATGCTCGGGTCGAAATGGTAGTAGCCGAGTTCGAAACGGACCTGGTCGTTACCCTTGCCGGTGGCGCCGTGGGAGACGGCGTCGGCCCCTTCGGCCTCGGCGATCTCCATCTGCTTCTTGGCGATGAGCGGCCGGGCGATGGAGGTGCCCAGGAAATAGCGTCCCTCGTAGATGGCGTTGGCGCGGAACATGGGGAAGACGAAATCGCGGACGAATTCCTCACGCAGATCCTCGATGTAGCACTTGCTGGCGCCGGTCTTCCGGGCTTTCTCCGGGATGAAGTCGAGTTCTTCCCCCTGACCGAGATCGGCGGAAAAGGCGATGACTTCACACCCGTATTCCTCCACCAGCCACTTGAGGATGATGGAGGTGTCGAGTCCGCCGGAGTAGGCGAGAACGGCTTTTTTGACGGTACCTTTACGCGACATTTCAATGTTCTCCTTATCAAGGATACAGGGTCAAGGAAACCTTGAGCCTAGAGTTTTATGACATACGTGTCGGCTATCTTGTCGTGCAGCCCCTGTTTCTGAAGGTCGAAGGCTACCATGAGATAGCCGATGCCGAGAAGGATTACCGAGACGAATTTTCCGAGGACCTCCCGCAGGGCGGCCTTGCCGTACCCGATTTCCATGCCGTTGGTGCGGATTACCTTGATCCGAAGGGCCATCTTTCCGGGAGTCTGGCCGCAATAACCGGTAAAGAAGACGTAGTACGCCACAGTCAGCACCGTGCCGAAAAGCCAGATGACAATGGAGATCATGCTTTGTCCCGACCCGTTCAGGCCGCCGTCGAAACGGGCGGTCGCCAGTCCCAGCAACAGACCGAGCGTGACCTCGACCGCCGTGACCAGCACCCAGTCTACAATAGCGGCAATCATCCTGATCCAGAACCCGGCCTTCGGGAGCGTCGTCGGCGAGGGGTGCGGAACTTCTTCCGCCTCCGACTGCAGTTCCGGTTCAGCTGGCCCGAATACCGGAGCTGCTACCATCCCGCGGGGCAGAGGAAAGCTCTTCCGGCATCGTGGGCAGCTCGCCCGGGTTGCCCGAGAGGGAATCCGGTCAGAATCGACATCCCGGAAAAAACCGCAATGGGGGCAGGTGATGGTCATAAGTGCCTGGCTATAAGCTGTAAGCTATAAGCTGTAAGCTGTAAGCTGTAAGCTGTAAGCTGTAAGCTGTAAGGCGGCATTTTACTTACAGCTCGGAGCTTGCAGCTGGTTTCAACCCATTAATGTCGCCAAGATCGCCTTCTGCACGTGCAGCCGGTTTTCCGCTTCGTCGAAGACCACCGAGTGGGGGCTTTCGATGACTTCGTCGGCGATCTCCTCCCCCCGGTGGGCGGGGAGGCAGTGCAGCACGATGCAGGCGGAATCGGCCACTCGGAGGGTGTCGCCGTTGATCTGGAAGCCCACAAAGGCCTTTTCACGTTCTTTCTGCTCGGCTTCCATCCCCATGCTGGCCCATACGTCGGTGTTGAGGACGTGGGCTCCGCGCGCAGCTTCAAGCGGGTCGGCGGTGTAGGTGATTTTCGCTCCTGCCTGCCGGGCGCGCTCGACCACCTCCGGGTTCGGGGCGTATCCCCCGGGGGTGGCGACCTTCAGTTCGAAGCCGAAGACGGCGGCGGCATTGATCCAGCTGTTGGCCATGTTGTTGCCGTCGCCGATCCAACAGTAGGTCAGGTTGCGGTAATCGCTCTTGTGCTCGATGACGGTGAACAGATCCGCCATGACCTGACAAGGGTGAAAGAGGTCTGTGAGGCCGTTGATCACCGGGATTCCGGACCAGTGTGCCAGCTCCTCCACACCTTCCTGGGAGTAGGTGCGGATCATGATTCCGTCGACGTACCGGGACATGACCCGGCCGGTGTCTTTGATCGGCTCCCCCCGGCCGATCTGGGTGGTCCCCGATGAAAGGAAGAGGGCATGCCCCCCCAAATGGTACATCCCGACTTCGAAGGAGACACGGGTGCGGGTCGAACTCTTCTCGAAGATCATCCCGAGGGTCTTGCCCCGCAGGAGAGGATGGGGCTCTCCCCGTTTCTGCCTGGACTTGAGGTCGCGGGTCAGATCGAAAATCGCCTCGAGGTCGTCACGGCTCCAGTCGGAGAGGGAGAGAAAGTCTTTTTTCACAAACAAATCTCCTGAAGTCGAATTGTGTCCTTTGTCATTTGTCCTTGGTCATTGGTTCTAAACAAATGACAAAGGACGAATGACCAATGACAGATTATATTTCAGCCAAGATGCCGTCGAGGATACCGATCATCTCGTCTATTTCCGCGCGGGTTACCGTGAGCGGCGGCACGAAGCGAAGCACGGTGTCGTGGGTGACGTTGAGGAGGACGCCGCGCTCATGTCCCTTTTTGACGATGTCGCCGGCGGGAACGGAGAGCCCCATGCCGACCATCAGCCCGATGCCGCGCACCCCGGTGACGAAAGAATAACGACTCTTCAGCTTCTCCAGTTCACCGGTCAGGTAGGCGCCCATGGCGACGGCGTTCTCCAGCAACCCCTCCTCCAGGATGACGTTCACCGCCGCCAGCGCCGCGGAGGCCATCAACGGATTGCCGCCGAAGGTGGAGCCGTGGGTGCCGGGGGTGAAGGCGGCCGCGTATTCCTCCTTCGCCAGCATGGCGCCGATGGGGGCGCCGCCGGCCAGTGCCTTGGCCAGGGTCATGATATCGGGAGCGACGCCGAAATGCTCGTGGGCGAAGAGTCTGCCGGTCCGTCCGAGGCCGGTCTGCACCTCGTCGAGGATCAGCAGCAGGTCGTGCCGGTCGCAGATTTCGCGTACCTGCCGTAGATAGTCGGCATCCGGAACGTTGACACCGCCTTCTCCCTGGATCGGCTCGAGCATGACGGCGCAGGTATTGGCGCTGACCGCTGCCGCGATGGCCTGCGTGTCGTTGAAGGGAACGTGCTTGAAGCCGTGCAGCAGCGGGTCGAAGAAACGCTGCACCTTCTCCTGTCCGGTGGCCGAGACGGTGGCCATGGTGCGGCCGTGGAACGACTCGGCGGCGGTGATGATCTCGTAGCGCTCGGGGCCGAACTTTTCCCGGCTGTACTTGCGGGCGAGTTTGATCGCCGCCTCGTTGGCCTCGGCCCCGCTGTTGCAGAAAAACGCCCGGTCGGCAAAACTGCGGTCGCAGAGAAGCTCGGCGAGTTCGATCTGCTGAGGGATGTGATAGTAGTTGGAGCAGTGGATAAGCCTAGCCGCCTGCTCCTGTATGGCCTTGACCACCTTCGGGTGGCAGTGCCCCAGATTGTTGACCGCTACTCCGGCAAGAAAGTCGAGATAGCGCCTGCCGTCGGCGTCCCAGAGCACCGACCCCTCGCCCCGCACCGGAACGATCGGGTAGCGCCCGTAGGTCTTCATGATGACCTTCTCGGCCCGGTCAATCCACTGCTGTGAGTCTTTCATAAGTTATCCCTGATAGAATTATTCAGCCCCCTCAGAACCGCGCAATTGCCGTTCCGATCCCCTTGTCCGTAAAGATCTCCAGCAGACAGGCATGCTCCATGCGGCCGTCGATGATATGGGTCTTGGTGACTCCCTCCCCGATGGCGTCGACGCAGCAGTTGACCTTGGGGATCATGCCGCCGGAGATGGTGCCGTCGTTGATCAGGTCCGGCACCCGGGACACGTCGATGGTGGAGATCAGGCGCCCATCCTTGTCCTTCACCCCTTCGACATCGGTGAGGAGGATGAGTTTTTCCGCCCGTAGCGCTCCGGCCACCCTTCCGGCGACAAGGTCGGCGTTGATGTTGTAGGTTTCGCCTGCCAGGCCGACGCCTATGGGGGCGATGACCGGAATAAAGTTGCTCTTTTCCAGTGCGTCGATAATGGCCGGATGCACCGACTCGACCTCGCCGACCATGCCCACGTCGATGATCTCCGGAGTGAGGGTATCCGGATTGACCGCCTTCATCTCCAGCTTGCGGGCCAGGATGAGACCTCCGTCCTTGCCGGAGAGGCCGACCGCCCTGCCGCCGTGGCGATTGATGTTGCCGACGATCTCCTTGTTGACCTTGCCGCCGAGCACCATCTCCACCACGTCCATCGTTTCGGAATCGGTGACCCGCATCCCCTGGACGAAGCGCGACTCCCTGCCCATCTCTTTGAGGACCCTGCCGATCTGCGGTCCGCCGCCGTGCACCACCACAGGGTTGAGCCCGATGTACTTCATCAGGATGATGTCCCTGGCGAACCCTTCCTTGAGCCGCTCCTCGACCATGGCGTTGCCGCCGTACTTGATGACGATGGTCTTGTCGGCGAAGCGCTTGATGTACGGCAGCGCCTCCATCAGCACCTTGGCCTTGTTGATCAGTTCCTGCATATCAAAATCCCGTGATTCGTGATCAGTGATCGGTGATTGGCTTGAAAACCGTGATCAGTGATCGGTGATTTGTTAAGCGGGATTTTACCTCGCGGATCACCGGTCACCGCCTTTAAAGTATGTACCGCGAAAGATCCTCATCCTGAACGATCTCGGCCAGGCGGTCGCGCACGTAGGCGGCGTCTATATCGATCCTCTTCTCCCGCCGCTCGGGCGCTTCGAAGGAGAGGTCTTCCAGAAGCTTTTCCATGATCGTGTGCAGGCGCCGGGCGCCGATATTCTCGGTGCGCTCGTTGACCAGGGCGGCGGTGCGGGCGATCTCGTGGATGGCGTCTTCCTTGAAGTCCAGCTCGATCTCCTCCGTGGCCATCAGGGCCGTATATTGGCGGATCAGCGCATTCTTCGGCTCGGTCAGGATGCGGACGAACTCCTCTTCCCCCAGGTTCTCCAGCTCGACCCGGATCGGGAAGCGGCCCTGCAGCTCCGGGATCAGATCGCTCGGCTTGGCGACATGAAACGCCCCGGCGGCGACGAAGAGGATGTGGTCGGTCTTGACCGGACCGTATTTGGTGTTCACCGTGCTCCCTTCGACGATGGGAAGGATGTCCCGCTGAACCCCCTCTCGGGAGACCTCGGGCCCGTGTCCCCCCTCGCGGCTGGCGATCTTGTCGATCTCGTCGATGAAGATGATGCCGCTGTCCTCGGTGCGCTCCTTGGCCAGGGTATGCACCTTGTCCATGTCCACCAGCTTCTCGGCCTCGGAGTCGATGAGAAGCTCCCTGGCCTCGGACACCTTCATCCGGCGGCGCTTGGTCTTCTTGGGGAAGAGATTGCCGAACATCTCCTTGAAGTTGATCCCCATCTCCTCGCTCCCCTGGGGAGTGAAGACCTCCATCATCGGCATCTTCACTTCCTGGGTTTCCACCTCCACGAAACGATTGTCGAGCTCTCCCATCCGCAGCAGCTTGCGCAGCTTCTCCCTTGTGGCCTCCCGTTTAGCCTCCCGGGTTTCGCCTTCGCCTTCGGTTTCGGCGGAGCCGGTGGCTTCTCCGGGGAAAAGGAGGTCGAGCAGGCGCTCTTCGGCATGGTCCTCGGCCTTGATCCGTACCTTCTGCGCCTCTTCCTCCTTGACCATGATGATGGCCAGTTCCAAGAGGTCGCGAACCATGCTTTCGACGTCGCGGCCGACATAGCCGACCTCGGTGAATTTGCTTGCCTCGACCTTGACGAAGGGAGCCTGGGCGAGCTTGGCGAGGCGCCGAGCGATCTCTGTCTTCCCCACACCGGTGGGGCCGATCATGATGATGTTCTTGGGGGCGATCTCGTCGCGCAGCTCCGGGGGGACCTGCCGGCGGCGCCAGCGGTTGCGCAGGGCCACCGCTACGGCCCGTTTGGCCCCTTTCTGGCCGATGATGTAGCGGTCCAGTTCGGAGACAATCTCTCTGGGAGTAAAATTATTCACGTCAGTTCCTCGACCAGAATCCGGTCATTGGTGTAGATGCAGATTTCGGAGGCGATCTTCATCGACTCTTCGGCGATCTCCCGGGCCGAGAGAGGAGAATGCGCGACCAGGGAGCGGGCCGCGGCCAGGGCGAAAGGGCCTCCCGAACCGATGGAGGCGACCCCGTCGTCGGGTTCGATCACGTCCCCCGCTCCCGACAGCACCAGAGTGGTTTCCTTGTCCGCCACGATCAGCAGGGCTTCGAGTTTGCGCAGGATGCGGTCGGTGCGCCAGTCCTTGGCCAGCGCCACCGCGGACCGCGACAGGTTTCCGCGGAATTCCTGGAGCTTGGCCTCGAATTTTTCGAACAGTGTGAATGCGTCGGCGGTACTCCCGGCAAATCCCGCCAGCACCTTATCGTCATGCATGCGCCGGATCTTGCGCGCCGTGTGTTTCATGACCGTGTTGCCCATGGTCACCTGACCGTCTCCGGCAAGGGCAACGCTGCCGTTCTTTCGCACACAAAGGATGGTGGTTCCCCGAAACATGCGTCTTCCTTCTTCAAGGGTGGACGGAACATCGACAAAGGAAAAAATATACCACAGTGTTCCGGCCAAAAAAAGAATAATGCCGCGAAACCCATATACGCCTGAACAGACGATCCGGGGCTGCGGCGATCATACAGAATGGCGGAGGGGCCCTATTGTCGGGGCAGCACCAGCGTCACGGTCGTCCCCCGGCCTGGCTCGCTCTCCAGGTGAATTCGTCCGCCATGGCTCTGAATGAATTCACGGGTATAGAAAAGTCCCAGGCCGAACCCGCGCACCTGGCCTGTATTGCCGGGATCGATTTGATAGAATTTTTCGAAGATTTTCGGCAGTTCAGCTGGGAGTATCCCTCTTCCCGTGTCCCGGATGATCAGTTGCACGGAATCGGTCGAAACCTCTCCCGAGAGCGAAACGGTGCCTCCTTCGGGAGTGAACTTGACGGCATTGTCCAGCACCGCCTTGAGGGCGAAATCGATCCTTTGTCGATCGAGTTCCATCGAAGGGTACTCCCCTTGCAGGGAACTGGTGACGGTGATTCCCTGTGCGGCGGCGGCGTCTCGCGAGGAGGCCAGAACAGACTCGGCCAGATTCCTGAGATTGATCATACTCAGTTGGGGCGGACCTTCCTGCAGAATGGCCTCGCTGTAATAAAGAAGGTCCTGGATCAGGTATGTCAGGTAGTCGGATTCCTCGAGGATAAGAGAGAGCGTCGACTGAAAGGCCGGATCATCAGGATCCCCGATGCCGCGGGCAAGGTTCTGGATGAACAGGGAGATGGCCGTAACGGGGGTCTTGAGCTTGTGGGAAATAAGGCCGAGAAAGTCGGATTTGAGGCGGTCTGAACGCTTGAGATGAAGCAGTTCCTCCTTGAGGATTTTCTTCTCAAGGACCCTGTCAATGGTCGTTTTCAGCTCCAGGAGGTTGATCGGCTTGCTGATGAAATCGTCGGCATCAGCCTTGAGGGCGCGAAGAATCGTTTCCTTATCGGCGTAGCCGGTCATGATGACCACTGCCTGATTTGGCGATTTTTCCTTGACGGAATGCAGGAGTTCGAGTCCGCTCATGTGGGGCATCATGACGTCGGTGAGGATCACGTCCACGGGGTGCCGGGCGAGAATCGCAAGCGCTTCATCGCCGTCGGCAGCCTGGAAGATCCTGTAGCCTTTCAGGATCCTGGTGCAGAGGTCCCGGATGACGGCTTCGTCGTCGACGACCAGGATGCACCTCTCATCTGTTTCCTGCTGCAGCCTGAGTTCTTCCCCGATTTCCAGTTGCAATATTTCCTCCACCCCGTCCATGGGAAGGGGAGTCGAAGCAATAACGTCAGCACCATATTCAAAATAAATGACAACCCCGGGGGCGCATCATCTGCAAGCCCCGTCAGCGAGGCCGCTTCTGCATCATTTCTGCATCGGGGAAAGTATAGCACTTTTCCCGCCGACAATAGCTAGCCTACCATCATGGCCTCGACCAGTTCGTCGGCCGCTGCCAGGGCATCGTCCAACTTCCCGGGCTGGCTGCCGCCGGCCTGAGCCATATCGGGCCGGCCGCCTCCCCGGCCGCCCACCCGCTCGGCTAGTTCCTTGATGAGTCTGCCGGCGTGGAGACGCTGGGTCAGATCAGAGGTGACGGCGACCAAGAGGTTGGCCTTTCCGTCAATTTCACACCCCAGGACGATAACGCCGGAGTGGAGTTTTTCCCGGAGCCGGTCCGCCATCTCCCGCAGCCCCTTGGCATCCGTGCTTTCCACCCGTACCGAAAGCACCTTGACTCCCTTCACCTCCCGGGCCTGATCCAGCAGCTCTCCGGCACGGCCGGAAGTGAGCTTGCTCTGCAGCGCAGCCAATTCCCTCTCCATCTCCTTCTGCTGCTCCAGAAGCTTCTGCAGGCGGGTCTCCAGGTGGCCGCGATCGCTTTTGAGCAGGACCGCCATGCGCTCCAGAGCCTGTTCCTGTTCTCTGACGATTTCCAGCGCCCGGGCTCCGGTGACCGCCTCGATCCGCCGTACGCCGGCGGCGATTCCCGTCTCCTGCAGGATCTTGAACAGACCGATGTCGCCTGCCGCCGTGATATGGGTGCCGCCGCACAACTCGGTGCTGAATTCGCCCACCTGGACAACCCGGACGGTCTCTCCGTATTTTTCTCCGAACAGGGCGGTGGCTCCGCTGGCGATAGCCTGCTCGGCGGAGGTCTCCTCGGTGGACACCGGTTCGTTCTCCCGGACCCGCCGGTTGACTTCCTTTTCCACCCGCGCGATCTCTTCGGGGCTCAGTGCCGAATAGTGGGTGAAATCGAAGCGCAGCCGCTCCGGAGTGACCAGAGAGCCCGCCTGCTTGACATGATCACCCAGGATTTCGATGAGGACCGCCTGCAGGATGTGGGTGGAGGTGTGGTTCAGGGCCGTGGCCTGGCGGATAGCGGCATCCACGAGCAGGTCGGCGGCATCTCCCTTCCTAAGAACACCGGAGACGACTTCTCCGACATGGATCGTCAGGTCCGGAAGGGGTCTTCTGGTATCGATCACCTTGATCCTGGCTTCGCCGGTGCGGATCTCGCCCTGATCGCCGACCTGGCCCCCCGACTCGCCATAGAAAGGGGTGGTCGAAGTGATGATTTCAACCTGCTCGCCTTTTCCTGCCTCGGCTACCGGGAGGCCTTCCTGGAGGATGGCCAGAACGACGCCGTAATCGGTCAGGGTGTTGTAGCCGGTGAATTCGCTGCGGATGTTTTCCTCGCGCATCTGTCGGTAGACGGCGGAAACAGCCTCCTCGCCGGAGCCTTTCCAGTGTTCGCGGGCCTGCCGGCGCTGCTGCTCCATGCATACGTCGAATCCTGCTTCATCAAGGGAGAAGCCTTCGCTCTCGACGATATCGGCGGTGAGGTCGACGGGAAAACCGAAGGTGTCGTAGAGGCGAAAGACGATTTCGCCGGGAATGACTCTCAGGCCGCCTTTTTTGAGTTTGGCCACTTCTTCGTTTAGGATGCGCAGGCCGTTGTCGAGGGTCTGGATGAAGCGCTCTTCCTCGTTCCTGACCACTTTGGCGACGTAATCCGCCCTTTCCGCCAGTTCTGGATAGGCGCCGGCCATCGATTCGATGACATAGCGGGCGCTACGGTACAGGACCGGCTCGGCGAAGCCGAGCATCTTGGCGTGGCGGGCGGCGCGGCGCATGATCCGCCGCAGCACGTAGCCGCGCCCTTCATTGCTCGGCAGGACGCCGTCGCCGATGAGAAAGGCCGTGGCCCGGCTGTGATCGGCGATCACCCGCATGGAGACGTCGTCGGAATCCCTGGTTCCATAGGTTTTGCCCGAGAGCTTCTCGACGAAGGCGATGATTCCGCGCAGCAGGTCGGTGTCGTAGTTGGACTTCACCCCCTGCATGACGGTGCAGATGCGCTCCAGTCCCATGCCCGTATCGACGGACGGCTTGGGAAGCGGCGTCAGGGTGCCGTCGGCGCTGCGGTCGAACTGCATGAAGACGTTGTTCCAGATTTCCATGTAGCGGTCGCAGTCGCAGCCGACGCCGCAATCCGGATTTTCGCAGGCCATCTCCGGGCCATTGTCCCAGAAGATTTCCGTGCAGGGGCCGCAGGGGCCTGTATCCCCCATCGACCAGAAGTTGTCCTTTTCACCGAAGCGGAAGATCCTCTCCCGCGGCACGCCTTCCTGTCGGTGCCAGATCTCGGCCGCCTCATCGTCCTCGGTGTAGACGGTCACGTAGAGAAGGTCCTTGTCCAGCCCGAGCTCCCGGGTGAGGAAATCCCAGGCGAAGGCGATCGCTTCTTTTTTGAAATAGTCGCCGAAGGAGAAATTGCCGAGCATCTCGAAGAAGGTGTGGTGGCGGGCGGTGCGGCCGACGTTCTCCAGATCGTTGTGCTTGCCTCCGGCCCGCACGCACTTCTGGGAGCTGGCGGCCCGGGTGTAATCGCGCTTCTCCCGCCCCAGAAAAACGTCCTTGAACTGGTTCATTCCGGCGTTGGTGAAAAGCAGGGTCGGATCGTTGTGGGGGATGAGAGAGGAGGAGGGGACGATCGTGTGGCCCCGTTCCTCAAAATAGCGCAGAAAGCGGCTGCGGATTTCATTGCCGGTGTGCATGATGGGATTCTTCTACCTTTCTTCCTTCAGAAATGAAAGCACCAAGGAGAGGGGAAACCCCCGGCGCAGAAAAAAATTGACCGCCCGCCGCCGCTGCCTTTCATCGGCGCTCGCGTAGGAGAAATCGGGAAACCGAAGGCGACGAAGATCCGCGAGGAGTTCTTCCTCGCTGCATTCCCGTTCCGCTTCCTCAATGGCCGCCAAAGCGGCGGCTTCATTCACACCGCGCGCCCTGAGATCGGCCAATATCCGTCGACCCACCGCCCGGCCGCTTCGCATCAGAGAGCGGGCCCTTTCCAGGGCGAACCGTGCATCATCCACATATCTCAGGTCCCTGCAGCGCTGCAGCGCCGCCTCGATGCTTGACGGGCTGAAACCTTTTTTCCGGAGCCGCTCGGCGAGTTCCGCCTCGCTGTGTTCCCGCATGGTCAGGAGCCGCAAGGCGGCCGGCAGGGCGTCAGATTCTTTCACGACGGATCGGTTGCTTCCTTCTCCGCCGAGTTCCCGTCCTTTTCGAAGTCTTCCCAGGAGAGATCGGAGGTGGAGGAAATCCCGGACATCTTCAGCTTGAAATCGTCCGGATTGGAGGCCTGTCGCATGGCTTCCTCAAAGGTGATGAGCTTGCGCTTCAGCAGTCCCATGAGGGACTGATCGAAGGTCTGCATCCCGTAGGCGACAAACCCCTGCTGGATAGCCTCCCTGATCTGCTTGGTCTTTTCCTTGTCGTCGATGAGTTCGCGGGTGCGCGCGGTCGACCGCATGATCTCGATGGCCGGCACCCTCCCCTTGCCGTCGGAGCACGGGACCAGGCGCTGGGAAATGACCGCCTTGAGGACCGCCGAGAGCTGCAGGCGGATCTGTCTCTGGTGGTAGGGAGGAAAGACCGCGACGATGCGGTTGATGGTTTCGGTGGCATCGATGGTATGGAGGGTGGAGAGAACCATGTGGCCGGTTTCGGCGGCGTGAAGGGCTGTCTCGATCGTTTCCTCGTCCCGCATCTCCCCCACCAGGATGATGTCCGGATCCTGGCGCAGAGCGCTTTTGAGAGCAATGGTGTAATTTTCAGTGTCGGAGCCCACTTCCCGCTGATTTATGATGCTCTTTTTGTCCCGATGCAGGAATTCGACGGGATCCTCGATGGTAACGATATGGCTGGTGCGATTAGCGTTTATGAAGTCGAGGATGGCGGCCAGAGTGGTCGATTTTCCCGAGCCGGTGGCTCCCGTCACCAGCACCAGGCCGCGCTCTTCCATGGCGATTTTCTTGATCACCGACGGCAGGTTCAGGTTGTCGATGTCAGGGATGTCGACGGGGATGACCCGAAAGACCATGGAGATGGTGCCGCGTTGGGTGAAGACATTGACGCGGAACCGCCCCAGTCCGGGGACCCCATAGGCCAGATCGACTTCCCGGATTTCATCGAAGCGGGCACGCTGGCGCTCGTTCATGATGTTGTGGGCGATCTGGCGAATGACGTCCGGAGCGATGCGCGGAGCCTTGGGCAGAGGGCGCAGAGCCCCGTCGATCCGGTAGATCGGGGGAAGTCCCGCCTTCAGGTGAATGTCCGAAGCCCTGGATTTCAGGGCCACGGAAAGAATGTCGTTCAATTCCATCGATTCTTACGCTCCCTCGGCGACCGCTGTCGGTTCCTGCAGCCCGAAGTGTTCGAGGATCTTCCCCTCGACCGCCTGGGCCATATCGGGGTGCTCCTTGAGAAACTGTTTGGCGTTTTCCCGGCCCTGGCCGATGCGCTCATCTCCGCAGGAGAACCAGGCGCCGCTCTTATCGATGATGCCGGCCTCCACGCCCAGGTCGACGAGGTCGCCTTCCCGAGAGATGCCGGTGCCGTACATGATGTCGAATTCCGCTTCCTTGAAGGGGGGGGCAACCTTGTTTTTGACCACCTTCACCCGGGTGCGGTTGCCGATCACATCCTGACCCTGTTTGAGGGAGGCGATCCGGCGGATGTCCATGCGAACCGAGGCATAGAACTTGAGGGCGTTGCCCCCGGTCGTGGTTTCGGGGTTTCCGAACATGACGCCGATTTTCATCCGGATCTGATTGATGAAGATGACGCAGCAGTTCGACTTGCTGATGGTGGCCGTCAGCTTCCGCAGGGCCTGGGACATGAGCCGGGCCTGGAGACCCATATGGGAGTCGCCCATTTCCCCCTCGATTTCAGCCCGCGGAACCAGAGCCGCCACCGAATCGACCACCAGCACGTCGATGGCGCCGCTGCGCACCAGCACTTCGGTGATCTCCAGGGCCTGTTCGCCGGTGTCGGGCTGGGAAACCAGCAGGTCGTCTATCTTGACCCCGAGCTTGCGGGCGTAATGGGTGTCGATGGCATGTTCGGCATCGACGAAAGCGGCAATGCCCCCTGTCTTCTGGGCCTCGGCGACGATATGGAGGGCGAGGGTGGTTTTGCCGGAGGACTCAGGGCCGTAGATTTCGATGATCCGTCCACGGGGGACGCCGCCGACGCCCAGGGCGACATCGAGCGAGAGCGCGCCGGTGGAAATGGCCTGGACCCCGGGCAGGGGTGCGTCCTTGCCCAGACGCATGATGCTGCCCTTGCCGAACTGTTTTTCAATCTGGCCCATGGCCAGGTCGATGGCACGATCGCGGTTGCTGTCCGCCATGATATTCTATCCTCCGGTTGCATGTTTAAAAAGTGAGGTGCGAGGAGAAGCCTCACACCTGGCCTGCCAGCGCGACGGTTTTCAGGGGCAGGTGAAGCGCCCCCGAGGGCTGGAGGCGGCTTTCGAAAAGTATCAGTCTGTCTGCAGGCATCGTTCCGCCGGAAAAGTCTTGATAGGGCTTGAGAACCTCTTGAGCCGGAGGCAGCCGGCGCCGGGCTCGTCCCAGTGTCAGGTGGGGCTTGAACCGCCTCTCCTCCGCAGGGACCCCGATTCCTTCCAACTCCCCCTCCAGGACTGCGTGCAGGTTCCGGAGCGGCTCGTCATGGCGGAGGCCGAGCCAGATGACCCGGGGACGGCCAGCGGAGGGAAAGGCGCCGACCCCTCTGGCTTCTATCTGGAAAGGAGGGAATAAGCGTCCTACGGATAGCATAACTTCCCCTATTCTATCAAGGGTTTCTTCATCGATGGAAGCGAAAAACCTGAGGGTCAGATGCATTCCTTCGGAGCGGACCCAATTCATCCCCGGCAGGGATTCGGCCAGCGTTCTCTGAACCTGCGCGGCCTTCTTCATCGACCCCTCTGGCTTCTATCTGGAAAGGAGGGAATAAGCGTCCTACGGATAGCATAACTTCCCCTATTCTATCAAGGG
>NZ_KI421428.1:218223-235854 GCF_000472285.1 Desulfuromonas sp. TF
ACTTCGGCGGAAAGGGGGATGGCCACAAAGGCCCTAATCCGTCTCATGCGATTCCTCCCCGGCTCCCGGCGCAAGGGGCAGCAGCACATGAAAGGAGCTGCCTCCCACGTTTGCTGCGGTGCCCTGGCTTTCCACCCATACCATGCCTCCATGGGCTTCCACCATTCCTCTCACCAAAGTCAGCCCCAGGCCGACTCCCTTGCCTCCAAAGCTGCTCTGGGAGGTGAAGTGGGATTCGAAGTTGCCCACTTCGTAAAACTTGTCGAAGATCCGGATCTGCTCTTCGGGATTGATGCCGATGCCCGTGTCGTGCACCGTCAGCTGCAAAAAAGGCTCGGAAATCTTCTTGCGGAAAAAAGAGGGGGAGAAAGGACTCAGTGCCGGTTCCATGGCCAGGACTTCCTCCGCCGTCCTTCGCGCCGCCCTGATCTCGATGCCACCTCCCTGGGGGGTGAATTTTACGGCATTTTCCACCAGGCGGCAGACGGCTTTCCTTAAATGGTCCGGATCGCCGAAGAAGAGGAGAGGATCAGGGAATTCACCGATGGTGAAGGTGAGTTCACGCTCCGTGAGGATCGGGAGAAAGTCGCCGCTGATTTCCCGGACCAGGAGGGGAAGATCGATCCGTTCCCGTCCCAGGTAGAGATTCTTGGATTCCAGGCGGGCCACCTCAAGCAGATCGTTGACGACCTCCTTCAGGCGGTTTCCCCCCAGTTCGATGGCTTCCAGAAAACGCTTTTCCTCCGGTTCCAGGCGATCCTTCAGCCTCTGAGAGAGAAATTCGGTGCTGGGAAGAATGTAGGTGAGGGGCGTACGCAGTTCGTGGGAAGCCAGGGCGAGAAAATTGCTTTTCATCCGCTCCAGCTGCTCCAGCAGCCGGTTCGATTCTTCCACTCGGGCCAGATTCTCCTTCAACTGCTGGCGAGAGAATTCCAGCTCACGATTGCTGGCTTCGGTGAGCCGGTGCTGCCACTGAAGGGCATCGAAGAGCCGGGCCCCTTCCACCGAGGTTCCGACCTGCTTGCCGATGGCCAGCAGGAGCTTTATTTCTTCTCGGGCAAAGGTGCGTTTGTCATGGCAGAACAGGAAAAGAACCCCCACGGTTTTGTCGTTGGTCGTCATGGGAATGGCCTGAAAGCCCCGCCATCCGGCTTCAACGACTTTCCCGGATCGAACCCGGCGGTCTTTCTGCAGGTCCGCGGTGGTTCTCGGCTGACCGCTGGCCGCCGCACGCCCGACCATGCCGATGCCGAAAGGGATTCGATAAAGATCACTCAGGAGTTCGCCGTCGATCTCCTGGTGGGCTGCGAGTTTCAGGCTCTCCTTCTCTTCTTTTTCGACCAGATAGATTCCCCCGCCGTCGACGCTGAAGGCCTGAACGACCTGCGCGAGAATGGCCTGCAGCATGTCTTTGAGGTTTCGGCTGCCGGCCGCCCGGTGGGCAATTTCATTGATCAGGGTGAGGTCCCGGTTTTTCTGGCGCAACTCCCCTTCGATGCGTTTGCGTTCCGTGACGTCCCGAAGGGTGCCGTGAACCACCTGGACGGCCCCCAGATCACCCAGCCGCGCATGAACCGCGCCGGCAAAGAGCTGCCCGTCTTTGCGGCGAAACAGCAGGTTGTCCTCCTCGCCATAGCCTTCCTTGAGCACTCTCTTCACCAGACGCAGATATCGGCGCCGCTGCCAGCCGGGTAAGAGGACCGCCAGCGACAGGGTATGGATTTCCTCCGCCGAGTAGCCGAGCAACTCCTCCATCTGCCGGCTGCACTCCCGCAGGGCTCCGGTGTGTGGTTCGATGAAGAAAATGGCGTCGCCCGCGTTGTTCAGCAGGTGCTGGTAGCGGCACTCGGCAAGGTCCAATTCCTGCCCCATTCGGCCGATCTCCTCCTGATGGCGATCCCTCTCGGCAGCCAGCGTACGCAGTCTCAGGACAGTGCGTCCGGCCGAGAAAATGAGAATGGAAATAAGGATGAGAACGAGAGAAAAAATGAACCGCATATCGGCATCGCTGCGATTTCTCGCCGTCAGGATGCTGGAGGGGAGCGCGGTGGCGAGGGACCAGCGGGCGCCGGGAACTTGCATGGAGGTATAGGTCAGAAGGCTCTCCCGGGACATCTCGGGGGCCGAGGGGTCCGCGATAAGGAAGAGGTCCCGATAGCGTCCGGTTCCTGTCTCCCCCTTGTGCATGGCGGAGAGGATGCGGAAGAGCTCGGGCTGCCGGTAGGCGTCGGTTACGTCTGCGAAGGAGCGGCCGATCATGGCCGGATCGGGATGGAGAATGAAGACGCCGTTCTGATCGAGGAGCAGGCAGGTGCTGACCCGTTCCTGCTCGGAACCCAGACAGTAGGCTCTGAGCTCCTCCAGGGAAACGACGGCCACCAGTTCACCTATCCGGAGCCTCCCCTCCATGATCGGCTGTCCCAGGAACAGAAAGGGTTCTCCAGCGACGGTGAGCAGAAGGGGCGCCGTGAAAAGAGCCGGGTTGTTCGGCAGGAGATGAACGGGAATGCGGAAGGAGGCGAGTTTTCCAGGGGGGAATTCCGCAGGGATATTGCCTTCACGGTCCTTGACATAGAGAGCGGTCAGCAATTGTTTAGGAAAGTTGTCAGCCAGGAAGTCCAGTTTTGTTCCGGTTGCCCGAGGATCCTGCAGGAGACCGCCATCTTCGGCCAGATGGCTTAGCCCCTGCTGCAGACGGTACAGGTAGCCGGCGATATGAGCGGCGCTCTGAACCGTCAGCCGTGCCTGCCGCTCTGCCAGGTGATCCAGCGCCCCGGTCTGCTCCTGTTGCCTGAGGCGGAACACCCCCAGGATGAGCAGGACCAGGATCATTCCGGTCAGCGCCAGGGCAAGGCGGTATCGATTTGCGAACCTGCTCGGATCCACGACAGCATCTCCGAAAACTGATTCAGTTGATGAGTTCTAAATCTGAAGCTAAGGCGTTTCATGCCCAGCCGGTTTGTCTTTCGATTATCTACACTTGCGCGATCCCCTCCTGCAAAGCGGAGAGATGACGGCGCAGCCAGTCCAATCCGGCATGGGCGGCCATCAGGCGCACACTTTCCCTCGTGCCTGAAAAACGGAATCTTCTGGCGGTGACCCCTCCCGGCGTTGCCAAGGCGAGATAAACCGTGCCCACCGGTTTCTCCTCCGTTCCTCCTCCAGGGCCGGCGATGCCGGTGACGGCAAGGGCCAGATCGGTGCCTGCGGCATCGCGCATGCCTCGGGCCATGGCCAGCGCGCAATCCTCGCTGACCGCTCCCAGCTCCCTCAGAATGCTGTCGGAAACGCCCAGCCACTCCTGTTTGGCGCTGTTGGCGTAGGTCACCGCGCCTCGTTCGAAGAAGGCGGACGCCCCGGGCACATCGGTCAGCAGCTTGGCGATCAGCCCTCCGGTGCACGACTCGGCCAGGGAGAGAGTACGGCCGGCGGCGACGAACAGGCGGACCACATTCTCCGCGAGGGTTTCCCTGCCGCAGGCGACTACGGCATCGCCCAGGACCTTCCGCGCTTCCAGCTCCGCCCGATCGAGGAGGGCGCCGGCTGTTTCCCCGGATGCCCTGAATTTAGCATGAACGAGGGGAAAGTCGACACCGAAAGCCAACCGGACTCCATCAGGAAGAGAGGCCGCCGTAAGGATTTCCTCGATCTTCGGTTCGGAGATTCCAAAAATCTTGAGCACCCGTTCCTGTCCGGGAGTGCCTCTGCTGTGGGAAAGGAGCCGAGGGAGAACCGAGGCCTCCAGCATGGCGGTCATCTCCCGGGGAACTCCGGGGAGAAAAAAAAGGCACCCTCGCTGATGGCGCAGTAAAAAGCCCGGCGCCGTCCCCTCGGGATTGGAAAGGATGGTCGCCTCCTGTGGAAGCAGAGCCTGTTTTTCGTCTCCTACAGTCATCTTCCGCCCCCGGTTGCGGAAGTGATCCCGGATCATGGTCAGGGCTTCTTCGTTCAGCACCAGCGGCCGGCCGAAGGCACGGGCCGCGGCGCGGGCCGTCAGGTCGTCCGCGGTGGGGCCGAGACCGCCGGTGACGATAACCACATCCCGTCTTCCGGAGAGATTCCGAAGAGCCTCCGCGATATCCGTTTCCTCATCACCCACCGTCAGGGACTCTCGCAGAAGGTATCCCCGCGCTCCCAAGGCCCCGGCTATGACGGCGGTGTTGGTGTCCGCCATCTCGCCGTTGATCAGTTCGTCGCCGATGGTCAGGACTGCGATTGTTGTTATGTCATTTGTCATTTGTCATTTGCTTGCCCCGCCATAGCCGACAGGCGACGGCGGGTCAGTCCCGAAATATCTCAATTACCCGATAATCCACAACGTCAGCCGCAGAGCTGCCGCCCCGTACAGCCCGGCCATGACATCGTCTAGAACGACTCCATAGCCGTTCTTCATCTTCCTGTCGAACCAGGAGGCCGGCGGCGGCTTGGCGATGTCGAAGATGCGGAAGAAAATGAAGCCGAGCAGTGCCGCGGACCAGGAGAAAGGGAGAAAAGCCACGGTGACCAGATAGCCCACGAGCTCGTCGATGACGATTCGGCCGTCGTCGACGATTCCGTAGATCTTTCCCGCCTCGCCCGCTGTCCAGAAGGAAAGGAACAGCAGGGCGGTCCAGGTCACGGCATAAAGGGGAGCGGGTAGAGCCGCCAGGAGAAAAAAGGCGGGAATGCCCGCCAGGGTGCCGACTGTCCCCGGTGCGATGGGAAAATATCCAAGTCCGGCATTGCTGGATAAAAGAAGAATGAAACGGCGCATAAAAAATCAAAGGTTAAAGGATAAAGGTGTTTTTTTAACCTTTCTCCTGTCTCTCAAAAAAACCATCCGAGGCCCGTTCCACAATCCGATAGACCTCGGGAAGTGGGCGGCCGCCGGTCTCGGATAGATGGCGGCAGCTGTCGTATTCCGGGGTGACCCGCACTAGTTGGTTGCCGTCGTAAAGGAGTTTGACCCTTGCCGGGCCCAGGGGGGTGGCGATCTCTTTCTCTTCGCGGCGCAGTTTAATGCGGCGGGTTTCATAGGTGCGTACCCCGATGGCGCTGCTCTCCCTCAACAGGAGGCGGCAGAGCAGGTCGGCCCGGTCCGTGGGGGCTACCACAGTGACCCGGAGACCGGGTCGGTTCTTTTTCATCTGTAGGGGGGCATACCCCGCATCGAGAGCTCCCTCTTCCAGCAGGCGGTCCATCAGCGCTCCCAGCCATTCGGGGTTGGCATCGTCGAGATGGGTTTCGAGAACGGCAACCCGATCTATTTCACCTTCGACAGAAGTCTCGCCCAGGATGCCGCGCAGCAGGTTGGGGCGGTCCGGAAGGTGGCGTCCGCCGACCCCGTAGCCGACTTCCGCCACGGTCATGCCCGGAAGAAGGCCGAAGGAGGCGATCTCGGCGGCGATAGCCGCTCCGGTGGGGGTGACCAGCTCCTTGTCCGAACCGCCGTCGGACACCGGGCATCCCTTGAGGATTTCCACCGTGGCCGGAGCGGGGAGGGGAAAGATGCCGTGAGCGGTTTCAATCATGCCCCGGGAGAGTGGGAGAGGCGAACAGACGACCTCCGATGCGCCCAGCAGGTGCAGACCGGCGGCGGCTCCGACCACGTCGACGATGGAGTCGAGCGCCCCCACTTCGTGGAAATGAACCGTCTCCAGGGGGACTCCGTGCACTGCGGCTTCCGCCACGCCGATGCGGCGGAAAATGCGCCGGGAAAGTTCCCTGACCGGGGGGACGAGATCGGATTCTGCCAGCAGCCGGTCGATATCCGCCCAGGTGCGGTGATGATGCTGCTCATCGCAGATCACCTGCACCCGTGTCCCCTCGATGCCGGTGCGCTTTTCCCGTCGACAGGCGAGTTGCCAGCCGGAAACCGGCAGCTTTCTGATTTCTGATTCGATTTCCGGCAGCTCGACTCCAAGGTCGACCATCAGGCCGAGAAACATGTCGCCGGAAATGCCGGAGAAGGTATCCAGGAACAGGGTTCTCATGCTTTGCCTGCCCCAAGGCGGTTGATGCGGGTTGCGGCAAAGGCGGCGCCGAAGCCGTTGTCGATGTTGACCACCGTCACCCCGCTGGCGCAGGAATTGAGCATTCCCAGAAGAGCGGCCACTCCGCCGAAAGCCGCCCCATAGCCGATGGCGGTGGGAACGGCGATCACCGGCATCGGCACAAGGCCGCCGACCACCGAGGGAAGGGCGCCTTCCATGCCGGCCACGACAATGATGACCGCCGCTTCACGCAGGGACTCGGTCCGGGCCAGCAGACGGTGGATGCCCGCCACGCCGACATCGATGATCTCCTCCACCTCGTTGCCCAGCATCCGGGCGGTGACCGACGCCTCGCGGAGGACGGGAATGTCCGAAGTGCCGGCGCAGACCACCAGAACCTTCCCCCGACCGGTCATCTCGATCGGCTTCTGGACCAGTGCGAATGTGCGGCCGTCGGGATCATAGTCTCCCTTCGGAAAGACCTCCAGCAGCGGATACGCTTTCTCCCGGGCGAGCCGTGTAACCAGGACGTTGTTTCCCCGCTCGGCCATCCTCTCGACAATGGTGAGAAGTTGCTCAAGGCTCTTCCCCTCGCCGAGAATGATTTCGGGAATTCCCTGTCGAAGCTCCCGGTGATGGTCGATCAGGGCGACTCCCACATCCTCGAAGGGGAGCAGGCGCAGACGCTCCATCCCTTCGTCGACGGAAAGCTTCCCCTCGCTCAGAGAGGTGAGGAGATTTTTCAGTTCGGTCGGATTCATGACACTCGTAATAGAAAAGTGAAAAGAATCAAAGGATAACAACAAATTCCGGTTTGTCAAAGGAAGAATTTCCCCAAGGGGTCTGGGGAATTTTGTCAATTATCTGCTCAAGGTGTGCAGAATCTCCTCCATGTGACCCAGCGGCAGGGAAAAATGTCCTTCTCCGGCGACGAAAGCGGCCCGGCAGTGCGGCAGGGCGGCGGCAAGGTATCGACCATGGGAGGGTGGGACCGTTGCATCGGCGGTGCCGTGCCAGAGGTGAACCGTTTCGGAGATCTCAGCCGGGGCGAAACCCCAGGGACGGCTGTAAAGGTCCAGTTCAGCGATCGCCCCCTGAACTCCGTCCCGAAACGCTTCCTTCATTGAAGCGGCCAGAATTCTTTGCACTTCGGGGCGGGCCAGCACCGTCCGGTCGGCTGCGGGGGCGGCGGTCGTCAGCAGGTTCAGTGTGGCGGACGGCTGCCGGCGCAGGAAAGGCCCGAGAAGGTCCAGGACAAGCCGCAGCAGGCTCGGCGATCTCAGGGAGAGGCCGAAAAACAGGCGGGCCGGCCAACGCATCCCCGTCAGCAGGCCCGTGCCGGCCAGCGGCCCCAGGGAGCAGACGATCCCGGCTGCGGTGAGTCTCTGAGGGATCATGCGGGCGCAGGCGAGGGCGTAGGGCCCTCCCCCCGAAACACCCAGAATGGCGAAACGTCCGATTCCCAGGGCGTCCGCCAGCTCAGTTACGTCGTCGGCCCAGCCGGGGATGGTACGGCCGGGTTTGCCGTCGGATATCCCGAAGCCGGGCCGGTCCGCGGCGATGATCCTCAGCCCCGCCTTCTTCGCGGCTGACGCGGTCAGTTCGGCTTCGAAGCGGGAGGCGGGAAATCCATGGAAGTAGAAGAGCGGTTTGCTCCCCGGATCGCCGTACTCCGCGTACCCCAGGGCGCGGCCGTCGCCGAGGATGATCTTTTTTGCGACGTCATCAAGGAAAGACCTGTCCGCGAGGCGGGACAGGTCTTGTGAAAAATGCATGGTCAGCCCCCGGAAGGAGGTCCCGACAACGGACACCGAAAGATCAATGGGAGTGCCTCATTGAATCCCACGCCCAGCCGGCGCCCATGACGAGGGCAAAAAACAGTATGGCGTATACACTCATGACGAACATAGACACCTTCCTTTCATCCGGTCCGGTTTTCGTGACTTCTTTTGAATTCATTTTAACGCGACGCCGTCTTCTGAACAACCCCGTCCGGAATCCTGCGCAAGGCGCGAGTCACGGTACTTCTTGCGGCAGGAGGGGGCGCGGGGTGACGTGTTCCGGAAGGTGCACCAGGGTGACTTCCGGCGGGATTTCCAGCTGTTCATAGAGCTCATGGCAGCGATGGATGTAGGTCTTGGAAAGGTGCATCGGAAGAAAGCAGGAGGGACGCAATTCCCGGAGGAGAAAATTGACATCGCTGGTGCATAGATGATAAGAAAGGCGGGCCTTCTCCCGTTCCTCTTTCAGGTAGGAACATTCGCAGATCAGCAGGGTGACGCCCCGCAGCAGATCGAGGACCTTTGCCAGGTTCTCCTCCGTGAATCCGATATCGGTGACATAACCGATGCTGGCAGGCTTCCGATCTTTCCGGATGAGCCGATACACCGTCCCGGCATCCTCCAGGCTTTCCTCCCCGCTGTCTCCCCTTCGGCGCAACACTCTTAACTTCTCTTCTTCAAGCCGTCCGCGGAAAAAGAGCTTTTTCAGCTCCTTGAGCCAGGGGCCCCTGGCGAGACCCGCCTCTTCTATTTTACTTTCGTCCACCTGAAAGGAGGGGTTTTCGGTGAAACGGAAGATGAGCACGGGGGTCTTGTGATCGCCAAGCTCGGCCTCCGCCGTCATGAAATCGTTCCTGTAAATCATGCGTCCCGTCCGAGGGCATTCCCCCTCCTTGCGACAGGGGAACCCCTCCGGTCCGGGGAGGAAGAAGGTGCTGACGGCGCTGTCGGAGATTTCCCGGACCCGGAAGCTGCACCAATAGTCTTCCGTCAGGTTCCAGACATAACCGGCGAGCTTGTGCGCCAGACTGCCGGCGATCCCCGGCGGTCCGACCAGTTCAATCGTACGGGGAGAGACATGGACATTGCGGACGAATGTGTCCATCCCCATGAAATGGTCCATGTGCGCATGGGTTATGAAGAGCACGTCCACCGATTTCAGAACCCGCTTGGCCAGGTGATGAATCTGGCCGCAATCGACAAGGACGCTGCGCCCCAGGGGACGGATGTTGAGCAGAAGGACGGGATCGTCGAGAAGACCTGAAAAAAAGGTCGGCTCGATGCAGCGAAAAGGGAGACGAAGACGGCGAAGGTTCATCGTTCCTGCTCGAAGGAGAGTTTCTTTCATTATACCGGATCGGATAGGAACATTAGGATCAGGATCTCCGTCACAGCCATCCTCGGCGCAGGTTTTTTCAGCCTTTTTCAAAGAAGTCCGTCCTGTCCCATGGCCAGTTCCCATGAACGCTGTATAATTTCGCAAAAATGAGGGGGGCTCAATGCAAAAGAACGATCGACAGAGCCGGGAGAAAGCGCAGAAGGATCTCAAAGAGAGAATCCTGCAGTTGGAAGCTGAGAGGGACGCCGCTCTCAAGCGGGTCTGCGCCCTGGAAGGGGAGTTGGGCGTGGGTGACGCCCAACAAAGCGCGTGGGAAATTTTGCGGTTCATCGATTCGATGCCCCAGCTGGCCTGGGCTGCCGGGCCCGAGGGAAATGTCGATTTCTGCAACCGGCAGCATGAAGAATTCGAGGGTCTGGCAAAGAATCCGGATGGAAACTGGGACTGGAAAACGGCTGTCCATCCCGATGACCTGGAGGGTACGGTCGCTGCCTGGGAGTCCGCCCTGCAATCCGGAACGATCTATGAGATCGAGCATCGTCTCCGACGCGCCGACGGCTCCTTCGGATGGTACTTGAGCCGTGCGGTGCCGGTTCGCGACAGCCAGGGCCGGATCTCCAGATGGTATGGCACGGCCACGGATATCGACGCCCTTAAAAGAGCCGAACGGGCGCTGGGAGCATTCTTCGAGAATGTGGCCGCAGGTATGGTGGAGATGGATCGGGATGGCCGCTTTCTGCGCGCCAACGAAAAATTCTGCCGCATCAGCGGCTATACATGGGAAGAGCTTATGCAGATGACCATGGCGGAACTCACCCATCCGGATGACCGGGAGGAAGATCTGCGGAAATTCAATGATTTCAAGAGAGGAATAACTCCAACCTATGAAACGGAGAAACGCTATCTGCGCAAGGATGGTCAGGTTGCCTGGATACAAGTGTCGGCAGGAATGATAATCGGAGACGGGGGCCATCTGCAGCGCACTGCCGCGGTGGTGCGCGACATCACGCTTCAGAAAGAGGCCGAAGCCGCCCTTCAGGAGGCGGAGAGCCGCCTGAAGCTTGCCTTGGATGCCTCCGGAATCGGAAGCTGGGAACTGGATCTGGTCAAAAACACGGTCTGGCGAACCCTGCGCCACGACCAGATATTCGGATACGGCTCTTTGCTGCCGGAATGGAGTTACGGCCTCTTCCTGAAGCACGTGGTTGCCGAGGACAGGGAGGAGGTCGATCGCAAATTCCAGGAAGCCCTGATGGGCGGAGACACCTGGAATTTCGAATGCCGCATCCGGCGGGCGGACGGGGCCGTTCGCTGGATATGGGCTCAGGGACGGACTCGCCGAGACAAGGGGAAACCCAGTTGCATGTACGGTCTGGTTGCCGATGTCACGGAGCGCAAAACCCTGGAAGAAAATTTGCAGAAGGCCCAGCAGGCGGCGGAGGAAGGCAGCCGCGCGAAAAGCGAATTCCTGGCCAACATGAGCCACGAAATCCGCACCCCCATGACGGTTTTCATGGCCGCTCTCGAACATCTGCTTCAGATCGACCGAAGTCCCGAACGGCGCCCCTTTCTGGAAATGGCCGATCAGGCGGCCCAGCGCCTGCGTGCCCTCATCGACGACATTCTCGATTTTTCCCGAATTGAGGCGCGGCGGCTGGATCTTCAGGATGAACCCTTCGATCTGCGGGCCTGCATCCGGAATTCCGTGGCAATGATGGAACTGAAGGCCCGGGAGAAGAACCTGGGTCTGGAAATGGACGTCTCACCGGAAATTCCACGCCTGGTGAGCGGCGACCCGGACCGACTGGGGCAGGTTCTCATCAACCTGATGGGAAATGCTGTAAAATTCACCTCAGAGGGGGAAGTGAAAATCTCCGTCCGGCTTCGCGGCAAGGACGTCGAGTTCGCCATCAGCGACACAGGTATCGGCATACCGGCAGAAAAAAAGGAGGAGCTTTTTCAGAGTTTCAGTCAGGCGGATAGTTCCTTCACCCGCAGGTTCGGCGGTACCGGCCTGGGATTGGCCATATCCAAGGGGCTGGTTGAACTGATGGGGGGGCGGATCGGAGTCAGAAGCCGTCCGGGGGGAGGAAGCGTATTCTTCTTCGACCTGCCGATGAAACCTGTCGAGGGTCCGATACCTTCGGCGGAACGGGTTGAAGCCGCGGAAGCATCGTTTTCGGAGGCACATATCCTGATCGCCGATGACGAGCCGATGATTCGGGAGATGGTCCTGAGGACGCTGGCGCAGCGCGGCTGGCAGGCGGAAATTGCCGTGACCGGGCGTGAGGCCGTGCGGAAGTGGGAAGAAGGGAATTTCGACGTGGTTTTCATGGACCTGCAGATGCCGGAGATGGATGGCCTCGAGGCCACCCGGAGAATACGGGAAATGGAGAACCGGACCGGCAGGAAAACCTGCATCGTCGGTCTGACCGCTCATGCCCGGCCCGAGGTCAGGGAACGGTGCCTGGAAGCGGGGATGGACATGGTCCTGACCAAGCCGGTCCGGATGAACGAGCTGTATTCGGCCATTGAAGATTGCCTCAACATTTGAATCCGAAGATTGGATGGAACAGGAGCAATTTCATGAATGAGAGCGGATCAATTGACCTTGCCTCCCGACATTGCACCCCCTGCGAGGGGGGGACGCCGCCTCTGTCACGGGAGGAGGTGGGCAGGATGATGGGGCAGTTGGAGGGATGGGAATCCTTTGACGGGAGGATCGAACGGGAATTCAGGTTCAAGAATTACTATCAGACCATGGCCTTCGTCAACGCCGTCGCCTGGATCGCCAATCGGGAGAACCACCATCCGGCTATGCAGGTGGGTTACAACATCTGTCGGGTCAGCTACACCACCCATGCCATCGGCGGGTTGTCGGAGAATGATTTCATCTGTGCGGCGAAGGTGGAGGCGTTGCTCTCGGACTGACGGGAAACAAAAACAGGCTCGCAGGTCCCGGTGCGATAGGGAAATTATCTGTTGACATCAGGTAAGTGGTTGTCTACTTTTACCTGAACCCTATCGATTTAGTAGAATGATTTCTAAAAAAACGAAATATGGCCTGCAAGCCCTTTTGATCCTGGCCCGGGAACATGGCCGGGGGCCGATACTGATCGCCGAGCTGGCGGAACGGGACAGAATTCCCAAAAAATTCCTGGAATCGATTCTCCTGCAGTTGAAAAATGCAGGAATTCTGGGGAGCCGCAAGGGCAAAGGGGGCGGTTATTTCCTCGCCCGCGACCCTTCGCAGATTACCATGGGCAGGGCTGTTCGGGTTCTGGAAGGACCGCTGGCGCCCGTTCCCTGCGTCAGCGAGACAGCTTATCAGAAGTGCCAGGAATGCGATGACGAGGCGAGTTGCGGAATTCGGCTGGTGATGAAAGATGTGCGCGATGCCATCGCCGATATTCTTGACCACACGACCTTGCAGGAGGTCGTCGCGCGTTCCTCGGCGGCAACACGAATTTTCAGGCAGGTCATAGATTATCAGATATAATTTTTTTGTGTTGGTTAGTCTATCAAGAAGATAGATTATAGGGATATATTCTGGAGAGATGCATTATGAGTTTTGCGGCCGTCTTCACCTTGATTGTCGTTGTCCTGATGCTTGTTGCGCTCGTGCTTGAGCTGCACGCGCCGGACGTCATCGTTTTTTCCGCTCTCGGCGTGCTGTTGCTCACCGATGTGATTTCGGTTAAGGATGCGCTGGCCGGGTTTTCAAACAGCGGCATGCTGACGGTTGCCATACTGTTCATCGTCGCTTATGCGGCGCAGTCCTCGGGGCTGCTGGGATTTTTTGCAGGCAAGATCATGGGGCGCTCCGGAGATGGCCGCAGAACGATGGTGAAGATGATGGTCCCGGTTGCAGCCATGTCGGCCTTTCTCAACAATACACCGATTGTCGCCATGTTCACGCCGACTATCCGGGATTGGGCCCGCAAGCACAAGTTGTCGCCTTCCAGGTTCCTGATCCCCCTCTCCTACGCCTCCATCTTCGGCGGTATCTGCACCCTGATCGGCACGTCGACCAACCTGGTGGTCAACGGCTTGATGCAGCAGTCCTTTCAGCAGTCGCTCAGCATGTTCGAACTGGCCTGGGTGGGGATCCCCTGTGCCGTGGCCGGAATAGTGTATGTGACCGTTTTCGGCCGTCATCTACTGCCGAAACACCCCGCCCTTACGGAAGATTTCGCCGGCAGTGCTCGTGAATACCTGCTGGAAATGAGGGTGCCAAAAAAAAGTCCCCTGATCGGGAAAACCGTTGCGGAGGCGGGGTTGCGTAATCTCGAACAACTGTTTCTGACCGAGATTGAAAGGCAAGGCAGCATGATTGCGCCGGTCAAATCGAGCGACGTCCTGGAACCCGGCGACCATCTCCACTTCATCGGCGTGGCCGAGGGGGTCATGCGGGTACAGACCATGCAGGGCCTTGCACCCTCGCATGGGCGCGATTTCTGCCGGGACCTGCAGAAGACCGGCACTGGCAGAGTCATCGAGGCGGTGGTCTCGCGCTCCTCGCCGATGCTCGGCAAGACCATCAAGGAGGGAAATTTTCGGGCGCGCTACGACGCTGTTGTTCTGGCTGTTCACCGGCACGGCGAGAGGCTGGCCGTACCGCTCGGGCAACTTGTGCTGAAGCCGGGGGACACGCTGCTGTTGCTGGCAGGCGACGACTTTTTCAAGAGATGGAATAATGCCCGCGATTTTTACATGATCTCGAAGATCACCGACATGCCGACGGTAAACCGCAGGAAAACCATTATTTCGCTGGCGGCTCTGGGCGGCATGGTGGCGCTGTCGGCCTTCGGGGTCCTCAGCATCCTGAAGGCGGCGATTCTGACGGCGATTGTTTTGCTCGTCACGCGATGCGTGACGGTCGTGGAAGCGCGCCGCTCGATCGAGCTCAATGTGCTGATCGTGATCGCATCGGCGCTTGGGATCAGCAAAGCGCTGGAGGCGACCGGAGCAGCGGGCTTTCTGGCGCAATACTTGATCGGCGCGGCCGAAGGGATGGGCCCGATCGTGCTGCTTGCGGCGATCTATCTGATCACCTCGATCGCCACGGAAGTGATTACGAACAATGCCGCGGCGGCGCTGATCTTCCCCATCGCTGTAGCGACCGCCACCCAGGCAGGTCTCGATCCGAAGCCGTTCGCCATCGCCATCGCCATCGCAGCCTCTGCGAGCTTCGCCACTCCCATCGGCTACCAGACCAATCTGATGGTCTATGGTCCCGGCGGGTACCGGTTCCGGGACTTCCTCAAGATTGGGATACCGCTCAACCTGCTTTTTATGGTCGTGACGGTATTCGTCGTCCCCATGGTATGGAAGTTTTAACCCCAGAAAAAATGCGATCTCCTTTCGGACGAGGATGAGGAGGGGGAAGCGGGAGTCGCTGCTTACGGACAGGCTCAGAACGGAAAGACGATGGGGATGAGCAGGGTCGCGATCAGCCAGATGCCGAGATTGAGTGGTGTGCCGACCTTGGTGTAGTCAAAGAATCGGTAACCGCCCGGTCCCATGACCAGCGCATTGGACTGATGACTGATGGGGGTCATGAAGCAGGAGGATGCGGCAATGGCTACCGCCATGAAGAAGGGCTTGGGACTGACCCCCATATCCAGGGCCGTATTGAAGGCGATCGGAGCGATCAGGACGGCGGCAGCGGCGTGGCTCATGACTTCGGTCAGGGCGAAGGTGATGAGGAAGACCGCCCCCAAAACCATCCAGGGGCCGAAAGGGCCGACGGCGCCGATGATCAGGTCGGCCAGGAGGCGGGCGGCGCCGCTCTTTTCCATGGCCAAGCCCAGGGGGAGGGTGCCGGCTATGAGGAGGATGATCGACCAGTCCACGCTTTCGTAGGCTTCCTTGGCGGTCAGGCAGCGGGAGAGGACCATGACCAGGGCTCCCAGTGTGGCTGCGAGCATGATGGGGAGGATTCCGGTGGCGGCGAGCAGGACGACCATCGCCAGGATGAGGACGGCAGCGGGGGCCTTCTGGGGGCGGTACGGCGCCGGAGAAACGCCCCCGAGGAGCAGAAATTCGTGCTCCTTGCCGAGATGGATGATTTTTTCCTCCGGCCCCTGGATGAGCAGCACATCGCCGAACCGCAGTTCCACGTGATCGACTTTTTTCACCACCGGCCCTCCGTGACGCCAGATGGCCAGCACGGTCAATCCGTGGGTGTCGCCGAAGCGGACCTCGCGGAGGGTTTTTCCCACCAACTCGCTGGTCGGCGTCAGGCTGGCCTCGACCACCACCATCTCATCGATCCGCTCCGGTTCCACGGAGAGGGGATTGTCCCGTTCGGGAACCACATCCAGCCCTTTTTTCTTGCGCAGATTGAGAATCGATTCCGGGTCCCCCTCGAGAAAGAGCACGTCCCCGGCCTGGATTTTCCGGTTGCGATGCGGCCGGGGGAACTTCTGGTTGCCGCGCAGCAGAGCCCGTACTTTCAGCCCGACTTCCTGTTCGAGGCCGCTCTTGGCGATGGTGCTGCCGGCAAGAGGCGAATCCTCCCGGACTTCGACCTCGGTGATGTATTCCTTGACCTGATAGACTTCGGTCAGGGTGCCCGCCTTACGCTTGGGGAGCAGATGGCGTCCGAGCAGCGCCATGTAGGCGATGCCGAAGACCAGAATGGGCAGTCCTACGGGGGTGAAGTCGAACATGGAAAAACTCTGGCCGGAATATTGCTGCAGAAGGGTGTTCATGAGGATGTTGGGAGGGGTGCCGATCAGGGTGCAGACCCCGCCCATGAGGGAGGCGAAGGCCAGGGGGATGAGGAGCTTGGAGGGGCTGGTATTGGCCTTGCGGGCCATCGTAATCACCAGGGGCATGAGCATGGCCGTGGCCCCGATGTTGTTGATGAAGGCGGAAAAAAGAGCGGTCACCCCCATCACGGCGGCGATCATCCGTCCCTCGCTGTTACCCGCCAGACGGATGAGCCTTTCGCCCACCGGACCGAGAGCCCCTGTATTGGCCAGCCCTGAACTGAGGATGAACATGGCGGCGACGGTAATGACGGCCGGATTGCTGAAACCAGAGAAGGCCTCTTCCACCGAAACCAGTCCGGTCAGACCCAAAGTCAGAAGGACCATGAGGCTGACCATATCCATACGGATCCAGTCCGTGGCAAAAAGGATGAGGGCCGCCACCAAGATTGTAAGAACCAGGAGGATATCCATGTTTCCCTGCGGAGGAGGGGGGAGATCGGCGCCTCGGCGGCTGTTTCCCTTTCCTAATAAGTCTAATCGATCGGAGAGAGCTTACAAGAGAGGCGGTTTTAATGTCCCGCCTTTTCCAGCAGCGAAATGAAGGTGCGGGCAGCCTCGGACGGTTCCGCCTCGGCCACGATGGCGGAGATCAGAGCGACTCCGCCCGCACCGGCAGCCACGACCCCTCCCACGCGTTCCGGTGTTATGCCGCCAAGGGCAAAGACCGGGAGGTGTGAGCCGCCGCAGGCCGCACCCAGGAGGTCCAGACCGGCCGGTTTGCCGTAAGCTGTTTTCGAGGGGGTGGAGTAAACCGGGCCGAAGGTGACGAAGTCGGCTCCGTTCCGGGATGCTTCCGCGATCTCCTCCAGGCTGTGGGCGGAAACGCCGATGAGACGTTCCGGACCGAGGATGCTGCGGGCGGCCGTAGTCGGCAGGGAGTGTCCGCCGAGGTGGACGCCGTCGGCCTCGACGGCAAGGGCCAGATCGATCCGGTCATTGATCAGCAGCCGCGCGCCGTACTGCCGGGTCAGGGCGCGCAGTTCGAGAGCCAGGGGAAAAAGTTCGTCGGCGGTGAGGTCCTTCTCCCGCAACTGCACCGCCCGCACGCCACCTTCGCACGCGGCGCGCACGACATCAATCAGGGTGCGCCCCGGCGGAACCTGACGACGATCGGTAATGAGATAGAGGGTGAAATCGACAGTGGGCATGAGAATTCTTGTGATCCGTGATCAGTGATCCGTGATCGGGGGGGGGCGTTTCCGGATTACTGATCACGGATCACTGTTTACCGAACCGACTTTCCCCGATCTACCGATTATCTTTCCACCGCCTTGTCCAGAAACGCCCGATCCCAGTCTTTCCATACCGGATCGTAGCCGCTCTGACGCAGCAGGTTGCAGATCTGCGCCGGCGAGCGGTCGTCGTCGATGGCGAACTGTTCGGTGCTGCGGTCTTTTTGCGTATAGCCGCCGGGAGAGGTGCAGGAGCCGGCGCTCATCTGGGTGATGCCCAGAGGAAGGAGGTTGTCGCGCAGCTGGGCACTTTCGCGGGTGGAGAGGACCAGCCCGGCATCGGGGAGGAGCAGGCGCATGGCGCAGATCAGCTGCACCAGACTTGTGTCCGACACGGGGTTGGGAGGCGAAAAAGCGCCTTCGGCCGGCCGCATGCGTGGAAAGGAGATGGAGAGCAGGCTGCGCCAGAAATGTTTGGAAAGATAGAGCGCGTGCAGTCCGGTGAAGAAGGCCTCGCTGCGAAAGTTGCCGAGGCCCTGCAGAAAGCCGATGCCGATCCGGCGCAGGCCGGCGGCGCCGCCGCGCTCG
>NZ_KI421428.1:235864-250333 GCF_000472285.1 Desulfuromonas sp. TF
GGTGAGAAGGCGAAAGTCGTAATTGCGCTTTTTGCCGAAAGGATGCAGTTCGGCATAGAGTTCGCGGTCGTAGGTTTCCTGATAGATCGTGAGCCCGTCGATGCCGGCCTCGACCATCTGCCGGTAGCCGTCCTCTTCCATCGGGTAGACCTCGATGGAGATGGAACTGAACAGGTGGCGGATGCGCCGGGCCGCCGCAGCGATGAACTCATTATCGACCTTGGCGGGAAATTCGCCGGTGACCAGGAGGATATGGCGGTATCCCAGCTCGTGCAGCACCTGCGCTTCGCGCTCTATCTCCTCCAGGGTCAGGGTTTTGCGCGGCACCCTGTTGGTGGCGTTGAAGCCGCAGTAGACACACCCGTTGCTGCACTCGTTGGAGAGATAGATGGGCGCATAGAGGAGGATGGTTCTGCCGAAGCGCTGCTGGGTCGTGCGGTGGGCTTTCTGCGCCATCGCCTCGATGTACCCTTCGGCAGCGGGCGACAAGAGGGTCATGAAGTCGTCCGGGCGCAGACGCTCGATCAGCAGAACCCGTTCCACATCGGCAGCGGTCTTGCTTTCAATGGCGGCGAGGACCTGCTGCGGATCGTGTCTGCCGATTTCGTCGAGAAAGCTCATGGGTTGCCCCGCAGAAAACCCGTCAGAGGGCTGGAGGCCTCGGCCCGATCGCGCTGTTCGCCCAGGCCGGCCAGGTAGGCTTCGCGGCCCGCCTCGACGCCCTTTCTGAAGGCGGCGGCCATGGCGCCGGGATCTGGAGTCACCGCAAGGGCTGTGTTCACCAGGACCGCGTCGGCCCCCATCTCCATCGCCAGCGCTGCGTGAGAAGGGGCGCCGAGGCCGGCGTCTACCACCACCGGAACGATGGCCTGCTCGATGATGATGGCGATGCTGTCGGCGGTACGCACTCCTTTGTTGGTTCCGATGGGGGCGCCCAGAGGCATGACCGTAGCGGTGCCGGCTTCCTGCAGATGCTTGGCCAGGACCGGATCGGCATTGATGTAAGGCAGGACGGTGAAACCTTCCTTCACCAGGATCTCGGCCGCTTTCAGGGTCTCGATGGGGTCCGGGAGCAGGTAGTAGGGATCGGGGGTGACCTCCAGCTTCACCCATGGCTCGCAGCCGGCGGCGCGGGCCAGGCGGGCCAGGCGCACCGCTTCCTCGGCATCGCGGGCGCCGCTGGTATTGGGCAGCAGCAGATATCTGCTCCGGTCAATATGGGACAGCAGACTGTCGCCGGGGTTTTCAATATCGACCCGCCGCAGGGCCACGGTCACGATCTCGCATCCGGAGCCTTCCATTGCGGCGATCATCGCTTCGTTGGAAGCGAATTTGCCGGTGCCGACCATCAGACGCGATTTGAAACGCCGGCCGGCGATGATTAACTCGTCCATTTTTAAACCTCGTGGTGAATCTGGGAATACAGAATGTAGAATACAGAATATAGAATAAAAGAAATCAGAATGAACTCCTTCTGTATTCCAAATTCTGTATTCTGTGTTCCGCCTTTGCTTTTTAACCGCCCCCGACGAACTGGACGATCTCCAGAATATCGCCTTCGGTCATGACGGTTTCGGCGAAACGGTCCCGGGGGACGATGTCGCGGTTGCGCTCCACCGCCACCCGTGCGGCATCTAGGCCGAGGGCTTCGAGAAGCTGCTGGATGGTCGCGGTGAAGGCGAACTCTTTCTTGTTTCCGTTGACGGTAATAGTCATAATGCTCGTTCCTCGTTCCGGTCTACTCCGGTTCTTCCCCCAGCAGGAGACGCAGCGCGGCGTTCGCCTGGTGGTGGGCGGCGATCCCCACTCGCGGAGCCATCAGTCCTTCACCGACCCGGGCCGCCGTCTCGCCGTCTCCAGCCAGGTAGAGATTTGTGGCTGCGCGGCGGGTCGTGACGGTATTCGACGGACCGTATCCCGCCATTCCGGAGGCGGCGACCAACGGTTTGCCCGGACAGCGGCTGAGAAAGGTCTCGACCAGCATCGCCTTCTGGTCGGGGGCGTCGAAGGCCTCGACCATGACGTCGACTCCGTTGAAAATTCGCGGGATGTTCTCCCGGTCGAGCCGCCCGTAAAAGACCGCCACTCCCACGCAGGGATTGATGCGCTGCAGGTTGGCGCGCAGGGCGTCGACCTTGGGCATGCCGATCTGATCCACAAAATACTGCTGGCGATTCAGGTTGGAAGGCTCGATGACGTCGAAATCCGCGACGATCAGCCGCCCCACGCCGATGCGCGCCAGGGCGACCGCAATGGCCGAGCCGAGCCCACCGGCGCCGGCGATCCCCACCGTCGCCTTCTTGATCCGCTCGTGCACGCCGGGGGTGTGACGGGCCGCCATCAAGGCCTCCAGTTCGTCCGGCGTGGGATGTTCGCCGCGTCGGATGAGAACCACCCGGTCGCCTTCCGTCAGCGGCCTATCCTCCTGAAGGGGAAAGCCGTTGAGAATGACGACGTCAGCCTCGGGCTTGCGAGCTTCACGCAGTTCGAAGAGGGTCGCCCCTTCGGGCATGTCCACCGGCTGTTCGTTGAGCAGTATTTTCATAAATAGCAAAAGGGGCCGCGTGAAAAACGGCCCCTTCCGAAAAGTTTTCCCGGCAGGTTTCGCCGCTTCCCTACGCCGGCATGATCCGGATCAGGTTCAAAGGGTCGTTCCGGCTGCGGAACTCTCAGTGCAATACTCCCCTAGGGCGTTCTCCAATTGTGAGTGTAAAGCTATCAGTAATGTCGGAGGAAAGTCAATGTCTTTGTTGTGCCCGGACTCCGGGCCCCGCACGGATTGCTTAAGACCCGATACCTTGCCGTTTGCGGTGAACGCGGTTCGCCGTAGACAGGTTTTCGCAAATCAGGCACGGCGATCCGTCGCCTTTTCATTTAGAATATAAACATGAGTATTGACGAAGCGGAAATCCGCTTCTATCCCCCTGTGATAATTTTCGACTGGAATCCTATGAAACAGAATCTTCGGGTCGTCCGGGGGCGGGAAATCAGAAAGGAAGATCTGGTCCAGATCATTGCCCTGAACCATCTTGTCTATGGTCCTGAAGCGACCGCATCGCTGGAGAATGTGGAGCGCGTTCTCGCGAAAAACGGCGAGACCTGTCTGGTCGTACGGGATGAAGCCCGGGGAACAGTCGTCGGATACATGAGCGCTCTCCCTCTGGTGCCGGAAGCTTTTCAACGGATTCTAGACGAGGAATCCGAAGAATTTCTCGATGCCGACGATGTCGTCGAATATGATTTTTCGGATCCGAAACCGAAATTTTACCATCTGTATCTGGCTTCCGTCGTGGTGGAAACTTCCTGTCAAAGGTCGGGAATTTTTCGGTTATTGTATGTCAGCTTTCTCGATGCCCTGCTGGCCCTTGGAAGAGAAAACAGCATCTTTTTCAGGGATCTGGCGGCCCGGACTCTGCTCCAAGGCGAGAAAATCTGCCTGGCGCTCGGCATGAACCAGATCGGAAATTCCTGCCGGAACGAGAAGATATATTATTCTGAAATGCCTCCTCCCTTCCTGGGCCAGAGTTCCGGAAAGGGGAAGGAACTTGTCAGGTTTTATGCCGAAGCACTCCAGCGGGGATAAGGTTCCGCTCCCCCCTCTTTTTTCCTTTTCCCTTCTGTACTAAAATAAATACAAAGAGATTTTTCCGCCGCAGCGGCGGAGAAAGGAGCCGGCCATGGAAAAGGAAAGATTCAGAGGTATCTGCTCGGTGGCCTCCGAAGGGAAGCTCAAATGGGTCGACAACCTCAAGACCCATCAGTCCGGTCGGGTTCTCTCCTGCGCTTCAGGTAAATTCGAGATCGAATCCGAAGGCCATCACAGGAAATGGAATCCGGAGGAGTGTGCGGAAAGGACCTACGGCTACCTGCCGGTATACGGGGAAGACTGAGCTTCCCTGTCTGCTACCGGAGGACCCTGAGCCGGCCGGCCGGCGCCTCATCCACACGGCCGACCACCCAGCCGTTTACACCCTTGCCTGCGAGAGCGGCCAGCAAGGCATCGGCCCGTCCGGCGGGAACGGCCATCAGCAGCCCCCCGGAGGTCTGGGGGTCGGAGAGAATGTCGAGATCTTCGGGTGAAATGTTCCCTCCATCGAGGACCCGCGGCAGGTAGTGTTCGCGATTATTATAGCTGCCGGCGGGAATCAATCCCATGCCGGCCATCTCCCGTGCCTTAGGGTAGACGGGGAGAGCAGCGGCGTCGAGTTCGATCAGCACGCCGCTTGCCTCGGCCATCTCCAGAGCATGACCCAGAAGGCTGAAGCCGGTGATGTCGGTGCAGGCCGAAATGCCGATATCCAGCATGGCCTCGCAGGCGCCCCGGTTGAGGGCCTCCATCCCGGCGATCGCCTCAGCCATATCTTTTTCAGTGAGCACTTCCCCCTTGAGGGCGGTGGCCAGAATCCCTGTTCCCAGGGGCTTGGTCAGAACCAGTCTGTCGCCCGGGCGGGCACCGACGGTGCTCACCAGTTCCGCAGGATGGACGATGCCCGTCACCGCCAGGCCGACTTTAGGCTCGTCATCATCGACCGTGTGTCCGCCGACGATGATCGCCCCCGCTTCCTTGACTTTTTCCACGCCGCCGCAGAGGATCTCCACGAGGATGCCGCGGTCAAGGCAAGCAGGAAAGCCGACCAGGGAGAGCGCCGTCAGGGGCTTGCCCCCCATGGCGTAGATGTCCGAGAGGGCGTTGGCCGCGGCGATGCGGCCGTAGCTGCGAGGATCGTCGACCACCGGGGTGAAGAAGTCGATGGACTGCACCAGGGCCCGCTCATCGTCGAGGCGGTAAACTCCGGCATCGGCATAGGGGATGGCCGCGGAGAGGAAGTTTTCATCTTCGAAGCTCGGTAATTGACGCAGCACCTGCGCCAGCGGCCCGGGGGCCAGTTTGGCGGCTCAACCGCTCGAGCGGGAGAGGCTGGTCAGGCGAACGGGTTTTTCGGCCATGGCGGCACCTCCTTTCTGTTTTTTTATAGGTCTTACAGGTCCCATTGGACTTATTGGACCTATTAAGAGTTTTTAGGCAGTTTCCACGCGACTCTCACATCCCCCTTGCGCAGGGTGTACTTGAGGGCGTCGCAGTGCTCGAGGAAGGCCTGCACCTGTTTGCGGGCGCTGCCGATCAAGTCGCGAAATTCGGCCAGGGCGAGGGTTTCATGGTTTGCGAAGTGGCCGTTGAGCTTGGCAAGAGCGTCGCGATAGGTTTCGGCGTGGAAGAAGCTCTCGTCACTGAGGCGGACCAGCCGGCCGGTGCCGATAAGATAGGCGAAAAGCGGCTCGGCCCTCGCCGCATCCAGCCCCAGGCGATCGAGCATCTCCTGTTTGTTCTTGGCCAGCGTGCCCTCTTCGCGGTAAGCCGACTCTATCCTGTCGGCGATCTGCTGCTCGGCGGCGGAAAGGGTCGGCGCAAAACCGGGCCGGGTGAGATATTCCCCTTGCCGCTCCAGGTCCCCCTCCTCAATGGCGGAGTCCAGAAGCTGATCGAAGGCCTTGGGGGCAAGGGCGGGCGGAAGGGCCGACTTGAGGGTAGCGTGGGGAATGCCCGGCTGTAGGGGATTGGCGGCGTGGAAGCGGTCGGTTTCCTCTGCCAGCCGCAGCCGGCAGGCCCGCACCGTCTCGGCCGTCGCCCACTGATCGGCCAGATGGATGACCTTGCCTTCGGTCTCCAGCTTCTCCAGATGGCCGGCGATCCGCTCCCGACCCATGCCGGAGAGAAGCTCCAGTTCCTTCGCCCTGACGCATCCCAGGTCGAGAAGTTTCTGCAGCAGAAAGGACATCTCCCCCGATTCGAGTTCGGCCAGCGCCCGCATGACCTCGGCGCGAAAACGGCGGTGCTTGACCGGAGCGGGATCGATGACGACCCCGCCGCCGATGGTGGTCATCGGCGAGTAGGAGCGAAGGATGAAGCGGTCCTGTCGGTGCGCGACCAGCGGGCGGTCGAGATGAATCTGGACGATGGCGCTCTCCCCCGGCTCGAGCTGGTCCCGGTCGAGCAGGGCCACCACGCCGACCCGGCGGGCGGTTCCGAGGTGAAAGTGGACCGGATCACGGAACTTGAGCGGCCGCGGAGCTTCGGCAAGGAGGGTGATGCGGGCGTCGAGGCGTCCGGTCTGCTCAAAAATCCCCGGCGTTCCGACGACCGAGCCCCGCTGCAGGCGTTCTCGTTCTAGGCCGGCCAGATTGAGGGCCACCCGCTGACCGGCCAGGGCCTCCTCCACTTTTTTCCCGTGGACCTGCACTTCCCGCACCCTCACCCGCTCTCCCGGCGGGAGAACCTCCACCGTATCGCCAACCTTGACTTTGCCCGAGAGGAGGGTGCCGGTAACCACCGTGCCGAAGCCGGCCACCGTAAAGTGGCGGTCGATGGGGAGTCGCAGGGGACCGTCGGCATCCTTGGGAACGGTCGTTTTCAGCAGGTCGCGGATGGTCTGAACCAGTTCGGGAATGCCCTCGCCGCTGAGGGCGGAAACCCTGCAGAAGGGCGCATCCTTGAGAAATGTCCTGGCCACCTCTTCCCGGATCTCCTCCTCTACGAGGTCGATCCATTCCTCATCCGCCAGGTCGCATTTGGTGAGAACGACGATGCCGCGCCGGATATCGAGCAGCTGAAGGATCTGCAGGTGCTCACGGGTCTGGGGCATGACGCCTTCCATGACGTCGACCACCAGCAGCACGAGGTCCATGCCTCCGACCCCGGCGAGCATGTTGTGGATGAATCTTTCATGGCCGGGAACGTCCACGATTCCGGCGATTTCACCTCCCGGGAGGCGAAAGGGGGCAAATCCGAGTTCGATGGAGATGCCGCGCTCCTTCTCCTCTTTGAGACGGTCGGTCTCCTGGCCGGTAAGGGCGCGGATCAGGGCGGTCTTGCCGTGATCGACGTGGCCGGCGGTGCCGATGATGAAATGGTGTTTGCTGGAAGCGGCCATATTTCTGTTTGGGGCTTATTCTGAGGTGAGGGCCGCGGAGACGGCGCGAATCAGGTCCTTCTCCTCTTCTCCGGAGAGTGTGCGCGGATTGAGCAGAAGGCGGTCTTCGCGGATGCGGCCGACCACCGGCGGGTCTCCGGTGCGAAGGCGTGCGGCCAGGGCATCGGCGGAGAGGCCTGCGGCGGTTAGAGCCAGGGCGTAGCCGGGAAGCTCCGTCAACGGCAGAGCCCCCCCACCGACCGTCGAGTTTTCGGGGACGACGCTCGTCTGCAGCCGCTCGCCGCAGGCGGTCCGGAGACTGCGCCGCAATCGTAGACAGCGCTTTTTAAGCTCCTCCTCGGGGACCGCCAGCATGCGCAGGACGGGAATGTCGGCCAGTGCGCGCCGAGGGTCGAGGTAGAGACGCAGCGTCGTCTCAAGTGCGGTCAGAGTCAGCTTGTCGCTGCGCAGCGCTCGTGCCATGGGATGCCTTCGGATTTTCTCCACCGCATCCCGTCTTCCCACGATTATTCCGGCCTGTGGCCCGCCGAGCAGCTTGTCGCCGCTGAATGTGACGACATCGATACCCGCCGCCACCGCTTCGGCAACCGTCGGCTCGCGCGGCAGGCCGAAGGAGGAGAGGTCGATCAGCATGCCGCTTCCGAGATCCTCCATCACCGGGATCCCGCGCTCGCGGCCGAGTTCGACCATCTCCGCAGCGCTGACCGAGGCGGTGAATCCGACGATGCGGTAGTTGCTGGTATGAACCTTGAGCAGCAAGCCGGTCTCCTCTCCGATCGCCTCAACGTAATCGCGCAGATGAGTCTTATTGGTTGTTCCAACTTCACGCAGGATCACGCCTCCGGCGGCCATCACCTCGGGGACGCGGAAGGCGCCTCCGATCTCGATCATCTCGCCGCGGGAGACGATCGCTTCTTTCCCTTTTGCCAGTGCGGTCAAGGCGAGCAGCACCGCCCCGGCGTTGTTGTTGACCACCGTCGCCGCCTCCGCCCCGGACAGGTGCCGCAGCAACTCTTCCACATGGGAGTATCGATGCCCCCTCTCGCCGCTCTCCAGATCAAATTCGAGATTAGAATAGCCGCGGGAGACCGCATCGATGGACTCGATGGCCGCAGGCGCCAGCGGCGCACGGCCGAGATTTGTGTGAAGGAGGGTGCCGGTGAGGTTAAGGACGCGCCGCAGCGCCGGTGCGGCCTTTGCTCTGGCCAGTGCCGCGGCCCGGGCGGCGATGACTGCAGCCGACAGGTCGGGTGACGTTCCGGCCAGGAATTCGCTTCGCAATGCAGCAACGGTCTGCCGGGCGGCCTCCGCACGCATGGCCTGAGGGATGCAATCCGCAAGGTCGCGCATAGCCGGCTCGTTGAGCAGGCGGTCGACGGAGGGGAGATTGCGAAGGAGAGTATTTTTGTCGTTCATGGAATGGCCGCGGAAATGAATAGGGTTATCCGGTCGTGGATGGACCCTCGCCGCTTCAGCTGTCTGGAGAAAAAATGCCTGAAATTAATGTACAAGGTTTCCTCAGAATCGCCAGCGGCAGGAAGAGCATGTCTGTGTGTAGCAAATTTGGACCCGCTTTACAAGTTTTAATAAATAGAGAAACAGGTCGGCGTACCGGCGCAGATAATATTGCAGAACGAGCGGGTTGTCCCGCAACCTTTCTTCGCTGTTTCCCGTCCCACTCCCTCATTCGCCTTCTTGTATATTTTCCACCATATGGTAAGCTGTGCCTTATTAAATTCGTTTAGGCGAGGGTCCTCGAATCCCACGGGATCAACCAATTCAGTTCGCACACTCCATCGTTTTATCGTCGCTAAATAAATAGATTACTAAAACAGTATTTTATAAACCTAGACATAAACCGGTGCTCATCTGGGGCCTAAATATGACAATTGTGGTAAAAAATATAGGCCAAAAATGCCTTTCAATGTTAATGGTAACAAATTTTTAAATCTGTAAGTATCTGAAAACAGTAGTGTAATAATTTTAATGTTTAATTTGAGTAAACATTTCTTGACATGAATAAAACGGTGTATTATCTTGTTCTGCACAAATCACCCAAGCGTCCAGGGTGGCAAATATAAAACAGGGTTACATAAAAACTTTCAGATCAGCGTTTTCACGGGTTTGACCCGCCTTAGGAGCCGCCGTTGACCGTCAGAGGTAAAGATTCCTACTCCATTCAGTCAGTGGATAACGCCCTGGATGTGCTTGAGGCTCTTTGCGACGAAGGGGACGAGGTCCGCATTTCACGCCTGAGTGAGCGGCTGGGTATGAACAAGATGAGCGTGTTCAGACATCTTGCGACATTCGAAAACAGGGGATACGTGGAAAAGGAGGAAGGCTCCGACAGGTATCGTCTGGGACTTTCCGCCTATGAGATAGGGCAGAAGTTCCTATCGCGCATGGGCCTGCTTCGCAAGGCGCGGCCGGTCATGAACAGGATGGTGCGGGAGTGCGACGAAGCGGCTTATGTCGCTGTGCGGCGCGGTTCGGACATTCTGTTCCTCGACCTTATCGACACCAGCCAGCAGGTCAAGATCGTTTCCCTGGTCGGCAGGAGATATCCTGTCGAGATTCCCGCCGCCGGCAGGGTGCTGCTCGCCTATGAGCCCAATGCCGGAGAGGCCGAAGCCGAAAAGGCGGACCTGGCGGAGCCCCTTGCAAAGATCAGAGAGCAGGGATTCTGCCTTGACCGGGGCGCCATGGGCGATGGAATAGCCAGCGTTGCCGTGCCCCTGTTCGGACCTGGTGCCAAACTCCAGGGAGCCCTGTGTTTTGTGGGCCCAGATTTTCGACTGCCGCAGGAAAAGATTGAAAACGAATTGCTTCCCCGTCTCCTGGAGGCAGGGCATATCATATCGTCCAAGCTCGGCTATTTTGGAGATGGCATGAATCGGGAGAAATATTAACGGGAAATCAATATCGAAGAAAGGGGGAGAGAGATGACAATCTGTGGTCCGACCAAAAAATCGGGCCGAACGTTCGGCGTGATGGTTTCGCTGGAAATCACCATTTTTTCAAGAGGAGAGAGAGGAGGCTAAATTATGGTTCAACATGATGGTGTAGCTTATTGGAAGGCAACACTTGCGTTGATCAGGAACGTTCTGATCGTCTGGTTTATTGTTTCGTACGGGTTCGGTATTCTGCTGGCGCCGATGCTTGACAAGATCCATATAGGCGGATACCCGCTGGGATTCTGGTTCTGCCAACAGGGATCGATGTACATCTTCGTGGCGCTCATCTTCATCTATGCCAAGATGATGGGGAAGATCGACGAAAAATTTGACGTTCACGAAGATTAAGGAGGAGAATATACAATGAGTCTTCAAGCGACAACTTATCTGATCGTCGGACTTACCTTTGCGCTTTACATCGGCATCGCCGTGTGGGCACGCGCCGGCAGCACGAAGGAATTCTACGTGGCGGGCGGGTCGGTCCACCCGGTCATGAACGGAATGGCCACCGGCGCCGACTGGATGTCGGCGGCATCTTTCATCTCCATGGCCGGCCTGATCTCCAACATGGGTTACGGCGGCGGCCTCTTCCTTATGGGATGGACCGGCGGCTACGTTCTGCTCGCCATGCTGCTCGCCCCCTATCTGCGCAAGTTCGGAAAGTTCACCGTGCCCCAGTTCTTCGGCACCCGCTATTACTCTAAAAGCGCCGCCATGGTCGCGGTTATCTGCCTGCTGATCGCCTCGACCACCTACATCATCGGCCAGATGACCGGCGTCGGCGTCGCCTTCTCCCGCTTCCTCGGCGTCTCCAACTCTACCGGTATCTACATCGGCATGGGCATCGTCTTCATGTACGCGGTGTTCGGCGGCATGAAGGGGATCACTTACACCCAGGTTGCGCAGTACTGCGTACTGATCCTCGCCTACACGGTGCCTGCGATCTTCATCTCGCTGCAGCTGACCGGCAATCCGATCCCCCAGCTCGGCCTCGGCTCCGACATGGCCGGCACCAGCGTCAGCCTGCTGCATAAGCTCGACCTGATCGTTACGGATCTCGGGTTTCCGCAGTACACCACCAGCACCCGTCTGAGCATGCTGAACATGTTCGTGTACACCGTGTCGCTGATGATCGGCACCGCCGGCCTGCCGCACGTCATCGTCCGCTTCTTCACGGTCCCCAAGGTCAAGGACGCCCGTTCCTCGGCCGGCTGGGCGCTGGTCTTCATCGCCATCCTCTACACCACCGCTCCGGCCGTGGCCGCCATGGCGAAGATGAACCTGCTCAAAACCATCAATACGACGGTCATGGCCGAAGGCAACGTCTTCGCTCCGGATGCCCAGATTGTGTACGATCAGCGTCCCGACTGGATGAAGCGCTGGGAAGTCACCGGCCTGCTCAAGTTCCAGGACAAGAACGGCGACGGCCGCATCCAGTACTACAATGACAAGAGCAAGAATGCCGACTTCCAGGCCAAGGCCACCGCAGCCGGTTGGCAGGGCAGCGAGCTGACCGTTAATGCCGACATCATTGTTCTCGCCAATCCGGAGATCGCCCTCCTGCCCAACTGGGTTATCGCCCTGGTTGCCGCCGGTGGTCTTGCCGCCGCGCTCTCGACCGCGGCCGGTCTGCTCCTCGCCATCTCATCGGCGATTTCCCATGACCTGCTCAAAGATAATTTCATGCCCAACCTGACCGAGAAGGGCGAGCTGATGGCCGGTAAGATCGCCATGGCCGGCTCGATTGTCGTCGCCGGCTATCTCGGCCTCAATCCTCCGGGCTTCGCCGCCGGAACGGTGGCCATCGCCTTCGGATTGGCCGCCTCCTCGATCTTCCCGGCCCTGATGATGGGCATCTTCAGCAAGACCATGAACAAGCAGGGCGCCATGGCCGGCATGCTCGCCGGTATCGGCATCACCATGTTCTACGTCTTTGCCCACAAGGGGATCTTCTTCATCAAGGGGACTGAATTCGTCAATGCCATCGGCGGCGAAAACTTCTTCTTCGGAATCGAGCCGAACGCCTTCGGGACCATCGGCGCGATTGTCAACTTCGCCGTGGCCTTCGCGGTGAAGAACATGACCCCGGCGGTGCCCCATGATATCGCCGAAATGGTCGAGCAAGTCCGTATTCCCCGCGGAGCCAAAGCTGTTGACGGGGCCCATTGATCCACAGCTTTTGATGATCTGAAATCTTGGTGTTCGATGCCCCGCCAGGTGCACTGGCGGGGTTTTTTTCTCAAATTTTACCCTTGATCGATATGCCGTTTCCGGGATAAAAGGAACTCTTTTTAACTTTTTCAGCCACACTTCACCTCCATGACAACGGGAGTCGGGAATGAATCGTGAACTCATCAGTTTCGTATTGAATTGGGCGCTCTACCTGGCTCTATACCCCGTTGCATTCTTCTGGTTTCGCCGGGCCTGGAGAATTTTCATAAAGCATGATTATTCCGAAGTCGCCCTGAAACGCGGTGCATCACCCCCGAATCCCAAACGCTGGGCGCCCGTGGTCGGAATCATCAATATGGTCGCCGGCGCTATTGGTATCTGGCTCATCGTCACCATTCCCCTCGGCCGGTACGACTTTGAATCCTGGATAGAAATAGCCGGCGTGACCCTATGGACGAAAATTCTGCTCGACTTTATCATCAGCCGCCAGGCCCATCCCTTTACTCTCGGTAGAAAGAGCAATAAATAACCTTTTCTTCCTTCTCCCTTTATTCAGGAACATTCGGGCTTTTTACGGATAGGTTAAATTGTTTTCTTATCCGAAGTTCTTCTGATACAATTCCAATCAAATGGCATAAAGGCTTCCCGAACGGAGGCCTTTTTTGTCGGAACGGATTTCTATCGGATCAGAGTAGGGGGCACGCAATGGGTTTAAGCAGGACGTTAAGGGATGCCGAGCCGTTCAGTCAATTTCCCGACGACCTTTTTGCCGAATTCGAAAAGGCTGCAGTCGTTAAAAAATACCCGCCTCACATCCACATATTCAATCAGCACGACCCTCCCACCGGTTACCTCTACGTGATCAAGGAAGGGATGGTGGAAATCACGGCCCAAGCGCCCGGCGGCGTCGAAATGGTCGTCGATTACCGTCAGGAAGGGCAGTTCTTCGGAGGAACGCCGATCTTCACCGGGGAACCCTACACCGGCGGCGCCCGCACGGTAAAAGCAACCGATTGTTATCTTATCCCCGAAGACGTATTGAAGCGGGCAGAAACCGACTATCCGCAGATCCGCGGATACTTCACTCGAATTGTCCTCTCCCGAGTCAAAGATCTCTACGCCGACATTGTCGCCGAACACAGCAACAAAGCGCTGACACAGGTGGAGGCATTCCCTTTCCAGAAGCGTCTTTCCGAGATCATGTCGACGCCTGTCGAAGTTTGCGAGCCCCATGTCTCGGCGCAACAGATTGCGCGGCAGATGAGTGAGAAGGGCGTCAGTTCCCTGCTGGTGACGGATGAATTCGGTTCGCCGATCGGCATCATTACCGAAAGGGACATCGTCGCCAAGGTCGTGGCGTCCGAGAATGTGGACCGCCGATCAATCACCGCCGGGGACATCATGGTCCCGCATCCGTATGCGATGTCCCCCGACAGATATATGTACGAAGCGATGTCCTACATGCTCGCACATAAGATCAAGCATCTGCCGATCATCGACCGTGAAGAAGCCGTTGGCATCGTCACCATGCGGGACGTGATGCGGTTCCGCAGCCAGAAAGCGATGCTTCTGGTCGGAAACGTCAAGGAAGCGCTTACGATCGAGGATCTGGTGGCGGTGAGCGCCCAGACCGTCAAGGTTGCAAAAACATTGCTCAGTGAGACGCGTTCCCCCTTCGAAACCATGGAGATCCTCTCCTACATTCATCACAGCATTCTTCGTCGCTGCTATGAAATCGTTCTTGACGATATGAAACGGCAGGGGATGACTCCTCCGGATATCCGCTTCTGCCTTTTCATCATGGGCAGCGGCGGGCGCAAGGAAATGCTGCTTGGTCCGGACCAGGACAACGGCTTCATCTACGAAAACTTCCCCGACTCCCGAAGCGAAGAGATCGACGCATTCTTCATTCCATTTTCAGAAAAGCTCGTACATGCCTTTGCCCGGGTCGGATATCCCCTCTGCAATGGGGAGGTTATGGTGAACAACCCCCGCTGGCGGGGTCGGCTAAAGGATTGGCAGACGCGCATTACTGACTGGATCGCCGTTCCTGAACCCAAGAAGGTCATGTACTCCACCATTTTCTTCGACTTCATGCCCTTGGCGGGCGACGCCTCTCTCTGCCAGTCTCTGCGAGACTTCGTCCATCGGAAAGTTCCCAGAAATACCCTCTTTCTGTATCACATGCTGGAAAACGACATGAAACACAAGCCCCCGATCGGACTGCTCGGACGCTTCGTGGTGGAAAAGGGAGGGGAACACAAGGGACAGCTTTCTCTCAAGCAGGCCGGGAGCGTCTTCATCGTGGATTGCGTTCGCATGTTCATGCTGGAGCAGGGGATCTACGCCACCACGACGGTTGAGCGTCTGGACGAGCTCGTCAAGTTGAACGTTCTGAACCAGGAGACGGCCGA
>NZ_KI421428.1:250423-265869 GCF_000472285.1 Desulfuromonas sp. TF
CTGAGGCTGCGCCATGAAATCTCCCTCACTTCCCAGGGTAAGGAACCTTCCCATTACATCGACCCCCATTCCCTCTCCAAAAACGAGCAGGATCTTCTCAGGGAATCCTTCCGTGTAGCCGCCAAGCTTCAGGATTCAACAAAGAGGCATTTCGGCTCGGGACTTCTGTAGGCATCACCACTCGGAGAACAAGTTTCCTGGTGACAGAGAACGAAAAGGCCAACCTCTGCGGACGGTGAAATCCACAAGAGCTCGGCCTTTGTCGCCAATTATGGAAGAATTTTGGTGTTTTTCAGAAGGTAAAGCAGATTGGCGGGAGTAGATGGGAATCGAACCCACCGGGGACGGGATACGCCCCCCACCGGTTTTGAAGACCGGGCGCGCCACCAGGCTACGATCTACTCCCATATATAAGATGCCGTTGACTGCCGATGCGATTTCGGTTGCATGGCAAGGCGGTGAGGAGGAGGCGCCGCAGGCGTACGTATGAAGTACGTCGAGGCGCATCCGACGAGCCAATGCGGCCGAAGGTGCATCGGCTTTTCAGGGCCGGATGGTCCGCCCGGCCTTCTGCAGCGTCTCGGCGATGTCGAGCATGTTGGTCGTTCTTCCCGCCGCCAGCTTATCCTTCAGGTGAAAATAATCGAGGCACAATCCGCAGGAAGCGATGTCCGACCCCATGCAGGCGAGCTTTTCGAGGGCTTCCAACGCCTCGGAGCCTTCGCACGTCAGCTTCACCCCGGCGTTGACGAAAAGAAGCACGTCGGGCGCCGTCTCCAGCTCGGTCAGGGTGAACAGGAAGTTTTTCATGAGCAGGCGACCGAGTTCGTCGCTGCCGTTTCCCATGGCGTCGGAAGAAATGAACGCCACCGTTTTCCCCTGCACGGCCGGGCCCGTCGTTTCGACAGGCTGCTCACTGGGGATAAGCACCAGGGCGAATCCGCCTTCGGTGTCCTCCACCCGGACCTTGTAGCCCTTGCCGGCGGCCAGCCGGGATACGTTCTCCCGGGCCGTCTCGTCTCCGACCAGGACGGTCAATTCGGCGTCCGGCTCGGCCAGCAGGAGCTTGCGGGTTTCAACGACGGGATGGGGGCACCTGTGGGCGCGGCAATCGAGGGTATTCATGGGGTCTCTTATTCCGTGGTTTTATTTTGGTAAGTTCGGGATACTATAAAGGGTCGGAGGGTGTTTTGCAAGAGCGTCGAGGGTCACCAGGGCACAGGGATGAACATCTTGCTCACGCCAACGGCGCAGCTTTATAGCAGCCGACTTTGCTTGGCATTCGTGGCGTCGCAGCGTGCGAATGCTTTTCTGCTTTTGACCTTCGGAGGAAAACATGCGGAAATTACTGGTGCTCCTTTGCCTCTCCCTCGCCCTGGCAGGCTGCAGCGACCGGGCGGAGGAACTGTACGAGACCGCCGGTTTCGAGGAACAGCAGTTCAACCGGGAACATGCCGGAAAGCTCTATCGGGAAATCATCGAGAAATACCCCGATTCGCCCTACGCTGACCGGGCGAAGGAGCGCCTGGCGGAGCTGGAAGGGAAGGGCGGCTAGGCTAGACTAGACCTTCTTCACGCTCCTCCCCTTCGTCTTTTCGCGGGGAGCCGGCACGAGGCGGGCCACTGATTCCACGTGGGGCGTCTGGGGGAACATGTCGACCGGCTGGACCTCTTCGGTGCGGTAACCGAGGGCGGCGAGGATGTCCAGATCCCGGGCCAGGGTTTCCGGGTTGCAGGAGACGTAGAGGAGGGTGCGCGGCCTAAGCTCCGTCAGGGACTCCAGCACCTCGCGATCGCACCCGCTGCGGGGAGGATTGACGACCGCCACGCTTCCCGGCGGAACTTCCATGGCCAGATCGTGGACCAGTTCGGCGGCGTCCCCGGCCACAAAGGTGCATCCTCTGCTGTTATTCAGTCGGGCGTTTTCCCGGGCATTGTGCACTGCCTCCTCCACCACCTCGATGCCGATGACGCGGCCCCCGTCCCGGGCCAGATGCAGGGCGATGCCGCCGATGCCGCAGTAGAGATCGACGGCCCAATCCCCGGCGGAGAGAGCGGCCCACTGCCGCGCCAGGGCGTAGATGCGGGCGGCCTGTTCGTTGTTCACTTGGAAGAAGGAGGTGGGGGAGATGCGCAGGCGGATTTCCCCCACCTGATCGATCAGGTCGGGGGCGCCGAGGACCAGCGAGGTGTCCCGGCCGAGGATGACGTTCCCCTCCGAGGCGTTGACGTTCTGCTGAACCGATACCACCTCGGGGACCTTCTTTTTCAGCCACTTCGCCAGATGGGTGACCTCGCGGAAGTTTCGCTCGGCGGTGACGAAAGTCACCATGGCCTTGTTCAGAGAAGGGCTGACCTTGACCAGCAGGTAGCGCATCAGACCCCGGCGGGTCAGCGGGTTGTAGACATAGATGTCCTGGCGCTCCATCTCCTCCTTCACCACGGCCACGATGCGGTTGATCAGCGGGTGATGAAGAGGGCAGTCGCCGATGTCGACGACGTCGTGGGTCCCGCGCCGGTACAGGCCGATCTTCACCCGCCCCCGCTCCTTGTCCATGACCAGCTTGGCGTTGGTGCGGTAGCCGAAGGGGTTGGGAGCTTCCCAGACCGGATGGGCCGGGACCTTCTTCAGGGAATCGTAGCGGTCGAGGGCGTGGCGGACCTTGTCCTTCTTGAAGTAAATCTGGGCCCGATAGTTCATGGCGATCAGCGAGCATCCCTGGCAGCTTGCGGCCTGTTTGCAGGGAGAGGCGACGCGCTGGGGGCTGGCCGCCAGGACCTTGCGAAGCCGGCCGATCGCCCGGCGCTGCCCTTCGTGCTCAAGGGTGACCGCGACTTTCTCCCCCTTGAGAGCGCCGGCCACCAGCAGTTCTTTCCCCTGGTGATGGGCGACGCCTATGCCGTCGTCGTTGAGCCGTTCGATCTCGGCCTCGACGGTCGGAGGGAATGGGCGTTTTGATGCTTTGCGCGGTTTTTCAGGTCCTTTTGCCATAACTGGTAAATGCCTCCGGCGGTGCGTGTTTTTCGGATGTGGCACATTACCCCCTCACCGGCGTGATTGTCAATCATCCGTCGTCCTTGACGAATCAGGTATTCCGCCGGTAAACTCCCTCTGTTCCTCGTGAGGCGTGAGGAGTAAGGTGTGAGGAGTAAAATCCACTTCCGGAGCAAGTGCGAGTTGCCTGTGCTCCTCACGCCTCACGAATTCAAATGGAGCTCTATAAATGCCACGCACCACCCGCCAGATCAACGTAGGAGGCGTCGCCGTAGGCGGCGGCGCGCCGATATCCGTGCAGTCGATGTGCAACACCGATACCCGGGACGTCGCCTCCACCCTGGAGCAGATCGGCCGCCTTGAAGAGGCCGGTTGCGAGATCGTGCGCTGCGCGGTTCCCGACATCGAGGCCGCTGAAGCCCTCCGGACGATTGTTTCCGGCTGTCGCCTGCCGGTGATCGCCGACATCCATTTCGACTACCGGCTTGCCCTCACATCTCTCGAATCGGGGGTGGCCGGTCTGCGCCTCAATCCCGGCAACATCGGCGAGCGCTGGAAGGTCGAAGAGGTGGTCAGGGTCTGCGCCGAAAGGAGCGTGCCGATCCGCATTGGAGTCAACGGCGGCTCGCTGGAGAAGGAGTTGCTCGTAAAATACGGCCACCCGACCCCCGAGGCGATGGTCGAGAGCGCATTGGGGCACATCCGCATCCTGGAGGATCTCGGTTATCGGGAGATCAAGGTCAGCCTCAAAGCCTCGGACATCCGCCGCACCGTCGAGGCCTACCGGCTGCTCGCCCGGCAGGTCGACTATCCTCTGCACATCGGCATCACCGAGGCGGGGACGACCTGGAGCGGAACCATCAAGAGCGCCATCGGCCTCGGGGTGCTCCTGTACGAGGGGCTCGGCGATACCTTGCGCGTGTCGCTGACCGGCGATCCGGTCGATGAAGTGCGGGTCGGCTGGGAGATCCTCAAGAGCCTGGAGCTGCGCGAGCGCGGCCCCGTCTTCGTTTCCTGTCCCACCTGCGGCCGCTGCCAGATCGACCTGATCGGTGTCGCCGAAGAGGTCGAAGCGCGCCTGAAAGGCCTGCCGAAGAAGATAACCGTCGCGGTGATGGGATGCGTGGTCAACGGCCCCGGCGAGGCCCGGGAGGCCGATGTCGGGATTGCCGGCGGCAAAGGGCAGGGACTGCTCTTCCGCAAGGGGGAGGTGGTGCGCAAGGTGCCGCAGGCCGAGCTGGCCGACGCCCTGGTGGAGGAGGCCTGGAAGCTGGCGGAAGAGGAGGGGGAATGAGTGGGAAAACGCTCCGGCTCGCCCTCGACAGACGCCTCGACGAGGTGCGGCCGGTGCGCAAGGCCGTCCACCGGATGGGCGCCGACGTTTACAAAGGACACCTCAAAATGAAACGAATCGCTTTGCTGTTGCTGGTAACCGCCGTCTTTGCCTCCGCATGTACGAGTACCAAGTGGGTTCGAACAACCGTCGCCGGGCAGCATGGCTTCAACGTCGCCCTGGAACATTATCAGGAAAAAGGTTCGGTCGTTCCTCAGCTTTACGATCATCCCTACGAGATGGAGACTTTCCGTCTCAAAAGGCTGATGGGAGATTTGAATTACGTCGAGAAAGGCGAATCGGACAAGCCGGGACCCGTGTTTCAGGCGGCTGAAATCGAGCGGCTGGCCCCCGTCCTGGCGGAGACGCTGGCAAAAGTCGACGCCGATCAGCGAATCCGGTTCACTTCCTTTAACCAGGGCAAGGCCTGGATATTTTCCTACCCCCGAAAAACGGAAGGCGTCCTTTTCGTCGAGCCCTCCGGACAACTGAACATCGCATTCAATCTCATCAATTCCAGGCTCCAGACGAGCGAGACCAACGCCATCGACCCGATCTATTCCAGCGCCGACCCCCTGAAGATAAAGGAATCGGACACCTCCCTGTCTTCACTTCCTGCCTATGCGGCGCTTCATAAGTTCGAAGCCGGCGGGCAAGCCCCCATGTGGGTCGTGGCGGATCTTGAAAGGCTGAAGGAATCGGTCGGCACTGCCGCCCCTCCCGTCATCGAGACCAAGGAAAAAGCCGCCCCGGCGCCTGTGCCGAAGGCTGAGACAAAAGAACCCCCGATTGAAAAAGCGGCTCCGGTTCAGGTACCGGCAGGTATCGTTGAAGAAAGCATCAAAACTAAACTGCAATTTTTGAAAGAACTGCTGGACGAAGGGCTTATCTCAGAAGAGGATTACAACCTCAAAAAGAATGAACTGTTGAATAAGATCAAATGATGGCTTGTAGCACATATGGGCGGGGAGTCAGAGCGCTGGTGTGCGGGTCAGGATGGGGAATTAGGGACTGGCATCGAGTCGCAAAGAAGTCAAGATCTGCCGTTGATAATCGCAATTTCAACTGGATATGTCTGCATATTTGACAAATTGACTACGTCCCCTGGGGCGTCCCCGGTCGATGAAGTGCGGTCGGCTGGGAGATCCTCAAGAGCCTGGAGCTGCGCGAGCGCGGCCCCGTCTTCGTTTCCTGTCCCACCTGCGGCCGCTGCCGGATCGACCTGATCGGTGTCGCCGAAGAGGTCGAAGCGCGCCTGAAAGGCCTGCCGAAGAAGATCACCGTCGCGGTGATGGAATGTGTGGTCAATGGCCCCGGCGAGGCCCGGGAGGCCGATGTCGGGATCGCCGGTGGCAAAGGGCAGGGGCTGCTCTGCCGCAAGGGGGAGGTGGTGCGCAAGGTGCCGCAGGCCAAGCTGGCAGACGCACTGGTGGAGGAGGCGTGGAAGCTGGCGGAAGAGGAGAGGGAATGAGCCGGAAAACGCTCCGGCTCGCCATCGACAGCCGACTCGATGAGGTGCGGCGGGTGCGCAAGGCTGTCTCCCGGATGGCCGACGACGCTCCCTTCACCACCGAGGAGTGGCAACAGGTCAAGACCTGCTTCGACGAGGCGCTAAACAACGCCATCATCCATGCCTACGATAGTGAGCCGGGACACGAGGTGGAAGTGGAGGCACGGCTCGAGCAGGACCGCGTGGTCTGCATAATTGCCGACCGCGGCCGTCCGGCTCCGGAGGAGGCGCGTCGAAAGCCGCGGCTCGATGTTTCAGCGGAGGAGGTAGAAGATCTGCCCGAAGGGGGAATGGGCCTCTATATCATGTGTGAGGTCATGGACCGGATCGGATACGAATCGAAGGGTGGCCGCAACGTGTTGACAATGATCAAGTTCGCCAGTCAACAGAACGTCGCCTCTTGCAAGGAGAAAAACTAAAGGGGCGGCCGCAGCCGCGGCGCGGAATGAAAAAGGCCCCCCCACAGTGGGGAGGGCTGGTCATTTCGGTGTGGTTGAGTGGGAGAAGGCTGTCAGTAGAGCCTCAGCTCCTCCCCGTCTTTCCAGATGACGGCAAAGGGGGCTGCTTCTGAGCCCTCTTCAGCTGTGGCGCTTGACTGCAGATCAGCCGATTCGGTTTTCTGCGGGGGTCGAAACTCTTCCGGAACATTCATGGCTGCACCTCCTGAAAGACCCTGTCGGGTGAGGACAATTTCATGATTCCGTATATTTATAACCGCTGCCGGCAGAATGTCAAATGGAGGATTATCCTCCGGTTCCCCGCCAGCCTGTCTTGCTGGCCGGCATTGCCCTTTTGAAGGCCCACCCCTCGATCTTCTTGATCTGGTCACCCAGTTCAGGGGACGTCCTTGTGCAGTTCCAGTTCAGGGGACGTCCTTGAAATTTATAAATTTACGCCCAGCGCTGCCTGCAAATCCGTCTCATTCCGAAGAATCTGCTCCCCTCTTCGGGCGGCGTTGAACACAAGGGGTCTGAACACAAGGGGTCGCGTCTCCAAAAATCAAATTTGTTATTTGGAGACGCGACCCCTTTATGAGTGAGCGCTCGACCCCTTTATGAGCGCCCTCACGCGAAGCCGCGAAGACCGCGAAGAATCGCCGGCCTCTCACCGCCGATTCCCGAACAGGCGCAGCAGCATGAGAAAGAGGTTGATGAAGTCGAGATAGAGGGTGAGCGCGCCGAGGATCGCCGGCTTGCGGCCCTGCGCCCCGGCGGCCGCCATCGCCTTGATCTTCCAGGTGTCGTAGGCGGTGAGGCCGGTGAAGACGATCACGCCGATGGCCGAGATCACCCAGGAGGCGGCGCTGCTCTCGACGAAGATATTGACCACCGAGGCGATGACGATGCCGATAAGCCCCATGAAGAGGAAGCTCCCCCAGTTGGTCAGGTCGCGCCGGGTGGTGTAGCCGTAGATGCTCATGGCACCGAAGGTGGCGGCGGTGACGACGAAGGTCGAGGCGATCGACTCGGCGGTGTAGACGACGAAGATGACGGAGAAGGTGATGCCGTTCAGGGCTGCGTAGAGCAGGAAGAGGGCGGTCGCCGTCGCGGCGCTCAGGCGGTTGATTGCCGCCGAGACGGCGATGACCAGACCGAGTTCCCCGAGGATCAAACCGTAAAAGACGAGGCGGTTGCCGAAGACCAGTTCGAGCAGGGCCGGGGAGGAGAGCGTGACGACGGACATCGCCGCCGTCAGTAGCAGCCCCAGCCCCATCCAGGCGTAGACCTGCCGCAGGAGGGTGTTCTGGGCAATAATGACCTGTTCGGCACTGCGAGGATAGCTCGTTTCAAACGGTTCCATGCGGGATGTTCCTTTCGTTTTTGAGTAAATAATCTTGCCGGCCCGGGCGGCTGCCGGGTTAATCTTCCGGTGGCGGCGGTGGCGGGCATCTAACCCACGCCGGATTCGAGACACCCCGTCTGGATAATCCCAAATCTCCCCTCTGTCAATCTTTTTAACCAGTTGCTCACGCGAAGCCGCGAAGGCCGCGAAGAAATTCCAGGTTCGATGGCCGGAGGGACATCCGCCAATCCGGTGGAGGGTTGTACTTCCGTCCTCTGTCCTCCCGCCTTCGCAAAGGCTACGGCGGACAAGCCGTCTTCGGCCCTCCAGCCTACTTCTCCGCCCGTCGGCTCGCCGGCACCGCCCGCTTGAACGCCCAGGCCTCGATCTTCTTGATCTGGTCGGCCATGGTCACCGACAGCGGCACGGTGCGGCTGATCGTTTCCATGATGTCCTGCTGGATCATGGGGCGATCCAGCGAAAGGGCCTCGAAGACGGCGCTGTCGACGGTCTGCTCGATCTCCGCGCCGGAAAAACCCTTGGCCGAATGGGCCAGCATCTCGATCCTGAAAGCTGACAGGTCGAGCTCCTTCTTCTTCAGGTGGATGCGGAAAATCTCCTCCCGTTCGCCTAAGCCGGGGAGAGCGGCGTAAAAGACCTCGTCGAAGCGCCCCTTGCGCAGGATCTCGGCGGGAAGCATCTCGATGGCGTTTGCCGTGGCGGCGACGAAGACGGGCTGCCGCTTCTCCTGCATCCAGGTGAGGAAGTAGCCGAGGACCCGGGAGGCCGGACCTCCCTCCGCCTTGAATCCCTGAGTGGAAATACCCGCCTCTATCTCGTCGATCCACAGCACGCAGGGAGCGAGCGCCTCGGCGGTCTTGCAGGCCTTGCGCAAGCTGCTCTCGGGAGAGCCGAAGGTTCCCTCGTAGACCGTCGCCATGTCGAGGCGCACCAGCGGCAGACGCCAGCGCCCGGCGATGGCCTTGACGAACAGGCTTTTGCCGCAGCCGCTGATCCCCATGATCAGCACCCCTTTGGGGAGATTGTACCCTGCGGATAGGGCTCCGGCGCCGAAAGCCTTCTCCCTCTTTTCCATCCACTCCTTGAGGTTTTCCATCCCCCCGACCTGGTCGGGCTGAATGGTATTCTCCACGAATTCCATGATGCCGCTTTTGCTCAGGATCTGCTTCTTGTTCTGATAGAGAGCGGTCACCACCTCCCTGAGGCCCGCTCCCTTTTCCAGTCGAGCCCGCCTCAGGGCACGGTCGACATCGACCAGGTCCAGCCCTTGGGCTGCGAGGGTCAGGTGGGAGAGGGCTTCGTCCTCGGCCAGGATCTTTTTCAGGAAAGGGTCTTTCTCCCGATTCGCCTCGAGAAAAGCGAGGATCTCCAGGCGGTCGGGAAGACCGTGGTCTAGAAGGAGGAAATCTTCCCGAAGGGCCGGGGGAATGTTCGGTTCGGTGCCGAGAAAGACGAGGCTCTTTCCCTGGGGCCGGCGAAGGGCGGCGAAATCCTTCAATGCGCGCTGGATATAGGGATTTTCGTTCCAGAACCAGTGCATGTCCTTGAAAATGAAGATGCCGGGACCTTCCCGATCGATGGCCCAGCGAACTCCGCTCAGGGGATCGACGGTCCCCTCCTGGCCGGCGAAACCGGTCGCGCAGTTCCATTCCAGGGGACCGGGCATCCCTTTGATTCCTTGCAGAACGGCCCGGGTTAGCAGGGATTCGGTGCGCCCTTCGTTGTCTGTGGTAATGAAAATGAGCGGGGTTCCCGCGGCCACCAGGCGGCTGAAGCCGGAAAGGTTCAAATCCTCTTGCATGGGTTCTCCTTGGAGGGAAAAACGGACGCGTCGTCCGGTCTGGTTTCGATGGCAAATCATTAAATCAATCCCTTCTGCAAAAGTCCATGAAAGAATAGTTGTTTTCACCGTCCGGCATCCCGCCCGATCCCCTCATTGCACTTGCATTCGGGGCCGAAATACGCTAGTTTCTGTCCGGAAACGCGCTTGTTCCCTCCGAAGTTTCAGGACGGAACAACGCTGGTTTTCAACGTTTTTCCGTCCCGGCCACCGGCCGATTTCATCCGCTCCTGCCGAGGTTTGATCCCATGCGCTATTCCCAGTATCTTCTCAATACCCTGAAGGAAACCCCCGCCGATGCGGAGGTGATCAGTCATCAGCTCATGCTTCGGACCGGCATGATCCGCAAGGTTGCGGCCGGAATCTACAGTTATCTGCCCATGGGGCTTCGCTCCATCCGCAAGGTGGAGCGGATCATCCGCGAGGAGATGGACCGCGCCGGCGCCATCGAACTGCTCATGCCGATGGTGATCCCCGCCGAGCTATGGCAGGAGTCGGGGCGCTGGGAGCAGTACGGGAAGGAACTGCTGCGTTTCAAGGACCGCAAGGAAACCGAGTTCTGCCTCGGACCTACCCACGAGGAGGTCATTACGGACATCGTGCGCCGGGAGGTGAAATCGTACCGTCAGCTTCCCCTGAATCTCTACCAGATCCAGGGCAAGTTCCGGGACGAGATCCGCCCCCGCTTCGGCCTGATGCGCGGCCGCGAGTTCATCATGAAGGATGCCTATTCCTTCGACCTCGACGAGGCCGGGGCGGACGTCGCCTACGAAAAGATGTTCCAGGCCTACCGGCGCATCTTCGAACGCTGCGGCCTGAGGTTCCGCGCGGTGGAGGCCGACACCGGCGCCATCGGCGGGACCTCCTCCCATGAATTCATGGTCCTGGCCGCCTCGGGGGAGGACGCCATTGTTTCCTGCGACAGCTGCCAGTATGCCGCCAACGTGGAAAAGGCCGAGCTGCGCCACTCCGGGCAGACGGCTCCTCCCCCTGCCGAAGAGCGGAAAAAGGTTCTGACCCCGGCCCGCAAGAGCGTGGAGGAAGTGGCCCTTTTTCTCGGGACGGTTCCCGAGAGCCTGGTGAAGACGCTGATCGTTCAGACCGACGAGGGCGAAACGGTGGCGGTGCTGCTGCGCGGCGACCGGGAACTCAACGACATCAAGCTGTGCCGGCTGCTCGGGTGCAACGAAGTGGAACTGGCCCCCGAAGAGGTGGTTGCAGCGGTAACGGGGGCCCCGAGCGGTTTTGCCGGGCCGGTGGGGCTGAAGCTGCGCATCCTGGCCGATTTCGAGGTGCGGGGAATGGCCGATTTCATTACCGGCGCCAACGAAAAGGATGCCCATTTTGCCGGGGTGAATACGGATCGCGACTTTACCGTCGAGTCCTTCGCCGACCTGCGCCAGGCCGTCGCCGGCGACCTCTGCCCCCGCTGCAGCGAGGGGCGCCTGGAGAGCTGGCGGGGGATTGAGGTGGGCCACGTCTTCAAGCTGGGGACCAAGTACTCCGACGCTCTTTCCGCCACTGTTCTGGATGATCAGGGGAAGGAGCGCACCCTGTTCATGGGCTGCTACGGCATCGGCGTCGGACGCACGGTGGCCGCGGCCATCGAGCAGAACCACGACGAGCAGGGGATCATCTTCCCCATGCCCATCGCTCCCTTTCAGGTACTGGTGACGATGCTCAATCCCAATGATGCGGAAGTAAAGGATGCCGCCGAGAAACTGTACGGGGAGTTGCAGGACGCCGGAGTGGAAGTCCTCCTCGACGACCGGGACGAGCGCCCCGGCAGCAAGTTCAAGGATGCCGACCTGCTCGGGATCCCTCTGCGGGTCACGGTCGGCGCCCGGGGGCTCAAAGAGGGCGCCCTGGAACTGCAGGAGCGGCAAGGAGGCGAAAGGACCATGCTCCCCGTGGCCGAAGCCGCAGGACTGCTGACTGACCGCGTCCGGCTGGCTCTTGCCTGAGGCTCCGATTTTGCAATCATCCTCCTGAGTGAAGGCCATGAAAATGATCTCTGTCGACAGCCGCAGCTGCATCGGACCTCTGCCGCCTGCCGCCGCCCGGGATCTCGGCTCGCAGACGCTTGCGGCTGTTTCCCATTCCGACCGTCACCTTCTGCTGACCACCATCGTCCCGGGTGAGGAGGTGAACATGGCGGGGCTGCTGGGGGACCTCGGCGTCGCCGACCTTCTTTCGTTTTTCAACATGTTCCGCAAGACCGGCATTCTCCGCTTTACTCTGGAGGGCGGCGGCAAGGATCTCTATTTTCAGCAGGGGGAAGTGGTTTTCGCCACCAGCTCCTTTGCCGAAGAAGATCTCGGTGAAATCGTCTACGGGCTGGGGAAGGTGGACCGAAACACCCTGCAGAAGGCCCGCCAGTTCGTCAATGCCCGCAATCCCCTCGGTAAGGTCCTGGTCGAGAAGGGTTTCGTGAATTCAAAGGATCTCTGGCAGGCCATCCGCGGCCAGGTGGAAACGATCGTGTACCACCTCTTCACCTTTCACCAGGGAGGCTACGCCTTTATCGTCAAGGCTCTGGAGGACGAAGAGATCGTCCGACTTTCGATGAGCACGCAGAACCTCATCATGGAGGGGCTGCGCCGGGTGGACGAGCGAGCCCTCTTCATGCGCCGCATCGGCTCCCTCGATGCCGTACCGGTTCCGGCAAGCCAGGAGTCCGAAGGGCTGACCGGCACCCAGAAGCGCCTGATGCAGCTCGTCGAGGCGGAGGTGGGCGATGTCAGGGAAGTTCTGCGCCGCAGCGGAGTGGGCGAGTTCGACGCACTGCGTCTTCTCTATCAACTGGTGGAAAAGGGGGCCGTGCGCATCGAGGAGGCACCACCCCTGGTCGTCGATGGTGAACTCGGAGAGATACTGACCATCTATAACGGAGCGCTGACGGCCCTCTACAGGGCGGTTGCCGCCAAAAACCCCGATTTTGACCAGGAAATCCGGCTTTTCCTCCGAGATCTTCCTCAGCCTTTCTCCTATGTCTTCAGGGAGGCGTCCATCGAGGAAGATGGTTCCATCGTGGGAGGAAAGATTCTGGCCAATCTGGCCGGACTCGAAGAAGGGGACAAGAAGAAACTATTGGCGGACGCCCTCAGTGAACTGATCTACATGGAATGTATTGTCGCCCGGCAGGAATTGGGAACCGCGGCATCGGCGGAACTGATCCGGCGGGTCCAGAAGATTTCAAGCCGGGTGAAAGACCTGGTTGGGAGGTAGGAATGAAAAACGCAGCCCGCAGCCGACTCATCTTTGCCCTTGATGTGGACCGTTTCGAAGAAGCGGAAAATTGGGTGAAGCAGCTTCGCGGAAAGGTCGAGGTATTCAAGGTCGGCAAACAGCTCTTCACCCGCTGCGGACCCGACGTGGTCCGCATGATCCGCCGCGAAGGTGGAGAGGTGTTCCTCGATCTCAAATATCACGACATACCCAATACCGTCGCCAAGGCTGGGGTGGAAGCCTGCAGGCTGGGCGTAAGGATGTTTAATGTACATGCCCTGGGAGGTCGGGAAATGATGGCCAGGACGGTGACGGAGGTCGATGCCCTCTGGCCGCGGGGGAGGAAAGAGCGCCCCCTGCTGCTGGCCGTGACCATCCTGACATCCTCTACCGGTGAGACCCTTCGCGAGGTCGGCATCGAGCGTTCGGTGGAGGAGATGGTCCCCCGACTGGCCCGGCTCGCCCGGGACGCCGGGATGGACGGGGTAGTGGCTTCGCCCCGCGAGGTCGGCCTGATTCGTGAAGCCTGCGGCCGCGACTTCGTCATCGTCACTCCGGGAGTGCGCCCCTCCTTTGCCGCTCTCGACGATCAGAAGAGAGTGACCACTCCCGCCGAGGCGATCGCCTCTGGCGCCGATTACCTGGTTATCGGGCGTCCTATCTCGGCTGCCGCCGATCCCGTTGCCGCCGCCGATAGGATTCTGGAGGAAATAAACGCGAGCCTGGAGGATGGTTGAACAGTGGCCGATCTGATTTATGGTATCAATGCTGTTCGGGAGGCCCTCCAGGGCCGGAGGCGAAAGCCCCTTGAACTCTTTATCCTGCTCGACGCGAAGTCGGCCCGCCTCGAGGACCTCTCGGAGGAAGCCGGCCGGGCAAGGATCCCGGTGCGCCAGCGGGAGCGGCAGGATCTTGACCGTCTCGTCGGACACCATCATCACCAGGGCGCCGTGCTCAAGGTGGAGCCCTTCGCCTATGTTTCTCTCGATGAACTGCTGGAGCGCTGGCGGACGTCGGGACGCAAGGCCTTTTTCCTCCTTCTCGATGGCATCACCGATCCCCACAATCTGGGAGCGCTGCTGCGCAGCGCGGACGCTGCCGGCTGTCACGGAGTCATCGTCCCGAAGGACCGCTCCTGCCCAGTCACCGCCGTGGTGGACAAGGCATCAGCCGGGGCGCTGGAGCACATACCCCTGGCCCAAGTGACCAACCTTGCCCGCACGATTGAAGAACTGAAGCGTGAAGGTGTGTGGGTCTACGGCCTGGCCGGGGATGCAGAGACGGAACTCCTTTACGGCGCCGATCTTTGCGGCGACCTGGCCCTGGTGGTGGGAAGCGAAGGGGAAGGTCTTCGGCCCAATGTTCGCAGGCACTGCGACGGACTGTTCGCCATCCCGATGCGCGGAGGCGTCGCGTCTCTCAATGCCTCGGTTGCAGCCGGCGTAGCTCTGTTCGAAGTGGTGCGCCAACGTGAAGTCTAGATTCGGAAGCATGGCTCCGAATGCTTTTTCCGGAGGATGGCAGAATGCTTGTGACCGCCGAAAACATTCGTGAAGTGATGACCAGGGTTCCCGCGGACCAGGCCGAAGACCTGGCCCCTGGCTGCGAAACATGGTCGATGCTCCTGCATGGCGGATCAACCCGTGGGCAAATCACCGTCTGGCCCGAAGTGGACATTGCCGCCGTCAGTTGGGGGAGGGGCTCTTTCTGGGGACGCTGGTATGCCCAGGAGCGGATCATCCTTCTTAACGAATTGATTAGAGGGCACGCCGTGGTCGTTGACGAGCATGGAGAGATGTGGGCTTATATGGAGCCTGCCGAATTCAATCGATGGATGGAAGAACGCTTTGTCCGCACCTGGGATACGGAGGGGTTGAAGCGGGCTGCCGCGGGGGACGCACCGGAAGCGCTGACCGTTTCGGTCGGGTGCTCCAGGGTGCGTATTTTTCGAGGAGAAGAGATGGCCGAAAAGCTTCTGTCCGCGATGCAGAATCCGGACGAATCGCCTCATCAGCCCAAGCCGAACCTTCAGTAGCGCACCTTTGAGGAAAGAAGGGGATGGCCGGCTTTTTCTTGTGACCGGTGGGAAAATTCGCAAAATTGGGTTGACAACGCGGAATAAATAAACTATATGTTCTGCTTCATTGCCAGGGCGCAAAGTCGGAAAATATTTTTTCTTGCAATTTACCGGCTGCTGATGTATAAATCGCCCCCTGTGCTGGCGTAGCTCAATAGGTAGAGCAGCTGACTTGTAATCAGCAGGTTGCGGGTTCAATTCCTGTCGCCAGCTCCAGTGAGCTGCCGGGCTGTACGCCCGTTGAAAATTAAACGCGTCCCCTGGAGGGGTTCCCGAGTGGCCAAAGGGAGCAGACTGTAAATCTGCCGTCGTAGACTTCGGAGGTTCGAATCCTCCCCCCTCCACCAATTGCATACTTGCCGGACAAGGTTCGAGCGGCGCAACCTCAGGAGGCCAAAGGCCAAAGGAACTGGGGCGACGGTCGAAGCCGAGGCCACAAAGCTTCAAATAGACCAGTTGACGTTTTGGGCGGGAATAGCTCAGTTGGCTAGAGCGTCAGCCTTCCAAGCTGAGGGTCGCGGGTTCGAATCCCGTTTCCCGCTCCAAAATTAAACTGAACATTCTCCGCAGGTCGACAGTGATTGCCCACATAGCTCAGTAGGTAGAGCACTTCCTTGGTAAGGAAGAGGTCACCGGTTCGAATCCGGTTGTGGGCTCCAT
>NZ_KI421428.1:265879-267255 GCF_000472285.1 Desulfuromonas sp. TF
TGGCCGCACCGTCGGCGCCGGCGTCGTCAGCGATATCATCGAGTAAATTTCATTACGGGCTCCCTCTCCGCCTGACGCGGGGAGGGAGTTGAAGGATAAACACCATGCGGGACATTGTTACCCTGGCTTGCACCGAATGTAAGCAGCGCAATTACACTACGACCAAGAACAAGAGGAATACTCCCGACAAGCTGGAGTTCAGCAAATACTGCAGGTTCTGCCGGAAGCATACCCCTCACAAGGAAACCAAGTAAGGGGACTCCGGAGGGGCTGTTTGTACGGCGGCCTTTTCTATGCAGGCCAGTAGCTCTAATGGCTAGAGCACCGGTCTCCAAAACCGGGTGTTGGGGGTTCGAGTCCCTCCTGGCCTGCCAAATTCAGATACAATCCTCGATGGGGGTTAAAATAGTGCTTGGCAAAGCGACAGAATTCATCACCAATGTCAGAGGTGAGCTGAAGAAAGTAACCTGGCCGACCCGGAAGGACACGTATGCTTCCACTTTGGTTGTCATCGTTCTGGTTCTGGCTGTCGCCGTCTTTTTGTGGATGGTCGATTCGGTTCTTTCGACCCTGATCCGCGTTCTGCTTAGCTGATGAACTCTGGGAAGGCCGACATGGCAATGCGATGGTACGGGGTACATACCTACTCTGGCTATGAGAACAAGGTGAAGCTCAACCTTGAAGAACGAATCCGGGCTCTGGGCGCGGAGGAAATGTTCGCAGAGGTGCTGATTCCCTCCGAAACGGTGATCGAGCTTAAAAAGGGCGAGCGGCGGACCTCCTCACGAAAATTCTTTCCAGGCTACATTCTCGTGCGGATGGAGCTGAACAATGAGACCTGGCACATCGTAAAAGATACGCCCAAGGTGACGGGTTTTGTCGGTGGGGGAACGACCCCGCCGGCTATCCCCGATGAAGAGGTCGCAAAGATCACCGCCCGTATGGAAGAAGGGGTGGAACGGCCCAAGCCCAAGGTGGCATTCGAGGTGGGAGAGACCGTTCGGGTCGTTGATGGTCCTTTCCTCAATTTCACGGGCGTAGTGGAGGATGTCAAGCCTGACAAGGGGAAGCTCAAGGTCATGGTCAGTATCTTTGGCCGGGTCACTCCTGTCGAGCTCGAGTTCATACAGGTAGAAAAGACCAGTTGAGTCTGGCTTAGAACGAGATACATTAAGGAGTAACTCATGGCCAAAAAGGTTATTGGAATGATAAAGCTGCAGATTCCTGCCGGCAAGGCGAATCCTTCGCCGCCGGTTGGTCCCGCGCTCGGTCAGCACGGGGTCAACATCATGGAATTCCCTCAATTTCACGGGCGTAGTGGAGGATGTCAAGCCTGACAAGGGGAAGCTCAAGGTCATGGTCAGTATCTTTGGCCG
>NZ_KI421428.1:267265-287359 GCF_000472285.1 Desulfuromonas sp. TF
TGCAAGGCGTTCAACGCCAAGACCCAGGGCGAGGAGGGGATGATCACTCCCGTCGTAATCACCGTTTTCGGCGACCGTTCTTTTTCCTTTATCACAAAAACGCCTCCGGCCGCGGTCCTGTTGATGAAGGCCGCCAAAATCCCGAAAGGCTCCGGCGTTCCCAACAAGAACAAGGTAGGGAAGGTGACCAGGGATCAGGTCCGCGAAATCGCTCAGCTCAAGATGCCGGACCTCAACGCCTTCGATATCGAGGCCGCGGTGAAAACCATCGAGGGCACCGCCCGCAGCATGGGTCTGGAAATCGTCTAATCCGTAATCGTTTTAAAATATGGCGGAATTTGGAGTGAACAATGCCTACAGGAAAACAACATAAAGCAGCCAAGTCCAAGATCGACCGGTCACAGGTCCTCCCCGTCGACGAGGCGATTACGCTGGTGAAAGAAACGGCCTACGCCAAGTTCGACGAAACCGTCGACATCTGCGTCCGCCTCGGGGTTGATCCCCGCAAGGCAGACCAGATGGTGCGTGGCGCCGTGGTTTTGCCCAACGGACTCGGCAAGACGGTGCGGGTGCTGGTTTTTGCCAAGGGCGAGAAGGCTCAGGAGGCCCAGGACGCCGGGGCCGACTATGTCGGTGGTGACGATCTGGTGGCCAAGATACAGGGAGGCTGGTTCGATTTCGATACCGCCATCGCAACTCCCGACATGATGGGAACCGTCGGCAAAATCGGAAAGTTGCTTGGACCCAGGGGACTGATGCCGAATCCCAAGGTCGGAACAGTGACTTTCGATGTAGGTCGTGCGGTCACAGAGTCGAAATCCGGCAAGATCGAATATCGTGTGGAAAAAGCCGGGATCATCCATGCACCCGTGGGCAAAGTCTCCTTTGACGCCGACAAGCTCAAGGGAAACATCGTCGCACTCATGGAGGCGCTGATCAAGGCCAAGCCTTCCACCTCGAAAGGCACGTACTTGAAAAAGATCAGTCTTTCGAGCACCATGGGCCCGGGAGTCAATATCGACGTTCCGGCGGTGCAGGCGCTGGTTAAGTAAAACCCGACGAAATTTTTAAACCCGAGGCGGCCCCGACATCGTCGGGACCGCTTCGTTCCGGTTTATGCGAAATCGCTCCTCGTCAAAGACAGCAGGCACGCCCCAAGGGTGTTTAATGGTCCGACCGCCTGCCGAGGCTGGATCGTGGTACGACAGCTCGCTGTCTCTCTCCATGTCCTCTGACCGGGGCAAATGACTCTCAGGAGTCGCACTATCTATAAGAAAGGAGGAGAGACATTGAAAAAAAGCAGCAAAGAACTGGTCGTATCCGAACTGGCGGAAAAACTTGCCTCCGCCAAGGCTTCCTTCCTGGCGGATTACCGTGGTCTTACCGTCGATCAGGTCAACCAACTTCGCAGTAAGCTTCGCGAGGTCGGCGTCGATTACCGGGTGGTGAAGAATACCCTGCTGAAGCTTGCGGCCAAGGATACCGGAGCCGCCTGCCTGGAAAAACATCTCGCGGGACCCACGGCCATCGCCATCGTCATGGACGATCCGGTGGCACCCGCCAAGGTGCTCAGCGAATATGCCAAACAGAACAATAAGTTCGAACTGAAGGCCGGAGCCCTGGAAGGCAAACTGTTGTCTCTGGACGACATCAAGGCCCTTTCCGACCTGCCGAGCCGCGAGGTTCTGCTGGCCAAAATGCTCGGTTCCATGAATGCGCCGATCACCAACTTTGTTGGCGTTCTTGCCGCGGTTCCCCGATCTCTGGTTCAGGTTCTCGCCGCAATTCAGGACAAAAAAGCCGCCTGACAAACAAACTAATCAAAAATCGTTATAATGGAGGAATTGAAAAATGGCTGAAATCACCAAAGAACAAGTTGTCGAATTTATCGAGAAAATGTCTGTCCTTGAGCTGTCCGTACTGGTTAAGGAACTGGAAGACAAGTTCGGCGTATCCGCCGCTGCCCCGGTTTCCTTTGCCGCCGGTCCCGCTGCCGCCGAGGCTGCTCCCGTCGAGGAAAAAGACGAGTTCGACGTTGTGCTCACCGCCGCCGGCGACAAGAAAATCAATGTCATCAAAGTCGTCCGTGCTGTTACCGGCCTGGGCCTCAAGGAAGCCAAGGACCTTGTTGACGGCGCCCCCCAGACCGTCAAGGAAGGTGCCAACAAGGCAGACGCCGAGGAACTCAAGAAGCAGCTTGAGGAAGCTGGCGCTTCCGTGGAGCTTAAATAGTATCTTTCAAGATAGTTTCGCCCCTAGCCAAGGTCGCCTTGTGCGGCCTTGGCTATTCTACTTTCGTTCCCCGTTTGCGGCCCCGACCCCGCCGCCGGCGGGTGTGCGGTTTAGGTTCGGGTTCGAGTTTTCCGCGTGAGGTTCGCCGTCAGAACAATCTGAGGCGGAAAGGGCGCGGGTCGTTTCGGCCCTAGACAGAACTACCCTAAAGGAGAAACCATGGCTTATTCGATCGCGAATAACCAGCTTCTGCGGAAACATTTTGCCGAGATCAAGAGGATCATCGACATTCCCAACCTCATTGATATTCAGAAGAACTCCTATAAACGCTTTCTCCAGGCGGAACTCCCTCCTTCGGCCCGACAGAACATCGGCCTCGAGGCCGTTTTCCGTTCCGTTTTTCCCATCCGCGATTTCAGCGAAACAAGTTCACTGGAATATGTTTCCTATTCCCTCGGAATTCCAAAATATGACGTCGATGAGTGCCATCAGCGAGGCATGACCTTCGCCGCTCCAGTCAAGGTGCGGGTGCGCCTTGTCTCCTGGGATGTCGATAAGGAATCCGGCGTCCAGTCCATTCGCGACATCAAGGAGCAGGAGGTCTATTTCGGCGAAATCCCCCTCATGACCGAAAACGGCACCTTCATCATCAATGGGACAGAACGAGTCATCGTCAGCCAGCTGCACCGGTCCCCCGGCGTCTTTTTCGATCACGACAAGGGAAAGACTCACTCCAGCGGCAAGATCCTTTACAGCGCCCGGGTGATTCCCTATCGGGGCTCCTGGCTCGACTTCGACTTTGATCATAAAGATATTTTCTACGTTCGGATCGACCGTCGGCGCAAGCTCCCCGCGACGGTTCTCCTCAAGGCTCTCGGCTACTCCGCCGAGGAACTTCTCAATTATTATTACGATGTTGAGCTGATCGCCTTCGATGGCGAAGGGTACAAGAAGCGGGTCAATCTTGACCTGCTTACGGGGCAACGGGCCAGTGTCGACGTGGTCGCCGCCGATGGCGAAGTCGTCATCAAGGCGAACCGCAAATTCACAAAGGCCGGCATTCGCAAACTGGCGGAAAAGGGGATCGAATTCATCCCTGTCCTGGAAGAGGACGTGATCGGGAAGGTGGCTTCCACCGATATCGTCGACACGGCCACCGGCGAGGTGATCGTCGAGTGCAATGAGGAGATTTCTCTCGCCAAGCTTGAGGAGCTGCGCTCGCGAGGCATCAATGAATTCCCGGTTCTGTTCATCGACAACCTCTATGTCGGGCCCTATCTGCGCGATACCCTTCTGCTCGACAAGATCGTCACTCCCGAAGACGCGATGATCGAGATTTACCGGCGGCTCCGTCCGGGCGACCCTCCGACCATCAAGAGCGCCACCGCCCTGTTCGAGAGCCTGTTCTTCAACCCCGAGCGCTACGACCTCTCCGTGGTCGGCCGCCTGAAGCTCAATTACAAGCTGGGCCTGGAGACTCCCCTGGAGCACACCACTCTCACCAAGGAAGACATTCTGGAGGTGGTGCGCTATTTGATCGGCTTGCGCAACGGCCGGGGGAACATCGATGATATCGACCATCTGGGCAACCGACGGGTGCGTGCCGTGGGCGAACTGCTGGAAAACCAGTATCGCGTCGGCCTGGTGCGCATGGAACGGGCGATTAAGGAACGCATGAGCCTGCAGGAAGTCGACAGCCTCATGCCGCACGACCTCATCAATTCCAAGCCGGTTTCGGCGGTCGTCAAGGAGTTCTTCGGTTCGTCCCAGCTCTCCCAGTTCATGGACCAGACCAACCCTCTGTCGGAGATCACCCACAAGCGCCGACTCTCGGCCCTCGGTCCCGGCGGCCTGACCCGAGAACGGGCCGGTTTTGAGGTTCGCGACGTTCATCCGACCCACTACGGCCGGGTATGCCCGATCGAAACTCCGGAAGGTCCCAACATCGGCCTGATCGCCTCCCTGTCGACCTATGCCCGGATCAACGAGCACGGCTTCGTCGAAACTCCTTACCGGATGGTGAAGGATGGTCAGGTTACCACAGAGATCAAGTACTATTCGGCGCTTGAGGAGGAAGGCCACGCTATTGCCCAGGCGAATGCGCCCTTGACTCCGAACAACACCTTCGTCAATGATCTGGTGAACGCCCGCCGGAGCGGCGAGTTCATGCTGATGAACCGGGAGGACATCGAGCTGATGGACGTCTCTCCCAAGCAGTTGGTCTCCGTTGCCGCGGCACTGATTCCTTTCCTCGAGAACGATGACGCAAACCGCGCCCTGATGGGCTCCAACATGCAGCGCCAGGCGGTTCCCCTGCTGCGCGCCGATGCCCCCCTGGTAGGCACCGGAATGGAGCGAATTGTCGCCCACGACTCCGGAGCGGCTGTGGTGGCCCGGCATAACGGCATGGTGGAGAGCGTGGACGCCGCCCGCATCGTCGTGCGCATCGAGGAAGGCGAGGTGGATGAATCGGGGACGGGGGTGGATATCTACACCCTGACCAAGTTCGCCCGCTCCAACCAGAACACCTGTCTCAACCAGAAGCCGATCGTCAAAGTTGGAGACCATGTCAAGCGCGGCGAGATCATCGCCGACGGCCCCTCCACCCAATGGGGCGAACTGGCCCTGGGACAGAACGTCCTGGTCGCCTTCATGCCCTGGGCGGGTTACAACTTCGAGGACTCCATCCTCATTTCCGAGAAGCTTGTGAAGGAGGACCGCTACACCTCCATCCACATCGAGGAATTCGAGTGCGTCGCCCGCGACACAAAGCTGGGGAAAGAGGAAATCACCGACGATATTCCCAACCTCGGCGAGGACGCCCTGGCCGATCTCGACGAAAGCGGAATCATTCGCATTGGCGCCGAAGTTAAACCGGGCGATATCCTGGTGGGGAAAATCACCCCCAAGGGGGAGACCCAGCTCTCTCCTGAAGAGAAACTGCTTCGGGCCATCTTCGGCGAGAAAGCCGGGGATGTTCGCGACACCTCGCTGCGGGTTCCTCCGGGCGTCGAAGGGGTGGTCATCGGGGCCAGAGTCTTCTCCCGCAAAGGTTCCGACAAGGACAGCCGGACCGAACATATCGAGAAGACCGAAATCAACAAGCTTCTCAAGGACCAGAACGACGAGATCCGCATCATCCGCGATTCGGCGAAAAGCAAACTTCTGGGGCTGCTTGTCGGGCAGACGGCTGCCGTTTCGGTCATGGACTCCGCCGGCGAAGTTCTGCTGCCCAAAGGCAAGAAAATTTCTACGGCGGCCCTGGAAAATATTCCCCTCCTGAAATGGAAGGAAGTCTCCCTGACCAAGGCCGAAGAGGTCGAGGACAGGATTTCCACACTTTTTGCGCGCCTGGAAGAGCGGGAAGAACTCATCAAGGGGGTTTTCTCCGACAAGATCGAAAAACTCAAGCGCGGAGACGATCTGCCACCGGGCGTCATCAAGATGGTCAAGGTCTACATCGCCATCAAGCGCAAGCTGTCCGTTGGCGACAAGATGGCCGGCCGTCACGGCAACAAGGGCGTCCTTTCCCGGGTTCTTCCCGAGGAGGATATGCCTTATATGGCTGACGGCACACCCGTCGAAATCGTTCTCAACCCCCTCGGGGTTCCCTCCCGCATGAACGTGGGACAGATCCTGGAGACCCATCTCGGTCTTGCCGCACGCGGTCTGGGTCTGCAGATTCAGGAGTCTCTGGATAAGAACTTCGGGACGGCCCGGATCAAGGAAAGGGTCAAGGAAATCTACGGCAACGGGGAGTTGAACACCTTCATCGACGGACTCTCCGACGAGGAGACCCTGGCGATGGCCCGTCGACTGTCCAACGGCGTCCCCATGGCCTCGCCGGTATTCGAAGGGGTGAACGAAACGCAGATGAAGGACGAGATGGCCAGGGCCGGCTGCACGACGAGCGGTCAGACCACCCTTTACGACGGCAAGACCGGCGATGCCTTTAAGGAGCAAGTCACCGTCGGCATCATGTACATGCTCAAGCTTCACCATCTGGTCGATGACAAGATCCACGCCCGTTCCATCGGTCCCTACAGTCTGGTCACCCAGCAGCCTCTGGGCGGAAAGGCCCAGTTCGGCGGGCAGCGACTGGGCGAGATGGAAGTGTGGGCCATGGAAGCCTATGGGGCGGCTCATGCCCTGCAGGAGTTTCTGACTGTCAAGTCCGACGATGTGGCCGGCCGCACCCGGATTTACGAGGCCATCGTCAAAGGCAAGCACACGCTGGAGGCCGGACTCCCCGAATCCTTCAACGTGCTGGTCAAGGAACTGCAGTCCCTGTGTCTCGACGTGGAACTCCTCGAAGAGGAAGACGAGTAAACCACCATCCCATAAGGAGGATGCGTTTTGGAAGATATCTTCAGTCTGTTTGAGCGGCCGAAGGATTCCCTCAACTTCAATGCGATTCGGCTGTCCCTGTCCTCGCCGGAAACCATTCGCGAGCGGTCTTTCGGTGAAGTTAAAAAACCGGAAACCATAAACTACCGGACCTTCAAGCCGGAGCGCGACGGTCTGTTCTGCGCCAAGATCTTCGGCCCCACCAAGGACTACGAGTGCAACTGCGGCAAGTACAAGCGCATGAAGCACCGCGGCATCGTCTGCGAGAAGTGCGGCGTCGAGGTCATCCCCAGCAAGGTTCGCCGCGAGCGCCTCGGTCACATCGATCTGGCCTGCCCGGTGGCTCACATATGGCTTCTCAAGTCCCTGCCGTCTCGCATCGGGACACTGCTCGACATGACCCTCAAGGAATTGGAGAAAATTCTCTACTTCGAGGCATATGTGGTTCTGGACAAAGGGGATACTCCCCTGACTCAGGGGCAGATCCTTACCGAGGATAAATACCGGGAGACAATGGATGAATTCGCCGGGCAGTTCACCGCCGGCATGGGCGCAGAGGCCGTCCGCGAGCTGCTCGCCGCCATCAATCTCGAGGAGGTCGCCGCCACCCTGCGCAACGAAATGAAGGAGGCCGCCAGCGAGGCAAAGAAGAAGAAGGTTTCCAAGCGACTGAAGGTCGTGGAGGCTTTTCGTGAAAGCGGCAACCGCCCTGAATGGATGATCCTGGAAACCATCCCGGTTCTTCCCCCCGAGCTGCGCCCGCTGGTCCCCCTTGACGGTGGACGCTTCGCCACCAGCGACCTCAACGACCTCTACCGCCGGGTGATCAATCGAAACAATCGCCTCAAGCGCCTGATGGAGCTGCGCGCTCCGGAAGTCATCATCCGCAATGAGAAGCGCATGCTGCAGGAGGCGGTAGACGCCCTTTTCGACAACGGCCGACGTGGCCGGGCCATTACCGGCCCCAACAAACGTCCCCTCAAATCACTTTCCGACATGCTCAAGGGCAAGGGGGGGCGCTTCCGCCAGAATCTTCTCGGCAAGCGCGTCGATTATTCGGGCCGTTCGGTTATCGTCGTCGGTCCCGAACTGAAGCTTCACCAGTGCGGTCTCCCCAAGAAAATGGCGCTGGAGCTGTTCAAGCCCTTCATCTACAACAAATTGGAAGAGAAGGGATATTGCACCACCATCAAGAGCGCCAAAAAGATGGTGGAAAAGGAAAAGCCCGAGGTCTGGGACGTGCTGGAGGAGGTCATAAAGGAGCATCCGGTGATGCTTAACCGCGCTCCGACCCTGCACCGTCTCGGCATACAGGCCTTTGAGCCCGTCCTCATCGAGGGGAAGGCCATCCAGCTCCATCCGCTGGTCTGCACCGCCTTCAACGCCGACTTCGACGGCGACCAGATGGCCGTTCATCTGCCCCTCTCCATCGAGAGCCAGATCGAGGCCCGGGTTTTGATGATGTCCACCAACAACATCCTCTCCCCGGCCAACGGCAAGCCGATCATCGTTCCTTCCCAGGACATGGTCCTTGGACTCTATTACATGACCCGTGAGCGGGTGTTCGCCCGGGGCGAAGGGAAGATCTTCTCCTCCCGGGACGAGGTACGCATTGCCTATGATGCGGGTGAAGCCGATCTTCAGGCCAAGATCAAGGTACGGCTGGTGACGGGTGCGGGACGGGAGCCGGAATTGACGGAAACCACTGTCGGCCGGATTCTGCTTCGCGATGTCGTCCCCGAGTCGATCCCGTTCGAGTACATCAATAAAGTCATGGCGAAAAAACAGGTGGCCGACCTCATCGACGCCTCCTTCCGTCTGGCTGGGAACAAGGAGACGGTCATTCTCGCCGACCGTCTCAAGGAGACCGGCTACCGCTTCTCCACCCTCGCCGGCATCTCCATCTGTCTCGACGACATGGTCATTCCTGCGGGCAAGCAGGGGTACATTGACAAGGCCGTCGAGGAGGTGAAGGAAATCCAGCAGCAGTACACCGAAGGTCTCATCACCGACGGTGAGCGCTACAACAAGGTCATCGATATTTGGGCCAAATGCACCGAAGATATCGCCCAGACCATGCTCGGCAACCTGTCTGTGGACGAAATCGTTGATCCGGCAACCGTCGGATCGGACAATCCCACCAAGGTCAAGGTCCCCTCCTTCAACGCCATCCACATGATGGCCGATTCGGGGGCCCGCGGCAGCGCCCAGCAGATCCGCCAGCTGGCGGGGATGCGTGGTCTCATGGCGAAACCCTCCGGGGAGATCATCGAGACACCGATTACCGCCAACTTCCGCGAAGGGCTGACGGTGCTCCAGTACTTCATCTCCACCCACGGCGCCCGGAAAGGTCTGGCCGACACCGCTCTCAAGACCGCCAACTCAGGTTATCTTACCCGTCGTCTGGTCGATGTTGCCCAGGATGCCATCATCACCGAGGCCGACTGCGGGACCCTGGACGGCATTCTCGTCGCTTCCCTCACCGAAGGCGGTGAGGTCATCGAGCCGCTGGCCGACCGTATTCTCGGCCGGACAGCTCTCGAGGATGTGCTCGATCCGGTAACCGACGAGGTGCTGGTGGAAGCCAATCAGGAGATGGACGAAGCGCTGGTCAGAAAGATCGAGGAGGCCGGCATCGAGAAACTCCGCATCCGCTCGGTGCTGACCTGCCAGAGTCGCCGCGGCATCTGCGGCAGCTGTTACGGCCGGGACCTGGCGCGCGGGCACATGGTCAACCTCGGCGAGGCGGTCGGTGTCATCGCCGCTCAGTCGATCGGCGAGCCGGGCACCCAGTTGACCATGCGGACTTTCCATATCGGCGGAACGGCTTCCCGCCGGGCCGAGCAGACCTCTTTGGAGGCGCGTTTCGACGGTACCCTCAGGTATATCAATACGAATACGGTTATCGATAAGGACGGCTTCAACATCGTCATGAACCGCAACGGCGAAGTCGCCGTCGTGGACGAGACCGGCCGCGAGCGCGAACGCTATGGCGTGGTTTACGGCGCTCGGCTGCGCGTCCCCCCCGAAGGGGCGGTCAAGGCCGGCGATCTGCTGGCAGAGTGGGACCCCTACACCATGCCCATCCTGACGGAAATCTCAGGACGGGTCCGCTTCGGCGACGTGGTCGAAGGGGTCACGATGGAGGAGCAGCTGGATGAAGTGACCGGCCTTACCCGCAAGGTCATCATCGAGTCCAAGGGTGCCGACAAGCGCCCCCGCATCACCCTCAAGGACGAGGAAGGCAAGACCGCCAAGCTGTCCAACGGTGCTCCGGCCCGTTACCTGCTGCCGGTCGGAGCCAACATCGTGATCAATGAGGACGACATGGTCGGCGGTGGCAGCATCCTGGCCAAGATTCCCCGGGAAACCACCAAAACCAAGGACATCACCGGCGGTCTGCCGCGCGTTGCCGAGCTTTTCGAAGCCCGCAAGCCCAAGGAATTCGCCGTCATCACCGAGATCGACGGGATCGTCTCCTTCGGTAAAGATTCCAAAGGCAAGCGCAAGCTCATCGTGACGCCAGAAATCGGTGAGGCCAAGGAATACCTGATTCCCAAGGGCAAGCACATCAGCGTCCATGAAGGGGACCACGTCAAGGCCGGCGAACCGTTGATGGACGGCTCCAGCAATCCCCATGATATTCTTCGGGTTCTCGGGGAGAAGGAGCTGGCCAAGTATCTGGTCGATGAGGTGCAGGAGGTCTACCGCCTTCAGGGGGTCAAGATCAACGACAAACACATCGAGGTCATCGTCCGACAGATGCTGCGACGGGTCCGCGTCAAGGAAGTGGGGGACACCCGCTTCCTTCTGGACGATCAGGTGGAGCGCTGGGAATTCGAACAGGAGAACCAGCGGGTTTTCGCCGAAGACGGGAAGCCGGCCGTGGGCGAGCCCCTCATGCTGGGCATCACCAGGGCATCTCTGTCCACGGAGTCCTTCATCTCGGCAGCCTCTTTCCAGGAAACCACCAAGGTTCTCACCCAGGCGGCCATCGAAGGGAAGGTCGATTTCCTCCGCGGCCTGAAGGAGAACGTTATCATGGGACGGCTCATTCCGGCCGGCACCGGGGTTTCCAAGTACCGTAGCGTCAAACTGCTCATCGAGGAACCTGAAGAAATGCCGGAACCCCCGGTGATCCTCGATGAAGATGATATCGACGAGACGGCTGAAAGCGCCGAACAGACCGTGGAATAAGGGTCTTGTTCCGCCCTGGAAAAAAATGAGAAGGGCAATAAAAAAGCCCTTGACAACCCAGGGTCGGATTGATAAAGTCAGCGGGTTTTTCCCCTCTTTAAGACAGTTGCTCTTTTAACATTGAGAATACGCGATTCGGGAGTAAGTAGATGCCGACTATCAATCAGCTGATCCGCAAGGGGCGGCTAAAAAAGGAAAAGAAGTCCACCGCACCCGCACTTCAGGGTAATCCTCAGAAGCGTGGTGTATGCACCCGTGTTTACACCACGACCCCCAAAAAGCCCAACTCGGCGCTTCGCAAGGTGGCCCGCGTTCGGCTCACCAACGGCATTGAGGTAACCTCCTATATTCCGGGGGTGGGGCACAACCTGCAGGAGCACTCCGTTGTGCTGGTCAGGGGCGGCCGCGTCAAGGACTTGCCGGGTGTCCGTTACCACATGGTCCGCGGCACCCTCGACCTCGCCGGGGTCAAGGACCGCAAGCAGGCGCGCTCCAAGTATGGCGCCAAGCGCCCTAAATAACCAAAGGTCTGAGAGGACGTTATGCCGAGAAGAAGAGAAATTGCCAAGCGGGTTATCCTTCCCGATCCCAAATACCACGACCGCATGCTGGCCAAGTTTATGAACGCCATCATGCTGGACGGCAAGAAGAGTGTCGCCGAGCAGATCGTCTACGGGGCGTTTGATCTGATGGCCTCGCGCGGCAGCGAGGAGCCTCTGGAGGCATTCAAGAAGGCGATTGAGAACGTGCGGCCGATGCTGGAGGTCAAGTCCCGCCGGGTCGGTGGTTCCACCTACCAGGTTCCCGTTGAGGTCCGTGCCGATCGGCGCAATGCCCTGGCTATCCGCTGGATCATCACCTATGCTCGTGGGCGCGGCGAGAAAACTATGCGGGAGCGCTTGGCCGGTGAGTTGCTGGATGCCGCGAACAATCGGGGCTCCTCGGTGAAGAAGAAGGAAGACACCCACCGCATGGCCGAGGCGAACAAGGCCTTTGCGCATTACCGCTGGTAAGCAACGGATTACTCTCTGGAAGGAAGCAACGCTGTGGCACGCTTAGTACCTCTTGCAAAAACCCGTAACATCGGGATCATGGCCCACATAGATGCCGGCAAAACCACCACGACCGAGCGTATTCTCTATTACACGGGCATTTCTCATAAGATCGGTGAAGTCCATGACGGCGCCGCCACCATGGACTGGATGGCTCAGGAGCAGGAGCGCGGAATTACCATCACTTCCGCTGCCACAACCTGTTTCTGGAAGGATCACCGCGTCAATATCATCGATACTCCCGGACACGTCGATTTCACCATCGAGGTAGAGCGTTCACTGAAGGTTCTTGACGGCTCCGTCGCTGTCTTCTGTTCCGTTGGCGGCGTCGAGCCTCAGTCCGAGACCGTCTGGCGTCAGGCGGACAAGTACGGGGTCCCCCGCATCGCATTCATCAACAAGATGGACCGCATCGGCGCCGATTTCAATCGTGGCGTGCAGATGATGAAGGACCGTCTTGGGGCCAATCCCGTCCCCATCCAGCTCCCTATTGGTAAAGAAGAAAACTTCAAGGGTGTCATCGATCTGGTCGAGATGAAGGCGGTCGTCTGGGACGATGAGTCTCTCGGGGCCAAGTTCGAGGTGATCGATATACCTTCCGACATGGTGGACGCTGCCCAGGCAGCCAGGGAAGCCATGATCGAGGAGATCTGTTCCCACGACGACACATTGATGAACAAATATCTCGTCGGCGAGGAGTTGACCACCGCCGAGATCAAGGCCGGCATTCGCAAGGCGACTACTGATCTGCATATTAATCCCGTTCTCTGCGGTTCCGCATTCAAGAACAAGGGAGTGCAGCATCTGCTCGACGCCGTCGTCGACTACATGCCTTCACCTCTCGATGTTCCCGCCATCCGCGGCATAGTGCCCGGCAAGGAAGAGGAGTTGACCCGTCCTGCCGACGATAGCGGGCCTTTTGCCGCTCTCGCCTTCAAAATCATGACCGACCCCTTTGTCGGGCAGCTGACCTTTTTCCGTGTCTACTCCGGGTTTGCCGAATCCGGCGCCTCCGTTCTCAATTCCACCAAGGACAAGAAAGAGCGTTTCGGTCGCCTGCTCAAGATGCACGCCAACAAGCGTGAAGAGATCAAGCAGGTCTACTCCGGAGACATCGCTGCGGCTGTCGGATTGAAGTACACCACCACCGGCGACACTCTCTGCGACGATAAGAAACCCTGCCTGCTAGAGGCCATGGATTTTCCCGAGCCTGTCATTCACATCGCCGTCGAGCCAAAGACCAAGAGCGATCAGGAAAAGATGGGAGTGGCGCTGGGTAAGCTACTGCAGGAGGATCCCTCTCTGCGGGTGCGTACCGATGAGGAAACCGGTCAGACGATTCTTTCCGGGATGGGGGAACTGCATCTCGAAATCATCATCGACCGCATGATGCGCGAGTTCAAAGTGGCGGCCAATGTGGGAGCTCCCCAGGTTGCCTATCGCGAGTCCCTCACCAAGAAAGTGGAAGTTCAGGGCAAATTCGTCCGTCAGTCCGGCGGTCGCGGGCAGTACGGTGACTGCTGGCTGCGCATCGAGCCGCAGGAGGCCGGCGCCGGCTTTGAGTTTGTCGATGCGATCAAGGGTGGTGTCATCCCTAAGGAATACATCCCGGCCGTGGGCAAAGGAGCCGAAGAGGCTTCGCAGAACGGGGTTCTCGCAGGATTCCCCATCGTCGATGTCAAGGTCACTTGTTTCGATGGCTCCTATCACGATGTCGACTCTTCGGAGATGGCGTTCAAGATCGCCGGGTCCATGGGTTTCAAGGAAGGCGCGGCCAAGGCCGGCCCGGTTCTCCTGGAGCCGATGATGGCCGTCGAGGTCGTGGTGCCGGAAGAATATATGGGCGACGTGATCGGCGATCTCAACAGCCGCCGCGGCAAGATCATGGGGATGGAGAGCCGGGGCGGCGCCCAGGTCATCAATTCCCATGTCCCCCTGGCGAACATGTTCGGCTATGCCACGGATGTGCGCAGCGCCACCCAGGGTCGTGCGACCTATACCATGGTGTTCGACCACTATGAGCAGGTGCCTAAAGCTATCGCCGACGAAGTCATCGCCAAGGTTAAAGGCTAGTTAAGGAGAGCTTTCCCCATGTCCAAAGCCAAATTTGAAAGAACCAAGCCCCATTGCAACATCGGGACTATCGGTCACGTTGACCACGGTAAGACCACTTTGACGGCCGCCATCACCAAGGTGCTTGCTGAGCAGGGCGGGGCCGTGTTCAAGGCCTTCGACCAGATCGACAACGCTCCCGAGGAGCGCGAGCGCGGCATCACCATCGCCACCGCCCACGTCGAGTATGAGACCACCAACCGGCACTACGCCCACGTCGACTGCCCCGGTCATGCCGACTATGTCAAGAACATGATCACCGGCGCGGCTCAGATGGACGGAGCCATCCTGGTGGTTTCCGCCGCCGACGGTCCCATGCCCCAGACCCGTGAGCACATCCTGCTTGCCCGTCAGGTCGGCGTTCCCGCCATGGTCGTGTTCCTCAACAAGGCCGACATGGTTGATGACGAAGAGTTGATGGAGTTGGTGGAGCTCGAGGTTCGCGAGCTGCTCTCCTCCTACGATTTTCCCGGCGACGACATTCCCATCATCGCCGGCAGCGCCCTGGCCGCTCTCGAAGGTCGTGACGACGAGATCGGCAAGAACAAGGTGCTGGAGCTGATGGCCGCCGTCGACAGCTACATTCCGCAGCCCGAGCGGGCCGTGGATCGCCCCTTCCTGATGCCCGTCGAGGACGTCTTCTCCATCTCCGGCCGCGGCACCGTCGCCACCGGCCGCGTCGAGCGCGGCATCGTCAAGGTCGGCGAAGAGGTCGAGATCGTCGGAATGAAGGCGACAGCCAAGACCGTGGTCACCGGCGTCGAGATGTTCCGCAAGCTTCTGGATCAGGGTCAGGCCGGCGACAACGTCGGTGTGCTGCTGCGCGGCGTCAAGCGCGAGGACATCGAGCGCGGACAGGTTCTGTCCAAGCCCGGCAGCATCACCCCGCACACCAAGTTCAAGGCCGAGGCCTACATCCTGACCAAGGAAGAGGGCGGTCGCCACACCCCGTTCTTCAAGGGATACCGTCCGCAGTTCTACTTCCGGACCACGGACGTGACCGGAATCGTGGAGCTTCCCGAAGGGACCGAAATGGTTATGCCCGGCGACAACATCGCCATGGTCGTCAACCTGATCACTCCGATCGCCATGGACAAGGAACTCCGTTTCGCCATCCGTGAAGGCGGCCGCACCGTCGGCGCCGGCGTCGTCAGCGATATCATCGAGTAGAGGATATTCAGATGCAGAACCAGAAAATCAGAATCCGTTTGAAGGCCTATGATCATAAACTGCTCGATCTCTCGGTCAATGAGATCGTCGACACGGCTAAGCGTACCGGTGCTCGGATTGCCGGGCCTGTCCCTTTGCCTACGATCATAAATAAATACTGCGTGCTTCGTGGGCCCCACGTCGACAAGAAGAGTCGTGAGCAGTTCGAAATGCGTACGCATAAGCGTCTGCTGGATATCCTTGAACCGACGCAGCAGACGGTTGATGCTTTGATGAAGCTCGACCTTTCCGCCGGCGTCGATGTGGAAATCAAGCTTTAAGAGTTCATTCATATCTGAAGGTAAGGGTACGTGCAATGATAAAGGGTATCTTGGGTAAGAAGCTGGGGATGACCCAGATCTTCGCTGTGGACGGAAAACGCATCCCGGTGACGGTTGTCGAAGCCGGCCCCTGCGTGGTCCTGCAGAAGAAGACTGTGGAGACCGATGGCTACAACGCCCTGCAGGTAGGATTTGGAGCTAGAAAAGCACATCGGACGAACAAGCCCGCCATGGGACATTTCAAAAAAGTCGGGCAGGGCGCCTTCGACCACCTGCGGGAGTTCACGGCCGATAACGTGGATGAATACAATGTCGGCGATGAAATCGTCTGCGGTAGCGTATTCACCCCCGGCGACATCGTCGATGTTACCGGAACCAGCAAGGGGAAAGGATTCCAGGGAGTTATCAAGCGCTGGAATTTCTCCGGCGGCCGCTCCACCCATGGTTCCAAGTTTCACCGCGCTCCGGGCTCCATTGGATGCAGCGCCTGGCCCTCCCGGGTGTTCAAGGGGAAGAAAATGGCCGGGCAGATGGGCAACGAGCGGGTGACCACCCAGAACCTTAAAGTGGTCGAGATCCGTCCCGAGCAGAACCTGATCCTGCTCAGAGGGGCCGTTCCCGGCCCGAAAAACGGTCTGGTGATGATTCGCAAGGGGATCAAGGCCAAGCAGTAGCCCCGACCAACAAGAGGATTTGGGAGAAAAACCATGGCTAAGATAGCAGTTTACGACATAAACAGGAATCAGGTCTCCGAGCGGGAGGTTGCCGACGCCGTTTTCAATGACGATGTCAAAGGCTACCTGATCCACGATATGGTGCGTTACCAGCTGGCGGCGCGCCGCCAGGGAACCGCCGATTCCAAGAATCGCAGCGAGGTTTCCGGAGGCGGGAAGAAGCCTTATAAGCAGAAGGGCACGGGCAATGCCCGCCAGGGCACCATCCGGGCTCCCCACTTTGTGGGCGGCGGAGCAGCTTTCGGTCCTAACCCTCGCGACTACAATTTCAAGCTGAATCGCAAGGTCAAGAAGGCGGCTCTTCGAAGCGCCCTGTCAGCTCGCTTCAAGGAAGACAAACTGACGGTGCTCAATGCCCTGGAGCTCGACAAGATCAGCACCAAAGCATTCAATGAGATCCTCAAGCGCTTCGACCTGGCGAATGTCCTGGTTGTCATTGACGGGACCAACCCCAATGTTGAGCTGTCCGCACGCAACCTCCCTCATGTCAAGGTGCTGCGTGCCGAAGGGGTGAACGTCTATGACGTGATGAAGCACCGCACTCTGGTGCTCACTGAGGGTGCCGTGTCCCAGTTGGAAGGAGCGTTAGCGTAATGAAGCCGCTGCATCAGATCATCAAGAAACCGCTGATCACAGAAAAAACCAGTCTGCTGAAAGAGGCCGCTCAGGTCGTGGCCTTCGAGGTTGCCCTGGACGCCAACAAGATCGAGATTAAGCAGGCGGTGGAAAAGGCGTTCGACGTAAAAGTCGTTGACGTCAATACCGCCTTGGTCGCTGGCAAGAAGAAGCGGGTCGGACGCCAGTTCGGTAAACGCTCCAACTGGAAAAAGGCTTACGTGACCCTTGCCGAGGGCAGCGATATCGATTTCTTTGGTGTCTAACGGACTGTAATCAAGCGATACGGAGTTACCATAATGGCGATCAAAAAGTTCAAGCCGACCTCGCCGGGTCGTCGTAACATGAGCTCCTCCACCTACGAGGAGGTTACGACATCCATTCCCGAGAAGTCCCTTGTCGCGCCCCTGAAGGGCACCGGCGGCCGCAACAACAAAGGGCGGATTACCCAGCGTCACAGCGGGGGCGGCCATAAACGCAAGTACAGAATCATCGATTTTAAGCGGGACAAAAAAGAGATTCCCGCGCGGATCGTTTCCATCGAATACGATCCTAACCGTTCGGCCCGGATCGCTCTGCTTAATTTTTCCGACGGTGAGAAGCGGTATATCCTGGCGCCGGTCGGAGTTCAGGTAGGCGATACGGTCGTTGCCAGCGAGCAGGCCGATATCAAGCCCGGCAATGCTCTGTCGATTCGCTCGATCCCTTTGGGCACCTGGGTTCACAATGTCGAGCTCAAGGTCGGCAAAGGTGGACAGCTGGCTCGCAGCGCGGGAACGTATGCCATGATCGCCGCCAAGGAAGGCAAGTACGCACAGCTCAAGCTTCCTTCCGGCGAGGTTCGCCTGGTTCTTCAAGACTGCTGCGCAACAGTAGGTCAGGTGGGCAACGCCGATCACGAAAATGTAAAGATCGGCAAGGCCGGCCGCAATCGCTGGCTCGGCAAGCGTCCCCAAAGCCGAGGTGTCGCTATGAACCCCGTCGATCATCCCCATGGCGGTGGCGAAGGCAAGAGCTCCGGTGGTCGCCATCCGGTCACTCCGTGGGGTGTTCCCACCAAGGGCTATCGGACTCGGTCGAACAAACGGACCGACCGCTTCATCGTCCGTCGGCGAACCAAATAAATTCGTTTAAAAAGAGGAGACGGCAGTGGCTAGATCGATTAAAAAAGGGCCGTATATCGAAGAAAACCTGCTTCGCAAGGTAGACGTGGAAGGGGGCGCAAGCTCCAAGAGGGTGATCAAGACCTGGTCACGTCGTTCCACAATCATACCCGAATTTGTCGGACACACCTTTGCCGTGCACAATGGCAAGAAGTTCATTCCGGTCTTCGTTACCGAGAACATGGTGGGGCATAAACTGGGTGAATTTGCGCCGACCCGCACCTATTACGGGCATGGGTCCGATAAGAAGAAGAAAAGGTAGAGCGATTCTGCTTAAGGAGTAAAGTTCATGGAAGCCAGAGCCAAATTGAGATATGCGCGCCTCTCCCCTCAGAAGACCCGCCTTGTCGTGGACATGGTGCGCGGCAAGGGAGTACAGGATGCTCTTAACATCCTCAAGTTCTCTCCTCAGAAAGCCGCAGCCGTTGTGTCTAAACTGGTAAGCTCCGCGGTCGCCAATGCAGAGCAGAAGGGGATTTCTGACGTCGACCGGCTCTTTGTGAAAACGATCAATGTCGATCAGGGTCCGGCGCTGAAGCGCTTTCTTCCCCGTGCACAAGGTCGTGCCACCCGGATCCGAAAACCGACCAGTCACATTACCGTCGTTCTTGACGAAAAATAAATCAGCTGTTGAGGAGGTGATAGTTTGGGCCAGAAAGTACATCCGATAGGATTTCGTTTAGGGGTCATCAAGACCTGGGATTCCAAGTGGTATGCGGAAGCCGATTACGCCAAGCTGCTCCACGAGGACATTAAACTTCGTAACTACCTCAAGAAGCGGCTGTACCACGCCGGGATTTCCAAGATCGAGATGGAGCGCGCGGCCAGCAAGGCCAAGATCAATATTTTCGCCGCCCGCCCCGGGATCATTATCGGGAAGAAGGGTTCCGAGGTTGAAGCCCTCAAGAAGGAACTGGCCAAACTCACCGATAAAGAGGTATTCATCAACATTCAGGAAGTTCGCAAGCCCGAAGTCGATGCCCAGCTGGTAGCGGAGAATGTTGCTCTGCAGCTGGAGCGCAGGGTTGCCTTCCGCCGAGCAATGAAGAAGAGCGTCAGCCAGGCGCTAAAGTTCGGCGCCCAGGGGATCAAGATCAATTGCGCCGGCCGCCTCGGCGGGGCCGAGATGAGCCGTACGGAATGGTACCGGGAAGGCCGGGTGCCTCTGCACACTCTGCGGGCCGATATCGATTACGGCTACGCCGAGGCGAAGACCACCTACGGTATCATCGGGGTTAAGGTTCTTATCTTCAAGGGCGAAGTTCTCACGCAAGGGAAGTAAAGAGACCGGGATAGGAGTAAGCTGTTATGTTAATGCCCAAGAAGGTTAAGCATAGAAAACAATTCAAGGGTCGCATGACCGGTGCCGCCTGCGGAGGAACCGAACTAAACTTCGGCGACTTCGGTCTTCAGGCGACCGAGTGCGGCTGGCTTTCGGCTCGTCAGATCGAGGCGGCACGCCGGGCCATGACTCGCTACGTCAAAAGGGGTGGCAAGATCTGGATCCGCGTTTTTCCCGATAAGTCCTTGACCAAGAAACCCGCCGAAACCCGTATGGGGAAGGGCAAAGGGTCTCCGGACAGCTGGGTCGCCGTGATTCGGCCCGGGGTGATGCTGTACGAAATGCAGGGGGTGGCCGAGGACGACGCCCGTGAGGCCTTCCGGCTTGCCGCCCATAAGCTCCCCATGAAAACCAAGTTCGTGATTAGGGAGGAGTTGGCCCATGAAGGGTAATGAGCTCAGAGACCTCAGCGTCGCTGATCTGGAGAAGAAGAACCAGGAATTGAACCAGGAGCTGTTCAATCTGAGATTCCAGCTGCACACCGGGCACCTGGAAAACACCGCCCGGATCCCCGAGGTCAAAAAAGACCTGGCGCGGGTCAAAACCGTGCTCCGGCAGAAGCAGGGATAACGAGGATTGACGAGGACAGATATGACGACTGAGCGTGGAAAAAGGAAAACCCTGGTCGGGGTTGTGGTCAGTGACAAGATGGACAAGACCGTCGTGGTCAAGGTCGATCACCTGGTCAAGCATCCCGTCTACAAAAAATACATCAAGCGCCGCGAGCGGTACAAGGCGCATGACGAGCAGAACACCTGCGCCGCCGGCGACAAGGTTCTCATCGTGGAGACCAGACCGCTGTCCCGTGAC
>NZ_KI421428.1:287433-295946 GCF_000472285.1 Desulfuromonas sp. TF
CATTGAAAAGAACGTAACCGTTTAGGAGATACAAGTCATGATTCAGATGCAGACGATGCTTGATGTCGCAGACAACTCCGGAGCCCGGAAACTCTGCTGTATCAAGGTGCTCGGTGGCTCCAAGCGAAAGTACGCCGGCCTTGGTGACATCATCATCTGCTCCGTCAAGGAGGCCATGCCCAATTCCAAGGTGAAGAAGGGCGATGTGGTGCGCGCCGTTATCGTCAGAACGGCCAAGGAGGTGCCCCGCCCCGACGGAACGTACATCCGTTTCGACAAAAACTCCGCCGTGGTGGTCACCGCCGCCGGGGAGCCTGTCGGGACCCGGATCTTCGGACCTGTCGCCCGCGAACTTCGCGCTCGCCGTTTCATGAAGATCGTGTCGCTGGCGCCCGAGGTCCTTTAATCATAGTCATTGGGAGATAAGAACATGGCGGCAAAAAAACTTCATGTCAAAAAAAATGACGTGGTGATGGTTATAGCCGGCAAGGCAAAGGGCAAGTCGGGGAAGGTCACCAAGGTTTTTCCTGAAAAGGGACGGATTGTGGTCGAGAACCTCAATGTGGTGAAGCGACATTCCCGGCCTACCCGCGCCAACTCGGAAGGAGGCATCATTGAGAAGGAGGCCCCCCTGGCCGCCTCCAATGTCCTGCTGCTGTGCGGCTCCTGCAACAAGCCGACCCGTACCGGAGTCCGGACGCTGGAGGACGGCAGCAAGGCCCGCTTCTGCAAGAAATGCAACGAGATCCTGGACAAATAACGGAGAATTTCCATGGCCAGACTTAAAGAAACATACCGGGCCGAGTTGGCTCCCCAACTCATGAAGGACCTGCAGCTTAAAAACGTGATGGAGGTTCCCCGGGTGGAGAAGGTCACCATCAATATGGGCCTCGGGGAGGCCATTCAGAATATCAAGGTGCTGGAATCGGCCGTGGAGGAGCTTGGGAAAATAACCGGTCAGAAGGCCGTGATTACCAAGGCGAAGAATTCCATCGCGAGCTTCAAACTCAGAGAAGGCATGCCCATTGGTTGCATGGTCACCCTGCGCCGGAACCGTGCCTATGAGTTTCTGGACCGTCTGATCAATGTCGCTCTTCCCCGCGTGCGTGACTTCAAGGGGATCTCGCCGAAGGCTTTCGACGGCCGCGGCAATTACACCCTGGGGATCCGGGAGCAGCTCATTTTTCCGGAAATCGATCTCGACAAGATCGACAAGGTCAAGGGACTGAATGTGACGATCGTCACCTCGGCCAGGACCGATGAAGAAGGGCGCGCCCTTTTGGCTGCACTCGGAATGCCGTTCAGAAAATAGACAGAGTCGGAAGGATAGCGGAGGAGAACTGTGGCAAAGAAATCTATGATGATCAAGGCGACGCGTCCGATGAAGTTCGGAGTCAGGGAGTACAATCGCTGTCCCCTCTGTGGTCGTCCCCGTGCCTACTACCGTAAGTTTAACATGTGTCGGATCTGCCTGCGCAAACTTGCGTCGGAAGGAAAACTTCCCGGCGTGATTAAGTCAAGCTGGTAAAGAGAAAGAGGAGCTGCATCCATGGCAATGACTGATCCTATCGCGGACATGCTGACTCGCATCCGCAATGCGGGGCTGGCGAAGCACCAGAAGCTGGACATCCCGTCGTCCAACCTCAAAGTGGCACTGGCCACGGTGCTGAAGGATCTCGGCTATATCAAGAATTTCAAGACCGTTAGCGACGATAAGCAGGGCGTGCTGCGGATCTATCTTAAATTCGATAATGATAACCAGCACGTGATCCACGAAATCAAGCGGGTGTCGACTCCCGGACGGCGCATCTATGTAGGCAAGGATGAAATACCCATGGTCAAGAACGGCCTTGGGTGTGCTATCCTCTCGACCTCGAAGGGGCTTTTGCCCGATGCGGCAGCCCGTGAGGCGCAGTTGGGCGGAGAAGTTCTCTGCACCCTATGGTAAGGATCCCTGCTGAAGGAGTTTAAAACGATGTCAAGAATCGGGAAAAAGCCCATTGCGATCCCCTCCGGGGTCAAAGTGGCCCTGACTGGAACGACCATCAGCGTGCAGGGACCCAAAGGGAATTTAAGCCGGGTGCTGACCGACCAGGTCAATATCGCCGTCGAGGCTGATAAGGTGCTCGTTCAGCCAATGGGCAACGGCACCGGTACAGCTCTGCAAGGATTAACCCGCACTCTCGTGGCCAACATGGTGGAAGGCGTCACCAAGGGATTTGAGAGGGTGCTGGAGATCAACGGTGTCGGTTACCGTGCTGAGCTCAAAGGTGAAGTTCTGAACCTTGCCCTGGGCTATTCGCATCCGGTTGAGTATCCTCTGCCCAAGGGGATCAGTGCCGAGGTGGAGAAGCAGACCAAGATCACCGTCAAGGGGATCGATAAGGAACTCGTTGGAGCCACTGCGGCCAAGATCCGCTCCTTCCGCGAGCCTGAGCCCTACAAAGGCAAAGGGATCAAGTTTGCTGGTGAACGGATTGTCCGCAAGGCGGGCAAAACCGGTAAGAAATAAGTGAATGATCGCCAAGGAGAATGACTGTGAGTGTCGCAAAAGCTAGGCGTGAGGCGCGCGTAAAGCGGCAGGTGCGGGTTCGGCGCAAGGTGCGCGGGTCCGGTGAATGCCCCCGGCTCTGTGTTTTCCGCAGCGCCAAACACATATATGCCCAGATTATAGAGGATGGCACCGGCAGGACTCTTGTCGCCACCTCGACCATCGCCAAAGAAGTGGCTGAAGGACAGAAGTATACTGGCAATGTGGATGCCGCCAAGGCGGTCGGGGCTGCTATCGCAAAAAAAGCCCTGGAACAGAACATCAAGCAGGTGGTCTTTGACCGCAACGGTTTCCTGTATCACGGCCGCGTGAAGGCTCTTGCCGACGCTGCCCGTGAAGCCGGCCTTGCTTTTTAGGTAAAGGAGGAGTCTTTGCTTCGCTTCGATCCCAATCAGTTGGACTTGACCGACCGGGTTATCCATATCAATCGTTGTGCCAAGGTCGTCAAAGGTGGCCGCCGTTTCAGCTTTTCCGCTCTGGTGGTGGTTGGCGACGGGCAGGGTCATGTCGGATACGGTCTCGGTAAGGCCAAGGAGGTCCCCGAGGCGATTCGCAAGGGGGTGGAGCAGGCCAAGAAGAACCTGATCCGTGTCCCCCTCAAAGGGCGCACCATTCCTTTCGATGTGGTGGGCAAATTCGGGGCCGGCAAGGTTTTGTTGAAATCCGCCTCTGAAGGTACCGGTGTTATTGCCGGCGGAGCGGCGCGCGCCGTTCTCGAGGTTGCTGGAGTAGGGGATATCCTCTCGAAATGCCTCGGGTCCAACAATCCGCACAACGTGGTAAAGGCGACCGTCAACGCTCTTTCTCAGCTCAAGAGCGCCGAAGAGATCATGGCGCGCCGCGGTCTCAGCGTTGCCGAGTAGGAAAGCGCCGTTAAGGAGAAGGTCATGGCCGGACAAATCAAGGTTACACTGAAGAAAAGCGGCATCGGCCGCAATGAATATTTTACCCGGGTGCTCAAAGGCTTGCGCCTGACCAGGCTCAACAAGACCGTGGTTCTTCCGGACACTCCGGAGATTCGCGGGATGGTGCGCAAAGTTGCCCATATGGTTTCAGTCGAGGACTGATCAGTAAGGAATAGAGACATGGATCTGAGCAATTTAAAACCGGCAATCGGTTCGACCAAAAACAGAAAGCGCATCGGTCGCGGCGCTGGCTCCGGCACCGGCAAGACCGCCGGCAAGGGGCATAAAGGTCAGAACGCCCGAAGCGGCGGCGGCATCAAAGCCGGCTTCGAAGGCGGCCAGATGCCCCTGCAGCGACGTCTGCCCAAGCGTGGGTTCACCTCTCTCAACAAGAAAGTCTATGCCTTGGTCAACCTGCACGACCTTGAACTGTTCGAAGCCGGCAGTGTCGTCGATATGGCGGCTCTCGGGCAGGCTGGGCTGGTCAAGAAGGTGGGCGACGGCATCAAGATTCTGGGTGACGGCGAACTCACCAAGGCCCTGACGGTCAAAGCCCATAAATTCAGCAAGTCGGCCCAGGAACGCATTGAGGCGGCCGGCGGTAAAGCCGAGGTCATCTAAGGTGTTTGCGAGCATCCAGAATATCTTCAATATCCCTGAACTGCGTCGCCGAATCCTCTTCACGCTCGGTATGCTCGCAGTTTATCGGGTCGGCTGTCACATCCCGACTCCCGGTGTCGACGCTCAGGTCCTAGCCAAGTTTTTCGAGGGGACCCAAGGGACCCTGCTCGGTCTGGTCAGCGCCTTTACGGGCGGTGCTCTTGAGCGCATGACGGTGTTTGCCCTGGGGATCATGCCGTACATCAGCGCCTCCATTATCCTGCAGCTGCTGACCGTGGTTTTCGAGCCGGTCGAGCGTATGGCGAAGGAGGGCGAACAGGGGCGCAAGACGATCACCAAATGGACCCGCTATGGCACCATTGTGCTGGCGGTCATTCAGGGCGCCGGCATTGCCGTCGGACTTCAGACCATGCGTGGTCCCGCCGGTGAACTGGTCGTTCCGGACCAGGGATTCGGATTCATTATTCTGACCGTGATCACTCTTACCGCCGGAACCGCATTCATCATGTGGCTGGGAGAGCAGATCACCGAGCGCGGAATAGGCAACGGCATTTCCCTGATCATTTTTGCCGGTATCGTCGCCATGGTTCCGTCGGCCCTGGTCAATTCGATTCGCCTGCTGCAGACCGGCGCTCTGTCTCCGGTGGTGATGCTCTTCATCCTTCTACTCATGGTCGCGGTTATCGCCGCCATCATTTTTATGGAGCGGGGTCAACGACGGGTTCCAATTCACTATGCCAAGCGGGTTGTAGGGATGCGCAACTACGGCGGGCAGACCAGCCACCTTCCTCTCAAGATCAATATGAGTGGGGTTATCCCGCCGATCTTCGCCAGTTCCATCATCATGTTCCCTGCGACGGTGGCCAATCTGGTCGATATCCCATGGGTTCAGACGGTAGCCTCCATGATGGTACCCACCCATTGGCTGTACAACGTTTTTTTCGTTGCATTTATCGTCTTCTTCTGCTACTTCTACACGGCTATCACCTTCAACCCTGTCGATGTTGCAGATAATGTCAAAAAGCAGGGTGGGTATATTCCTGGGATCCGTCCGGGCAAGGCAACGGCCGAGTACCTCGATACCGTCCTCAGTCGCCTCACTTTTGCCGGGGCCATCTACGTATCTCTCGTCTGCGTGTTGCCTACGATCATGATCGGTCAGTTCAATGTCCCGTTTTATTTCGGCGGGACATCGTTGCTCATTGTGGTTGGGGTAGGCCTCGATACCGCTTCACAAATCGAAGCACACCTGATTTCCCGTTCGTACGAGGGATTCATGCAAGGCGTCACCCTCAAGGGTCGTCACGGATAGGAAGATAAGGAATAAGCGATGAAACTCATTCTCCTTGGCCCTCCCGGCGCTGGAAAGGGTACTCAGGCGAAGATGCTGACCGAGCGATTCGATATTCCGCAGATCTCAACCGGTGATATTCTGCGAGCTGCGGTCAAGGATCGGACTCCCATGGGAGTCAAAGCCAAGTCCTTTATGGATGCGGGGGGGCTGGTTCCGGATGACGTCGTTATCGGGATCGTTCGGGAACGTCTGCAGAATCAGGACTGCGCCGCAGGGTTCATTCTCGACGGCTTTCCCCGGACCGTTGCCCAAGCCGATGCTCTCAAGGAAACTCTTCACTCCCTGGGCAAGGATCTGGACGCGGTGATTTCCCTTGAGGTCGATACCGAGGCTCTGGTGGAGCGCCTTACTGGGCGGCGCACCTGCCGGGAATGCGGCCAGGGGTACCATGTAAAGTTCGATCCTCCCCGGGAAGCAGGACGATGTGACGCTTGTGGCGGCGAACTGTTTCAGCGAGATGATGACAGCGAAGAGACGATCCGCAAACGGCTAGAAGTCTATCATGCCCAGACCTCGCCGCTGGCCGCGTACTATCGCAATGAAGATCTCCTCCTTCCCGTTGACGGTATGCAGGAGATCGGTACGGTCCAGGAGAAAATCCTGAGCCATCTTCAGGCCGCTTGAGGTGATTGTCTTAAAGTCCCGCGCCGAGATTGAGCAGATGCGGGTGGCCGGCAGGATGGTTGCCGAAATCCTCCAGCTTCTTCGGGAGAAAGTGGCGCCGGGAGTCACCACCGGAGAACTTGACCGGCTGGCGGAATCTGAATGCAGAAAACGCAAGGCACAACCGGCTTTCAAGGGATACGGCGGATTCCCTTTTACGATTTGCGCTTCGCCGAACGAGCAGGTCGTCCATGGCTTTGCCGACGAAATGCCCCTGAAAGAGGGGGACATTCTGAGTATCGACTTCGGGGTGGTCTATGGAGGGTTTTACGGTGATTCCGCTATCACCATCCCTGTCGGCAGGATAGATCAGGAGAAAAGCCTGCTGCTGCAGGTGACCGAACGATCTCTGGAACTGGGCATTGCCGCCGCCGTCGCGGGCAACCGTCTCTCTGACATATCGCATGCGGTGCAATCCTATGTCGAGGGGGAAGGATTCAGTGTCGTGCGGGAATTCGTCGGACACGGCATCGGGCGCCAACTGCATGAAGCCCCCCAGATTCCAAACTTCGGTCCCCCCGGACAGGGTCCAAGGCTCAAGGCCGGAATGACGCTGGCCATCGAGCCGATGATCAATGCCGGTGCTTCCGGGGTAAAGATCCTTGACGACGGCTGGACGGCCGTTACTATCGATGGTAGGCCTTCGGCTCATTTCGAGCACACGGTGGCGATTACGGAAGAAGGGCCGCAGATTCTCACAGCGGTCTAACAGTTTGCCAGACTGGCTGGCATGGATTTAGCCAGAGGCTGGTTTTTTGTATTTAAGATAGTAGCTATTCGCAACGAGTAAAGGAACGAGTTATGAAAGTTCGCGCTTCGGTCAAGACCATCTGCGACAAATGCAAGGTTATCAAACGCAAGGGAATCGTCAGAGTCATCTGCGAGAATCCTAAACATAAGCAGAGACAGGGTTAACGGGATTAGGAGGATAAGACATTGGCACGTATAGCTGGTATTGACTTACCGAGAAATAAACGGATCGAGGTGGCTCTCACCTATATTTACGGTCTCGGACGCTCCGCATCCCGGGAGATTCTTGCCAAGGCCGGGGTGGACCTTGATACCCGTTCAGATAATCTGACCGAGGCGGAAGTCGCCAAGATCCGTGAGATTCTTGACCGGGAACATAAAGTCGAGGGCGATCTGCGACGCGAGATTTCCACCAATATTAAACGACTCATGGATCTTGGCTGCTATCGTGGCCTGCGCCATCGCCGGGGTCTTCCCGTGCGGGGACAGAAAACAAAAACCAATGCCCGCACCCGAAAGGGTCCTCGTAAGACCGTGGCTGGCAAGAAGAAATAATTGGAGGAATGATGGCTAAGCCAGGCAAGAAAGTAGTCAGAAAAAAGGTCGAAAAGAAGAACATCTCTGCCGGAGTGGCCCACATTCAGGCGACCTTCAACAACACCATAGTGACCATTACGGATGTCGTCGGCAATGTGATCTCCTGGGCCACCGCAGGCGGTCAAGGGTTCAAGGGCTCCCGTAAGAGCACCCCGTTCGCTGCCCAGATGGCTGCTGAAATGGCTGCCAAGAAGGCTCAGGAGCACGGCATGCGCAATGTCGAGGTCCGGGTCAAGGGCCCCGGTGCCGGGCGCGAATCCGCCCTGCGAGCCATCTCGGCAGCCGGCCTCAACATCACGCTGATCAAGGACGTTACGCCCATTCCCCATAATGGATGCCGTCCCCCCAAGCGCAGAAGAGTCTAACGATATAAGGAGGACGAACGTTGGCTAGATACACTGGACCCGTCTGCCGCCTGTGCAGAAGGGAAAATATGAAGCTGTTCCTCAAAGGGGACAGGTGCCATACTGATAAATGCGCCGTCGAGCGCCGCAATTATGCTCCCGGTCAGCACGGACAGGGGCGAATCAAAGTATCCGATTACGGTACGCAGCTGCGAGAGAAACAGCGGGTAAAGCGGACCTACGGACTGCTTGAGCGCCAGTTCCGCTCCTATTTCTCCGAGGCCGACCGGATGAAGGGAGTCACCGGCGAGAACCTGCTTATCCTTCTCGAGCGCCGTCTCGATAGCATGGTCTATCGCCTCGGCTTCGCTACCTCGCGCAATGAGGCACGTCTGCTGGTACGTCAGGGACATTTTTTGATCAATGGACGCAAGGTCAACATTCCCTCCTTCCTGGTGAGGGTAGGTGATGTGATCGAACTCCGTGAAAAGAGCCGTCAGGTCGCCAGGGTCAACGAGGCTCTTGATGGTGTCATGCGCCGTGGCGTCGCATCCTGGGTCGAGCTGGACAGGGTCGCTTTCAAGGGAACGGTCAAGACCCTGCCGGTACGTGAAGAGATGACTACTCCGGTCTTCCAGGAGCGGCTCATCGTCGAGCTCTACTCCAAGTAACCCTGGGCGCCAGCCGCTGTAACCTCAATACGGAGGATACGAATGTACAAAAACTGG